>JAJRTK010000444.1 GCA_024278345.1 bacterium | reverse complement strand
CCCGGTCCCCGGCAGGGCTTTGCCCTGCACCCACCAGGGAGCTCGCTCAACTTCCCGTTGCAACGAAGGGCAACGGGATCCCTGCCCACATTCATGTACGACGCGTTGCGTCTTTGTTTTGGCGGGTGTCCCGGCTTACGTTGATACCCTGTCTATGACAAACGCCTTCCTGGCCCAGGCGAAGACCATCCGTTGCTGAACATCGGGGATGCCGTCCCCGGGAAATCATGAGGGCAAGTTGTAAAGCTCGAACATGCTGGCTTGACAGGTCCCGAAAATTCCACGGTTGCCGGCAAGTTTGCAGCATGAACGCCACATTGGAGAGTCTTATGGATAGAAAAGCCTTCTTCATCCTTGCCGCACTTCTTGTCACGCTCTCGCCTTCGAGGGCATGGGCCCAATACTACGATGAGGACGTTTACGAAGAAGAAATCGTCTACGAAGAAGAGATCGTTGTGGAAGAAGAGGTCGTCGTCGAGACTGACGAAGAAGGTATTCTTGTGGAA
The DNA here is from genome assembly GCA_024278345.1 of bacterium. GTDB lineage: Bacteria > CSSED10-310 > JAJRTK01 > JAJRTK01 > JAJRTK01 > JAJRTK01. The sequence continues at coordinate 11,782 of JAJRTK010000444.1, read as the reverse complement.
ACCGATGAAACTTACGTCGATGGCGACAGCGATAGCCTTCTTGTGGAGACCGATGAGATCGTGGTGGAGATGAGTGATGACGGTGTCTTGGACGATGTGGACGAAACCGGCGCCACGGAGAGCGAAGGGCCGCGGATGATCTCTGGGTGCGTCGGATATGCCGTCGTCGATAATGAAGCAGACATTCTCAAGTACCACATCTACAACGGATGTGGAGCTCAGATTCGCGTCACCGTGGAGGTTCGCTCGCCGGACCTGGGTTGTGACAGCACGGTGGCCCTTGCTCTCAACGGGGACGAGGACGGCTACGTTGAGCTTCCCTGTGCCGAAGGTTCCCACTACAAGCCGAACATTTTTTACCAGTAGTATTTTGGACTTCGTTCATCGCTGGCCGGGAGGTCTGGATCTGCCCACCACCGATGATCACCGCCCTATTTTTCAAGTGCGGTCCTTCTCTGGTCCATCCGGGAAAAAGGTTGCTGGCTGTCTAGGTTCAAGGAGTCAAGACCATGCCTATCAAGAACTCGTACATCCCCTATGGCCGATATTGGAGCACTCCTTTCTGCCGATGGCAGGGGAGCTTTGCGCAAACCCATTCCATCAAGTTGGCGGCGGCGGTAGGCAAGAAGTTTCTAGCGGACGCCGAGCTTTCGCCGAAGACGTTTGACTCGCTGGTTTTGGGGTTCACGGTTCCACAGAAACAGAGTTTCTACGGTGCGCCCTGGTTTGCGGGAATGCTTGGGGCTCCGGGAATCACGGGTCCCAATGTGTCTCAGGCCTGCGCGACCTCGGTGAGAGCCTTGGCTACGGCGGTTTGTCAGCTTGAGGCGGGAATGGGGGAGGCGATCCTGGCCGTGACTTGCGACCGGACCAGCAACGGGCCTCATGTCTACTACCCGAACCCAAAGGGTATCGGCGGGATGGGCGATACGGACAACCCGGTGTGGGACAACTTCAACAAGGATCCGTACGCCGGTGGCCCGATGATCCAGACGGCGGAGAATGTCGCCAAGGAGGCGGGCATCGCCAAGAAAGAGCAAGACGATCTGACGGCACTGCGTTACCAACAGTATCAAGAGGCATTGGCCGATGATCGGGCGTTTCAGCGGCGCTACATGGTGCCCGTGGAAATCAAGCTCGGGAGAAAAAAAACGGTGATGGTGGAGGGCGACGAGGGGATCTACGCCACGACTTTGGAGGGCCTTTCAAGACTCAAGCCGGTGCTTCCCGACGGATCGGTGAGCTTCGGGACCCAGACCTTCCCGGGCGATGGCAATGCCGGCATGATCGTTTGTTCCGCCGAACGAGCCTCGGAGTTGAGCAAAGATTCCAAGGTGACGATCTCTGTTTCGGGTTTTGGAGAAGCGCGGGTGAAAGCGGGATTCATGCCCATGGCCGTGGTGCCAGCGGCTCGGAAAGCTCTAGCCTCGGCAAACATTGGCGTCGGAGATCTCCAGGCAATCAAAACGCACAATCCATTCGCTATCAATGATGTCTACTTCTGCCGCGAGCTTGGGATCGAGCCCGAGCGGGTCAATCGCTTTGGCTCACCGCTCATCTGGGGACACCCCCAGGCGCCCACGGGAATGCGTGCCATGATTGAGCTCATCGAACAGCTTGTCCTGGAAGGTGGTGGCTACGGTCTGTTCAGTGGTTGTGCCGCCGGGGACACGGCGATGGCCGTGGTGCTCAAGGTCGGGTAATCCGGCGGCGGATCCGTGATCCGATCCAGGCCACTCCTAATAGGGCCAAAAACCCGCCTGCCAGCGCACTCCACATGATGCCGTTGGAGGCCTGAAACAACAGGCGGGGGCTCCAGCTTGGGTGGGCGATCATCCTGGGTTCGGCGGTTCGGTAGGACTCCGGCAGGTTCGCTATGCCATCTGCGTTGGTGTCGGGGAACTGCCGGAGGAAGCTCAGGAGCGCCGTCCATTCTTTCACCTCCTGGATGCCCGGCAGATCCGGATTCGCATCGACGAGGGCCTCTTCGTCATTCCGGAGGGGATCTCCGGCGGCATTCTTGGGCACGACGGAGAATAGACCGAAGCTCGATTCTTCGATCAGGCTGAAGAAGCCCTGAATATAGGTGTCCATTGCGATCCCGTAAAGCTTCTTGTTGTCTCTATCTAGAGCACGATAGCCCCTATCAGGGTCGCCGATCTCTATCTCGTAGATCCGATCCAAGGGGAGCCGGTGCGGGTTGTACCGGAACCGGATTCCGGAGAAGTAGGGGAAGTAGTCCGCGCCCTTCTCCTCATAAGCCAGGGTCAAGACTTCCAGCACGCCCCTAAGCTCGGCGGCGGTGAGGTAGACTACAGCCAAGGGGTACCCGGCACTCTCCTCGACGGTACCGATCCCCAGGGGAAGCAGCCGGAAGATGTCCGACACCTGCTGCCGCCCCTGCCGCCCGACAAGAAGATTGTCCCTTACAAGGCCGGCGGCGGTGAGGGCAATGTCCACTCTGGTGCCTGGTGCTCCGGCTTCGGTCAAGATTTTGCCGATCCTCCAACGAATGGCATCAGCCACAAGGGGGCCAAGGTTGCTGGACTCCAGGCTATCCTCATCCAGCAAGAGATCGAAACCGGTTTCGAGAACGATTGTGCGGAACGACACCCCTTCGGAGGCAAGGAACCGGAGGTCGATCTGTTTTTCGGCTTCGTCGAGGATTGCCTGGATGTCCGGAGCCGCCGCCGCGGAATCGTCCACCGGCAAAAGCTCATAGCGGGTCACCCGGGCCTTGCCATCATGGATTTCCAGCTCCAGGACTCCAACGTATCGGCTTTCGGAGCCGGCCTGGACCACCGGAACTTCTCCCACCATGATCGGCTTGGCCAGGGGAGTATGGGTGTGTCCCCCGACCACGACGTCGATCCCGGGGACTCGAGCCAAGGCCAAATCTTCGCCGTACCAGTTCCCTGATCGATCCCGGCGTACGCCGCCGTGGGAGAGGCAGACCACTAGATCGACCTTCTCTTCTTGTCTGAGCCGGGAGGCCAATTCCAGTGCGGTCTGAACGGGATCCGCAAAGCTGACCGGAGCCGCGTTGGGGGCGACATCGGCGGCGTCCACGCCCATGAGTCCGAAGAGACCGATCTTCAGGCCTCCTCTCCGCAACACGAGGCTCCGCTTGAGAGCGCCCCGTGCGGCCAGCTCTTTAAGCGAGTCATCCGAGCCGTCGCGTGAATCGAACAGGGCGTTGGAGAGCAGGAGGGATGGAGAACCCTGTAGGGAAGCCGTCTGGATCGTCCGTGCCAGTCCCCGCGGGCGGAAGTCAAACTCATGATTGCCGATGGCTACGGCATCGTAGCCGATGAGCCGGAGAAGACGGTATTCTAGGGCCACCTCCCGTGACAGCACGTGGAACAGCGTTCCCATCATCACGTCTCCGGCATCGACCACGAGAGTGTTTTCCGGGTCTCGCGACCGGATTTGCCGAATCAGTGTAGCGACTCGAGCGATCCCGCCGATGGTAGAGTCGTCGCCCGTCTGGGAAGGTGTGTACTCGGAATTTGGAGCGTATCCCAACAGCCGCGACTGCAAGTCGTTCGTGTGAATAATCGTCAGACGGTGGCCTTCAGCTTGCGCGATGCTTGCCGGGAAAAAAATCGCCAGAGCCAGTAGGAACGGGATTTGGCTGGCTCCGATGCCGGGGCTTTGGAGGAGCGCTCGTTCAGAGCGCCAATCCGTGCGACAATAACAACGTTTCATGGTTCCCATCTCGAGGTGAGGATTGATCCACTCGGCCACCATCAAAAATCTTCGTGGGATTCGGCGGGGCAGACTCGACGCGTTGGCGCCTCTTGTTATCATCGTCGGCCCGGCCGGTTCAGGCAAGAGCACCGTTTTGGATGCTCTGAACATAGGCGCCAACCCGAAACCCAGGGAGGCGGCGGCCTTGGCTGTACGGCGACACGGTTTGCCGGCGGGCGTCCGCTGGCTTCTTTGGAAAGGCGGAGAAGAGGGTCCAGCCCAAATCAGCGTTTCGACCCTGGGCGGGGAAACCCGAACCTGCCGTTTCAAGGGGCCTCAAGATGGTTCTAAAGGGCGAGGACAAAAGGCTGAGAAGCCGGCGCCAGCGGAGTTTACGGGCCTGACGGAGATCCCGGAAGTTCGCTTGGTCGATGGGAGTCTCCGGCGTTATGAGGCCCGTATCCACGAGCTCTTCCTCCAGGCGATGGAGCAGGGCACCGCCAAGGAGGTCATCGAGCAGGTGGGAGAGATCCTGCCTCGCCTGTTGACCGTGGAGGTTGTGGGTACCGACAAGCCTGTTCTCCACGTGGTGTTTCACGGAAGCAGCCTTCCGTTGATGCTGGCGGGAGATAATGTTCGAAGGTTTTTCCGCCTTTGCCTGGAGCTGGCCACCTGCCCCCGAGGCCTGATCCTTCTGGAGGAACCGGAGGCACACCAACACCCGGCCGTGCTCCGCCAGACCGCCCGGGCCATCCTCTCCTCCGTCGAACGGGGGCTGCAGGTGGTGCTGACGACCCAGAGCCTGGAGCTAGTGGATGCACTGCTTGGAGAATCCGCCATGCCGGATCTCAACCAAATGGTACTTTTTCGATTGCTCCTGGAGGGTGGAAGGTTGGATTCTTCGGCCCTTCCAGGGGGCGATGTTGCATTGATGCGCCAGTGCCTGGAAGAAGACTTCCGATAGCGGGATCAGGCTCTTGGTTTGACCTCGCTGCTGAAAGGAAAACCATGGTTTCAACGAACGCTGCTCCTCTTTTGTCGGAGCGATTTGAAGAAGCACTTCTGTACGCGGCTCAGTTGCACAAAAGCCAACTTCGGAAGGGTACAGATATTCCCTATATCTCGCACCTTCTGGCCGTGACGGCCTTGGTGTTGGAGGATGGCGGAGATGAAGACGAGGCCATCAGCGCGCTTTTGCACGATGCTGTGGAAGATCAGGGAGGCGTTGAGACCCGCCGGGAGATCCTGCGGAGGTTCGGAGAGCGGGTTGCCCGAATTGTCGATGGGTGCAGCGATTGCACGACGTTGCCCAAGCCTCCCTGGCAATCGCGGAAGGAACAACACCTTGCCCACCTTCGGACCGCCAGTCCCTCGGTGGCCCGGGTGTGCGCCGCCGACAAGCTCCACAACGCCCGCTGCATGCTGGCGGACTACCGCCGGGAAGGCGAGGCGATCTGGAGCAAGTTTACTCGAGGTAAAAGGGATATTCTGTGGTACTACCGCGGAACTTTGAAGAGTCTTGGCGGCAAAGCGTCAGACAGACTCCTGAACGACCTGGCTCGAGTGGTGGCGGAGTTGGAGCGGCTGAGTGAGACATAGTCTGGCCAGTCCTCTTGGAGAACCCGGTATTGCGGCGAAAAGACCGATCTCGCGATGAACAAGGCGAGTGGCGGCGGACGGACTGCCGTCGCCGGGAGCGGAACGCAACCCAAAAAAAGAAGAACGTCCTGGCCGGAGCATGCTTCTGAAGCGGGAAACTATGTGGCCCGGGGCTTATCCGGGGAGGCATCGCCATCCAGCATCACTTTTTCCAGGAAGTCCATGAAGTCCAAATCTTCGGTCACCTGTTGCTCGTGCCGTGGCTGGAGGTTTTTGTCTTCCACAATGGCCATGCGTTGGACGATTTCCACGAGCCATCGGCCGATATCCACCATGGTGGAGCTGTCGTTCATGAGGCTGGTGGCCATCTCGCTTGTGATGCGGCTGTTGCGGACCAGATCGTCCAGGGTGCCGTTGGCCAGGACATCGAGTTCCTGGAGTTTCTCTTTCATCTGGGCGATCCCCTGGCGGATTTCCTTTGGGTTGTCGGATTTTCTGAGGCGTTGGAGGGTTCGCAGAAAGGATGCGAGATTCTTGCGAAGGCGGTTGTATTCGGCCTGGATAAAGGGGTTTGCCGCAATGGAGTAGCGACGAATGTTGGCCTTCATCAGGGAGATCGTCTTGACCGTTTCCGCGATGTTTCGGCAGACCTTCCGAATGGAATCGACCTTCTTTTGTTGTGCGGGAGTCATCCGTTCGCTGGCTCTGGCGCGCGTGGCAAACTCTACGATGGCGCTGTAGATGGTCTTGATACTTCCGTAGTATTTTCGCGTGACGTCGATCTCGATGGGGGGGGAAGGTGTCTGGACGATTTGTTGGAGATCCTTGTCCGAAAGGATATCGACGCGGTGAAGATTGACGGCGTGAGCGATGATTTCGAAGGCATTGTCGAAGAGGTGGCCGGTCTCCCGAAGCAATACCTCCACGGCGGTGTCGGGGTGCTGGAGCGCTGCCTCGTTGAGAAACTTCGTCTCGAAACCGGCCGCTTTTTGGGCAGCGGTAAAAAAACGCTCCAAAAAACGCACCATTAGCTTGATGAATGGAAGCATCACCACCACGCCAACGACGTTGAAAAGAGTGTGGAAGAGCGCCAGCTTCAGTGTCCAATCATCGGCGGCGATTCCCACGAAATTGGCGATCTTTTCCACCGCTTGTACGAACGGGTTGATGAACGAAATGGCAATGATAGCCGTCACGGAGTTGAAAATAAGGTGCGCTGCCGCCAACCGTTTCCCGGCCGCATTGGCGCTGATGGAGCCGAGGATCGCCGTGATGGTTGTCCCGATGTTGGCTCCGATGGCCAGGGCAAGAGCGTTCTCGTAAGTGATCTGCTTCGACGCAAGCGCGGCGATGATGAGCAAGAGGGTCGCATGGCTCGACTGCATGATCACCGTCGCCAATACACCGACCAGCGTGTAGACTAGCAGCCCCAGCATACCGGTCATGGCAAAGGAGGCGAGGTCGAGGGTGGAGCGAAACGACTCGAAGCCTTCCTTCATGTAGTGGATGCCTAGAAAAAGGAAACCCAGCCCGGCCAGAATCCGGCCCGCGCCCTTGAGCTCGCGGCTGGACTGGAAGTTCAGGATCAGCCCAAACACCAGCATCGGCATGGCGTACGCCGAAATCTTGACCTTCATCCCGAAGCCGGCAATGAGCCATGCGCCGGTGGTCGTCCCGATGTTGGCTCCGAAGATGATCCCGACGCCGGCCGTGAGGCCGATGAGGCCGGCGCTCAGGAAAGAGATGGCAATCACCGAGACCAGCGAGCTCGACTGCATGACCGTTGTCGTCAGAAAGCCGAAAAGATGGCTCTTCCACAGCCGATCAGTGCAGCGCCGCAGAATCCGCTCCAAGAAGCCCCCCGTGAAGGCGGTGAAGCCCTCTTCCAAAAGAAGCATTCCAAACAGAAAAATCGCCACGCCGGCAGCAATGACTTGGAGCTCGTGGCTGAACCAGAATCCGACGGCTAGAATGGCCATGGAAACGAGCAAAGGCAACTTTTTACCCATGGATTCGCCCCTCCACGGAGATCCTTCGAGCGGCGCGTCCGGCACCGCTGGAACAGAACTAAACTATAGCACAGTCTTCGTCTTGAAGGGCCGCTGCAACGAAAAGCATCGGCTCCTGTTTTTCTGTGTGGGGCAACAGGGGAACAGGGACGTATTGCGCGGCAAGGGAGCGCCGGTCGGTGCTAGCTTCGGGCGGAAAAGTGCGTTGCCGAAGGTGAAGGGAGGAATAGACGGCAATTGATTCTGACAACATCAAAACCAAATCTGGGGCGCCACGGCCATGACTCGGGAAGCCATAGCTTGTGCCCATGGTTTCTGCCTCTTTTTCTCAACCTTCTTCTGATGACCGCCCCAACCGGCTGCACGCCTGAAGCCAACCAGCCGGGCGGATCGCGGATACGGCCCAATATCATCCTGGTCCTTCTGGACACGTTGCGGGCCGATCATGTGGGCTTCGGCGGGTATTCTCGCCCCACGACGCCTCACCTCGATGGCCTGGCGGCACAAGGCATATCCTTCCCCAACGCCTTCGCCGCCGCCTCCTATACCCGCGCCTCCACCGCTTCCCTCATGACCGGCGTCTACCCATCGGTCCACGGAGCCGTCGCCTACGGCGATTCCATCGCCAGAGGACTCCCCACCCTGGCCCAGCTTCTCCGCCAGCGGGGTTACGAGACCGTGGGCTACTATCTGAATGGCAACATCTCTGCCCAGTTCGGTTTCCACCGTGGCTTCCACCGGTATATCTCGCCCAACAAGGCGTACCGGAAAGCGCATCCCGCCAGCGGCTGGTCCACGGTCCGGTGGCAGGCGGATGATCGCTCCATCCCGTGGATCACCCGGACTTACCTGGACGAGCCCAAGACCCGGCCCTTCTTCCTTTACCTACATTTTGTGGCGCCCCACGCACCCTACGCACCGCCACGAAAGCTCAACCCGTTCGTCACCGGGCCGCTGACTCCCACGGCTGAGCTCTTTTACCGCCCGCCCCAAAATCGGCCCAACGGAAAACCGCTCTCGGCCATCGAACGGATGCAGCTTGGCGCCCTCGCCGTAAACCCGAGGTCACGGCGGCAGATCATCGACCTCTACGACGGCGAGATCGCTTTCGTCGATGGTCTGGTGGGGGAAATCCTTGCCCTGCTCGAGGACCGGGCGCTCCTGAAAAAGAGCATCGTCGTCTTGACCTCGGATCACGGCGAAGAGTTCTGGGACCATGGGGGCATGGGCCATGGAACCAGCCACTACCGGGAGCTGCTCCAGGTGCCTTTACTCATCGTTGGGCCCGGTATTCCCCGGGGAGTTCGGGTCGAACCCGTGGGCCTCATGGACCTGATGCCCACTCTTCTGGAGCTGGCGGGGGCGGTCATTCCCCGGAACCTGTCAGGCCGAAGCCTGGTGGAGCTGATCCAAGGCCAGCCCTCGGAAAGAGTGCGCGAACTCTACGCGGAGGGGCTGGTCCGATACGATGAAACCGGGGCTCCCATCGATTTTTTCCGTTCCCTGCAACAGGGCCGCTACAAGCTCGTCCTGGACGGGCGTCTCCGGAAAAAAAACCTTTACGATGAAAAGCTGAACCCGGCGGAGACCCGGAATCTGCTGCCGGGACACGAAAAACAGGCCGTCGATCTCTTGGCGCGCCTTCGAGAGATCCATCGCTCCAACCTGGCGACTCTCTCTACCGGCGGCTACCGCCAGGAAACCGCTGATATCAGCCCTGAGCTGGAATCCCAACTGGCGGCCCTGGGCTACGTGGGCGGGGGGGAGCCACCGGAGAACCCCGTCTTCCTAAGACCCATGGGCGGGCAGCCGGACGCCCATCCCCTGGGTTTTTTAGGCGATGAGGCCCAGATGGAGCGCTATTCCTCCGCCATTCAATTCGCCGTGGAGACGAGTTTCTCCGGGGAACAACTTCTTTACGGGTGGCGCCGGTTTTCTGATAATCTTGCCCTGATGAAGCGCGGTGCCGGGGTCCGATTGAAACGGGCGGAACAAAAGGAGTGGTGGCTCCGTGGGTTCTTTCCCAAGGGCCTGGATCTCGAGAACCCCATCCGAATCGCCATTCGCGTCGATGGCAAGCCGGCGGGCGAATTCCGCGTCCGGGATCACGCACGCTTCACCATCAGCGGCTCCTTGCCCACCGCCAGGCGTCCCTTCACCCGGCTCGATGCCACCTGCCAAGGAAGTCCGTGGATGGCCCCTTTCGGGGATTTGGATCAGAACGCGCCCTGTGTGCTGGTCTTCGGCCTGGGGCTACGCTGAGTTTCGGCGGATGCAGGCAGGCGTGCCTCTGGCGGTCGAACCGCCTGCCTTGGCGACAGATTCTCAAGAAATCGGGGATTCTCCACGGGGTTGAGGGAGATCGCGGCGACCATTTGCGTGGGCTTGATGCGTCCCTCCGCAAGAAGATCCTCCTGGACGGCATTCAGATCGTCGATGAAGGAGCGATCCCATTCCTTCTTGGAATCAAAGTTGGGACCGAACGCCCGGTCGATGAAGATATCCATGATCCCGCCAAAGGCGATGAAAAGGTCAAAATGGAAGATTTCCAGAAGCAACGGCAAAATGTCCTGGGCGCGAACGCCCTCGAAGCCCGACCGGCTGCAATCCCAGTTCTCGTACAGCTCCTCGTGCCGGTTCAGGAGGCGATTGAAGCGGTGGGACCGGGGAAGACGCCGCCAAAACCGGTGAACCACTGAAAGCGTCTCGGGCCAGCGCATGTGGCCGTTCCGCCCGATCATGTCCGACACCAGGAAAAGGCCGGAGCGCCCCAGCACCTTTCGGATCCGGGCGAAAAGGTGTTCCAGCTCGACGACGTGGTGGAGGCTGTGGTTGGCGATGATGGCGTCGTACAGCCCTTCCGGCCGCCACCGGTTGAGGTCGCTCGCCTCGAATCGGAGGAATCTCGCGACTCCCCGCTCTTCAGCCCGGGCATGGCCCCGTCGGAGCAGCTCCTGACTCAGCTCGATACATTCGATGGTAAAGCCCGTATGTCCAAGGCTCACAAGACGTTCCGCCAGCTCTATCTCGATTTCGGCCAGGCCCGCGCCCAGGCTGGCGATGCGGACTTGACCCTGTTCCACGCAAAGCCGGGCCAGGCGGTCGGTGTAAAACTCGTGGATGTTCGAAAATCCGAACCGCTGGAACTTGGGAACCAGATAGCGATGGGTCCAGTAGTGAAATATCGCTGGAAGCGCGTGAACATCGCACTCTTTGAAGAACTCGATCTCCTGTCGAATGCTCTTTGCGTACTCCTCGGACCCTGCCTTTTCAGAAACGGTCAAGCTGGTGTTTTTCCGTTGCGTTCCGCTCCCGTCCCTCGCTCTGCTCCGGCCGCTCGCCGCGTCTGCCGATTCATGGCGCCCGGGCCGCGAATTGGGTGTGGCCGCAAGATCCCATTCGGATGCGTCCGGCAGTTCTGGAAAAACGGGATCCGGCCCCCGGGAAGGGCAAGAGGAGTCGTCAGGACCGGGTGTTGACAGGCAACCGAGCCGAATTTCCCCTTGTCTGGCGCCGGCCGCCTGGTGAGTGTCTGGACTGCGGCCCGGACGGCTGGAACGGGTGCGCCGGAGCCAGAGGCCGCCGCCGGGGTTCTTGAGGGCCAAGGGCATCAGACGTTCCAGGTGGGACCGCTGGGTGAGCGCCAGGAACTGGTTCCACAAAAAAATCTCGAAATCGGTGTTGAACTGGAGGAAGGCCCGGAGCAAGTAGGCTTCGTTCCAGGCCCGGCCCTCGTAGATCCACTCCTTCGGGTACTGGAAGGGAAAGAAGATGTCGTGGAAATGGACCAAGACGCCCTCCCGCAGGCGCGGCAGAATCTCAAACAGGATCCGGTTCACGTCGCTCCCGGCCTTGGCAACGTGAGACGAATCGACAAAAAGGAAATCCCCGGCCTCCAACCGGTTAAAGGTGCTGGAGTCTACCTCCTGGATCGGCTCCGCGATGAAGTGGCTTCGCTCTCCGTCGCCTTCCTTGAGGCGCTTCTCAAGGCGTTCCAGGTGCGGCTCGATGAAGGTGCAGTCGATCCGGTTGTGGAAGAAAAGCTCGTTGGTGTCCAGGATGACGCAGGAAGAGAAACCGGCACCGATCTCCACGATTTTCCGGGGCTTGAGCTCCATGATCAGGCAAAACAAAAAGAGGGCGTCGCCGTAGGAATAGAACGGGTTCTCGAAGTAATATCGAAGCCCGGCCCTCTGGGTCCGTGGAAAAGGCTGGAGACTGGAATGGCGGGAGATCGCCTCGAATCTTTCCAGTTGAGACTCCAGGTTCAGATCGATCCCCAAGGGCGGATTCAACGGGACAGAGAAGATCCGGTCCTCCCGCTCCCTGATCCGTCGGAGATCCGGGAGGGGCGAGTAGAAGCTCCCCGGATCGTTGAAGGCAAACTGCCGCCGGAGCTCCTGGTTTTCCCGCTCTAATCCATGGACAAGAAGGCGCAGTCGTTCGGCGGAGCGCCGCTGCTGCTCCGCTTCTTCCCGCAATGG
>JAJRTK010000443.1 GCA_024278345.1 bacterium | reverse complement strand
GAGGCGGGGGTTCCTGCTGGGAGGAACCTACGGCCTCGGCATGGCCTTGGTTTACGGCATTCTGGGTCTCCTGGTGGTACTGACCGGCTCGAAATTCGGCAGCCTCAACGCATCTCCCTGGTTCAACTTCGGCATCATCTTGGTCTTCGTCGCGCTGGGATGTGCGATGTTCGATCTTTTTGCGGTGGATTTCTCCAAGTTCCAGAGGGGGGGAACCGGCGATCGGGGTGCGGCGAAATCCCCGTTTGTCACGGCCCTCCTCTTCGGGGGAATGGCAGCGCTCCTGGCGGGTGCATGCGTGGCTCCCGTGTTGATCTCCGTGCTCCTCCTGGCCACCGACCTGTACGCCAAGCAGAACGTCCTCGGCCTCATGTTGCCCTTCATGCTCGGAATCGGGATGGCTCTGCCTTGGCCGTTCGCCGGGGCCGGACTGAGTTTCATGCCCAAACCGGGGGCTTGGATGAATCATGTCAAACACGGCTTCGGCATCCTCATCTTCCTTTTCGCCGGGTACTACGGAAAGCTCGGAGTGCAACTCGTGCTCCACAGCGCGAACGCGAACCGAACGGCCGAAGCCGACTCCTCCGGCTGGGAAACCTCCCTCCGGGCGGGCTTGCAGCGGGCCGTGAGCCGGCAAGAAGCCGTGTTCTTGGACTTCTGGGCGTTGAGCTGCAAAAGTTGCATGAAGATGAAGAAGACCACCTTCAAGAATGAAACCGTGCAAAAACGCCTTGCCCCCTATGTCAGAATCGCCTTCCAGACGGACGATGCGCAGGATCCCGTCGTCCGCTGGGCACTCGAACGCTATGAGGTGCTCGGACTGCCCACGTACGTGGTGCTGAGCCCCAAACCGGCGCCTGACGGTTGACGCCCCCCCCGCATCCCGGCGTCCCGTCTCCAAAAGCGCGTCCCCGACCGAAGGTGGATCCCTTCATGCCCCCTGTCTCCTGTACATCACGCCGACCATGACCTTGAACGCCCGCATCCGGGAGATATATTTTCGATTCGCTTCAGGAAGCGTGTGGCCGACAGTTGACTTGTGGGTCAAGCCTGTTGCCATAGAGAAGGACAATCCCCCAAACCAAAAGGAGCAGAGGAATGGCTATCAGAATTGGCATCAACGGCTTCGGACGAATCGGACGGAATGTCTTCCGCATCGTCAACACGTGCGACGATGTGGAAATCGTGCATATCAACGATCTCATCTCGCCCGACCTCGCGGCCCATCTCCTCAAGTACGATTCCGTCATGGGCAGGTTCGCCGGAACCGTGGAGGCCACGGACAAGAACCTCGTCGTCGACGGAAACGCCATCTCTCTCAGCGCGGAAAAAAACCCGGCAAACCTCGCCTGGGGAGACAAGGGCGTGGACATCGTGCTCGAATCCACCGGAGCCTTCCGGACGCGCGATGGCATTCAGGGACACCTCGAGGCGGGAGCCAAAAGGGTTCTCCTCTCCGTCCCCGCCAAAAGCCCGGAAGATGTGGACGCAACCGTGGTCATGGGCGTCAACCACGACACCTTGACCCCGGAAGCCAGAATCGTGTCGAACGCCTCTTGCACCACGAACTGCCTGGCCCCGGTGGCCAAGGTGCTCAACGACAAATTCGGTGTGGTGAGGGGGCTGATGACCACCATCCATTCCTACACCAACGATCAGGCCGTGATCGACGGTCCGCACAAAGACCTCCGACGGGCCCGCTCGGCAGCGGTGAACATCATCCCCACAACCACGGGAGCCGCCAAAGCCGTGGGGCTGGTCATCCCCAGCCTGAGTGGAAAGCTCAACGGATGCGCCATGCGAGTGCCCACCCAGACCGGCTCGCTGGTGGACTTGGTCGTCCAACTCGAGAATGGCGCCACGGCGGACGAAATCAATGGGGCCATGAAGGACGCCGCCGATGGAGAATTGGCCGGCATCCTGGGCTACACCGATGAACCCATCGTGCTGGCGGATGTCGTGGGAGACCCGCGCAGCTCCATCTTCGATGCCCTCAGCACCATGGTCATCGACGACAACTTCGTCAAGGTGATCTCTTGGTACGATAACGAATTCGGCTACAGCAACCGCTGCGTGGACCTCTTCCGTCTTCTCTCGTGATCCCCACCCTCCACGGCAGCCGACCTCCGCGGCCCCGGCGGACCAACCCGCCGGGGCCCATTCCTTCGGGGGTCGGCCTGCACGGGATGCGCCGCCCCGGGTGGAACTGGCATCCCCCCTCTCTTTGCCTATAGTAAAACCCTGCCTCGGCAATGGGCCAGCTTAGCTCAGTTGGTAGAGCACTTGATTTGTAATCAGGCGGTCGCCGGTTCGATTCCGGCAGCTGGCTCCAACCCTGGGTTTGGCTCCAGGCAAGGAGAACACGTTGTTCCTCGGCCTCTGCGTGGCGCCCTCCCAAAATCGACCACGACAACGAAGAAGGCAGAACACGGAAGCCAACAAGCGGCTGCACAACGGACGCGCTACCGCGCGCCGGTGAGCCTCGGCGTTGGCCGGGAGATGACCGAATCGGGGTCGGGGTCGAAATCGGTATCGAAATCGAGTACCTTCCGCCATGACAGAACGCTCGTCCGGAATGGGCCGACGGGGCGTCGTCTCGCCCGCCGGTCGCCAGTTCGAGCAGGGCTTCGGACACCTCGCTCGGCAGGCGATCCGCCAGGTCCAGAATCGTGTCCTCGGTCGCTTCGCGCACCTCGCAAAGCCACTCGGCCGGCACGCCGTAGCCCAACAGATCGTTTTCGGGGATGTCCACGTAGAGAAGAGGTTTGGCGGCGGGCGGCGGTTCTGCTTCTGCCTTCACCAGTCGGTAATGCGTTTTGTACGTCGTGTGGTTTTTGAGCACGTCTCTGCCACTGTGCCGTCTCTTCACGTACCTCCCACTGATCTCCCTGGCCGAGATCCTCGATGCTCCCGCCCGCCGCGATGTGCAGAAGCGCCCTCGGAACGAAAGGGACTTTTTGCAGTGTCGTCACCACGATCTTGGTTCCATCGACCAATGCTTCGGCCAACTGCTTCGAGTCTTTGTCGACCGGCTTCACCACGCCCTGGGCATGCTCGATCTGGTAGATGGCATCCTGGAGCTGCCGGTCGAGCACTTGGCGGTCGGTGATCACCACCACGCAGTCGTACACCTTCTCGTCCCGATCATTGTGCAGGCTCGCCAGTCGGTGCGACAACCAGGAGATGCCGTTGGTCTTGCCGCTGCCCGCCGAATGCTGGACCAGGCAGTTCTTTCCGACTGTGTCCCGCCGCGCCGCATCTATCAGTTTCCGCACGGAGTCAAGTTGGTGGTAGCGCGGGAAAATCATTGTTTCTTTGGTCACCCGCCTCTTGCCGCCCCGCCCATCGTCGATCTTCTCTTCTCTGTGCTCGATGAACATGAAGTGCCCGGGATTCTCCAGAACGCGGTCGCGCCGCGGGAGTTCCTCAGAAGTAGCCGGTCCGATACCCGCTCGGATGCGGCGGATTTCCGGCCCCGCAGGTGATTTGTCCGGGATGACTGCCGCAGTTGAAGGGCAGGAAGAACGTCTTGTCCCCCTGCAGGCGAGTGGTCATATGCACCTCGTCGGGATCGGCAGCAAAGTGGACCAGGGCCCGGGTTTTGAAACCGAACAGCGAGGCGCGCTGATCGCGGTCCTGCTTGTACTGGCGCACTGCATCGCGCCACGTCTGATGCGTGTTGGGGTTCTTCAGTTCGCAGGTGGCGACCGGCAAACCGTTTCCCGCGAACAACAGGTCCACCGTGCTGTCGTCGCCCGGGTGGCATGGCGCCTGGCGGGCAACCGTGAGCCGATTCCTGGCGTACAACTCCAGGATCTCCGGATTCAGGCCGTGAGCGGGGCGGAAGTAGGCCATCCTGAAGCTCTTGCCGTAGAATTTGAAGCCATGGCGCAACACATGCAGCATGCCTTTGCGAGCCAATTCCTTGCACAAAGCCGCGATCAACTTCGACTCGAGTTCCGCGCCATGCAGCGTGGCCATTTGTTCCCAAAGCGTCGGCTGGGTGTCCTGAATGAAAGCGACAACCTCGGGTGCGAAGATCGCACGCGCCTTGTCCCAGTCCCGGTTCGTGCCCCGATGCCAGCCGGATCGATCCAGGAGGACATGCTCGATGTAGGCTTCGAACGCCATTTCAGTAGTCTGGGTCATTCAGGCGCCTTCTCGTCTTGCGGTGCGGACCCGATGAAGCCGTTCGGTGAAGCCGCCTTCCTTCTCGAAGGCGGCGGCCAGGGCCGCAATCTGGCGGTCCAGCAAGGCGCAGGCCACGCCGATCAGAACCAGCGCGGCGTTGGCCGATAGCTCAGGGTACATGGACTGGATGGACTCTATGGACTTTATGGACTCCGTCACCTGTCCATTCTGTCCATGTCGTCCATGGTCCCGGTGCGCCACTTCTTTCACCCAGCGTGCCACTTCATCCGCGGTTTGGCAGCGTTGCGCCACCAGCTTTTTTCGCCGCGGATCGTCCGGGCTCCACAGATGCGACCCGCGCTGGCGCAAAAAATCCTCGTAGTCCAGCCGCAGTTCCTCGAGGCTGGCACGGGCCACACTGGTCAATTTCAGTTCGAACTTTTTCGAGGTGCCGGAAGCCTGGCTGCCTTCGGCGATGTTTTGCGCGCCGCTGCGCGCCGCCTGCACCATCTGGTCATGCGTTCGGCTGCGTCGGTCGATGTATCTGTGGCAAAACCGCACCGTCACGTCGTAGGCCAACTGGGCCACCTGGAAGCCCTTCAGCTT
>JAJRTK010000442.1 GCA_024278345.1 bacterium | reverse complement strand
TCCGGACCTCCGCTGGGAGCGCCGCTCCCAGACCCACGCCAGGGAGCCAGCTCCCTGGACCCACATCTTTGTGCGCTGCGCGCTTTTTTCGGGTGGCCGGTACCATGACCGAGGCCCCCATGCGGGCCGGGAGACCCGCACGCAACGACCGTCGAACGCAAAACGACGCGTTGCGTCTTGTTTGGGGGCGCTATGGAAAGAAGATTCTCGCGGTCGCTGGCGGATATCGGGTGAGGCTCCGCTCCGGCCGCCGGTGGGTGGCTCGGCGCAATCCCGGAAAGAGTTTCGAGGCTGGGCAATCAGTAAGGAGACCGCTAGCTTACTCGTCCTTGTTCTCTTGAAGGAGGCTCACGATGAACAACTGGATCCGCGGGGGCTCGGAAGAATTCAGAACGGCGTGGAACAGGCTCTTCGGGTGCGCAACCCTGTTGGTGGGCTTGCTCGTGATGGCACCCCCGCCGGTCCGGGCTCTGGACTTCGAATCTTTTTCCGCTCTTGATTCAGGTGGCGGCAACCTTGATTTGGAGATGACTCCCGGAGGGCGAGGGCATCTTGTCTACCGTCGTGGCTCGGAGATCTATTACCGCCACTACGACACATTGGCGTGGGGCGTGGAGCAGAAGATCAGTGATCCGAACACGCCGGCCAACGGGGGACAACTGGACAAGAACCAGCCCCGGCTAACTCTCGATGCCCTGGGCGGAGCCTGGATCGCTTGGGCGGGCAAGCCGCCAACTTCTCTGGCTTTCTTGCGGCACGTGGACATTGGCGGCAACATAACCGGTGGCGTCAAGACCGTGATTTTGCCGGCCGACATTGAAGATCTCTCAGTCCGGTACTGGATCGCCGGAGGCGGACTCCATCTCTTTGCCCTTCTGATTGGAGGGGCGGTGCGCGACCTTGAAGGCTCGGCAGGACTGCCGAAACCCGGAGAGCCGGCTTTCGAGCCCGCGGTTTGGCAAGATGGCACGTACGATCTGCGGATCAGCTTGGTGAACGCCACCATCCTGGAAACGACGCGCCTGGCTCCCGAGGGAACGGACAGTCTTCAGAAAAACCTCGATACGGCTCTCGGGCCGACAATGCTCCACGAAGTGGGACGGTTCCACAAGAGCTTCCACGGCCGCTTCGACGGGCAGAACTGGGTTGTGACAACCCTTCCGCTTACGGGGATCGTGGGGAGCGTGGGGGCGAGCCGCCTGGCCGTGCTCGACGATGATGAGATCCAGTTTGCCACGGTCAGTACAGACACCACGGATGGATCCAGGCATTTGCTCTACACGCGATACCAGCCTTCGACTCAAACCGTTCTGCAATCGCAGATTCTGGATAGCAGCTTTGACAGTGTCCCGGGGATCGCGGAAATCGTGGCAGCATCGCCTTCCAGAATCATGGTTGTCTGGGACCGGGAAGATGGCAACGGCATTCCGCGGCTCACCTATTCCTTCCGAGACGAGTTGCTCACGGAATTCCCAGGCCCCCTCGGTCTTCCCTCTGACGCGGGTCCGGCTGGTGGCGAGCATCCGGTGGTTGCCGCCGTCGATCAGAAGATCCATCTGGTGTTCCACGATCCCATCGGCGGGACGCTCTGGGCCGCGGTTGCCGATTTCGACCTGACAACGCCGCCAACGCCGACTCCCACGTCCACGCCAACGCCGACTTCGACGGTGACTCCGGCGGCGACTCTGACTCCGACGTCCAGCCCGACTCCCACGGCAACGGCCACTCCAAGAACCGTTGTTCCCGGCAACCCGGAAATCAGTACGCATCAGGTTGATGCCCCGGACGACGAGCTCCGGATCAACTATTACTTGTACGGCCCCGCTGATCCGAACTGTGTCACCGACATCCGGATCTGGACTCCCAGCGGAGAGGAGTTCGGACTGCTCCGTCTGGCGCCAACCTTGCGGCAGATCCGCATCCTGGATCCTGACCCGGGGCCCTGGGTCTTTGAGGTATCAGCGGGATCTGGATGCACGGGGACTCAGGATTATTATCTGGATCTCTCTTCGGCGCCGTTAGCGACGACGCCTCGGACGGCGATTCTGGTCCTGGCGCTTCTGCTGCTGGCATTGGGGAGACGCTGGGCAACCGGGGGAAGATCGAGTTTCAGCCGGCGGGAGAGGGCGATTGGCGCGCAACGGAGGTGAGCGACGAGAGCGGAAGCCAACCCAAAGAAAAAGAACAGGGAGTCCAGACTGTCCACGCTGAAGAAGAGGGCTGCCGATTTACTCCGTGACCCGTTGTTGGGTATAGTACGTCATCCATGGGAAGTTTGCTTACGGCTTCCTTTCCAAGTGGTCTTGCAGGAGGAGACGATGGTGCGGTTTGGCGGCGGAAGCAAAAGATGTCGGGGGGCCACGGCAATGGGGTCAGTGCTCCTTGTGTTGTTGACCGCTTGTGCTGGAACAACGCAAACTTCGGAGCGGAACGTGGTTTCGCGGGCCATCGCTTCCAACCCAAACGGAGTCGTGGAGAGCTTACCGGCTGATCCCCCCGAACGCGGGCGGGCGCCTGATTCGACGCTGGAGGCCTTTCCTGCTCCATCCGAAGAGATTCAAGAGTTTGAGATTCTGGGAGAGACGTCGCTTCCGGTGGTTTCTCTGGACCAAGGGGAGCAGGAGCCTCTCTGGCCAGACGCCAAGGCTCGTTTTTTGGATTCGGCCTCCCACCATTACGAGCTGGCAAAGAAGCACTGGAAGGAAGGCCGGCTGCCGGAATCCCGTGCAGAGATTGATCTTGCACTTCGAGACGTCGTCCTGATGCCCGGTGAATTGGAAGTGGAAGAGGCGAAACTTCGGGAATCGCTCAAATTGGGGCTTGCCAAGCTTGTGGTGACGATGGAGGCATCCAAGGGCCAGGCCCTCGCCGGCGGATCGACGGAGATTCCGTTGGTGATGAACGACTGGGTGCGCAGGGAAATCAAGTCGTTCCAGAACCGGGAACGCAGGTTTTTCCTAGAATCGTACCATCGGGCTGGAAGCTATCTCCCCCGGATCCGAAAGAAATTGGCGGAGCACCACATGCCCAGCGAGCTTGCTTGGCTTCCGCTCATCGAGAGTGGTTTCAAGGTCCGGGCTCTGTCGCGGGCGCGGGCACTTGGTCTGTGGCAATTTATTCCCAGTACGGGATACCGGTTCGGGCTGAAGCGGGATTCTTGGGTGGACCAGCGGATGGACCCAGACCTGGCAACGGACGCGGCCATCGCCTATTTGCAGCAGCTCCACGGTCTATTCGGAGACTGGAGCACGGCTCTTGCCGCCTACAATTGCGGCGAAGGCAACGTGGCCCGTGCAATCCGACGCCAAAAGGTCAACTACCTGGATGACTTCTGGGATCTGTTCCGTTTCCTTCCCTATGAGACAGCCCGCTACGTGCCGCGCTTTTATGCAACGCTCTACATCATCCAAGACCCTGCGGCGTTTGGGTTTGACGATTTGGGTGAGCCGGGTTCCGGCCCTACTCACGAGACTTTCGAGATGAACAAGCAAGTGCATCTCAAAAGCATCGCGGCGGCAGTGGGGGTCTCCCAAAGGCTGCTCAAGAAGCTCAACCCTTCTCTACGCTATTCGGTGACGCCGCCGCGGAAATTCGGGCTCCGTGTGCCCATGGGAACGAGCGGCCTGTTTGCCGCCAAGCTCCCATCTATCAAACCCCACAAACTGACGCGATACGCTGGGGCTTCGCGGTATCGAGTGCGGCGGGGGGACACGCTTTCGAAGATCGCACAACGGTTTCGGGTCTCCATCCGCGCCATCGTGCGGCTGAACCGCCTTCGGTCCAGGCACTTCTTGAGGATTGGACAGGTCCTGAGGATCCCTCAGCGGGGCGCCTGACGGGCGCCGCACCGCCGAGTTTCCCTTTTTCACCAGGGTTTCGCCATTACCTGGCATTAAACCTTCCCAGAATCCTCCATTCCTCCGCGTCCCTCTGAACCTGTGCGGGAATTGTTCCACGCGACACGCTCCCTCCCCGAAAGAGGTCTTCCCATGTTGCAGCGGCGCCACCATCAAGTCGATAACGGCGAGGGCTGGATCTTGTCCCTCCGGCAGGTCGTCGATCCGGAGCAGCTCCGCCGAGATCTACATCCCGTCCTCATCGTACCGGGTTATGGGATGAACAGCTCGATCTTTACGTATCATGGCAACGGGCTCTCCATGGAAGGCGTGCTTGCGCACGCGGGGTTCGAGGTCTGGGCGGCGGATCTCCGGAACCAGGGTGGCAGTTTTGCCACACACGGGACCCGAAACTATGGGATGGCGCATCTAGCTATCGCTGATCTGGGGGCAATCTGGCGGTTCGCCCGGGAACACACGTTCACGGGAAAGAGCGAGTTTCACGGTATTGGTTGCAGTCTCGGCGCGACACTGCTGTATTTGGGTGTGGCAGCCGGGAGCGCTCCCTTGGCATCTTTGACAAGTATCGCCGGGCCCTTACGCTGGGTTCGGGTCCACCCGCTTATCCGGATCCTGTTCTCGTCGCCGAGGCTCGTAGGCAAGATCCCCATCCGCGGTTCACGGCAGTTTGCACGGCTCGCCCTACCCTTGCTTTTCCGTTTTCCAAGGCTCCTGTCGCCTTACCTCAATCCCGAGCTCGTGGACAAATCGGACGTCCGGGCCTTCGTGAGAACCGTGGAAGATCCCAGCCGCCGCATTAACCAGGAGATCGCCGAGTGGTTTTGCCGGCGCGAGCTTCTCTACGGTGGCCGGCCGTTGAGCGAGCACCTGAAGGGGTTTTGCCGCCCCTTCTTCTGTATTGCCGCCAACGGGGACGGGATCGTTCCCCCCGAGTCGGTTTTCTCCGCCTACCACACCGTGGGATCCGCCATCCGCAAGCGCTTGGAAGTGGGGACCCCGCAGCAACGTTTCGCCCACGCCGATCTCTTCATCAGCCGAGCGGCCCCTGTCGTCGTCTTCCAGCCGTTGGCCCGTTGGCTTTCGGAGATCGAGGAAGAATTCGCGAAAGAAGCCTCCACGGCCACGATGAGCCAGGCTTCCTGAAATCGAGCCGACCCTCTTTTCTCTTTGTGCTGCATTCCGCTCCCATCGGGCGCCATCCGACGCCCGCTACTCGCCGTTTTCACCCCACCGGTTATGCAAGGATCTCCAACAACTCGTCGAACCGATCCACCAGATGAGTGGGCCGCAGGGACGATTCCTCCGCCTCTGGTGCATTCCTCCGCATCACTTCCCGGGGAATGGCCTTCCGGAGTCGTTCCTCTTCCCCGGGAGAAAACCGCGTCCCGTAGCGAGCCCAAATATCCAGCAGGCCGGTGGACTGGGCCAGGCCGACATCTTTCTTGAGATTGTCTCCAATCAAGGCCGCTTCCCGGGGCTTGACGCCAAAGCGGGCCAAAATTCTTTGGAGGCCGTCTGGAGATGGCTTGATGGCGTAAAGCGGGAGCTCGACCACGTCGAAGGGGCTGGGATCGTAGAAGCCAGCCTCGAGCTTTTCCAGAATGCCTCGCTCGATCCGGTCCTTTGGGGGAAGGGGGTAGGGGACGATGGCGTAGATCGCTTCCAGAACCTGGTCCAGCCCCAAAAGGCGCACCCGCAGTGTGGCGGAGAAGGCCGAAGCATCAGAAAGTGCGACCATGTGAATCCCCTTCGCCCGGAGAGCTTGGAGCGTCTCCATGACTCCCGGATAGAGACGCAAGTGGTCCATCCTGGCGCTGGCGAAGGCCTTTCGAGCCGGGAGGATGACCTTCTGGGCGAACGATTCGAAATCCTCGATCTGGCCCTGGAAAATGGAGGCCTCTTGGATGACAAAAGGGTACTCGATGCTCCCTTTTTTGGAGTAGACCTCCTGGAGGGAGGCCAGGATCGCTTCTCTATTCAATCCAGTGGTCGCCTGGAGGGAGTCCAACATCGCGTCGATGGCATGAAGAACATAGCCGACCCAGCTATAGAGGGTGTTGTCGAGATCGGTGACAAGCAAGCGAACAGGGCTCATCCGTTTTCTCCGTTTTGGGGCCGCGGTTGCCAGACGGCTTCCACGGTGAGGCCGTGGCCTTTCCGCAAGATCACGGGATCAACAAAACCTTCTTCATCCAAGAGTGCCAGGAGACCGGCCAGGGTAAACCCCTTTTGGAAGGTCCCGCGGTGGGTTCTCCAGCCATCTTCGTCGGGACGCCAATCGGGGCGCCGTTCCCTTTCCACGTCCGAAAGAGTCCTCACGGACAAGACCAGCCGGCCACCGGAAGAAAGCAACCTCTTGATCTGGTCCATCACTCTGGCTCGAAGAAACGGTGGAAGCGTGTTGAGAACATAGGTGCAGGTGACCATCTCGAACCCCCCGCTCCAGCCCTCCAGATTCCGGGGATGATAATAGGGATCATAGCCGATGGCGTCGATCCCGTGCTCCCGAAAGAAGGCGACATCCCTTGACAGTCCACAGCCGAAATCCAGTAACCGGCGGGGCCGAGGTCGATGGACCACGAGGCGGGCCGGGACCGACTCCCTCTTTCTGGGTGCCGCCGTCTCCCTGGAGGCAGGCTCGGAGAGGTGGAGATCTTCCCGGGGCCGGCCACTGAAGGCTTCTTCTCTTTCTACCCTGCTTGTCATTTTCCGGCCTTGGTCATCGTTTTGTCGAGCCCGTTTCTGAGGCGGTAGCGGGGCCTCCGGCCCTGGCACCCTGGCTGGAAACAGGGTCGCCGCGGCCCGATGGGAGGTCTTTTTCTTGTCTCCTCCCACCGGGGCGAAACGGTTCGTGACCCGTGCCTACGTCGCCCGGATCGCCGGCTGTGTAGGACCGGGGAACTCGCAAATCCGCGCCCAAATTTCCTCGGCGGTGTCGGCATAAACAAACAGATCGAGATCCTTGGCCGAAACGACTCCTTCATCCACCAGGAACTGGAAATTGATGGCACGGCTCCAAAACTCGGTACCGCAAAGAACGATGGGAATCCGGTCGGCTCTTCCTGTTTGGCTCAGCGTCAACAGCTCGAACATTTCGTCCATCGTCCCGAAACCACCGGGAAAGACGACCATGGCCAAAGCCCGCATCAGAAAGTGCATCTTCCGGATGGCAAAATAGTGGAACTGGAAGCAAAGATCGGGGCTGACATAAGGGTTGGGTCCGTTTTCCCTTGGCAGCAAGATGCTCAGGCCGATGCTTCGCCCGCCAGCTTCCGCCGCTCCCCGATTCCCGGCCTCCATAATTCCCGGGCCGCCGCCAGTGACGATGACAAGCTCGGACCCCATCTCTTCTTTGGCGCGGCTGCTGACGATTTTCGCGAATTCGCGTGAAATCTCATAATAGGCGCTGGTGCGGACAGCCCGTTCCGCTTGCTGGACTGCCCTTCGAGCGACTTCACTCCCGGGATCGGCCTCCACTTGGCGGCGGACTTCTTCCAAGCGACGCCGGGCCTCTTCAGGCGACAAGATTCTGGCGCTTCCAAAAAGAACGACCGTGGCGTAGACCTTTTGCTCGTCCAAGACCACCGTGGGCTTCAAGAGCTCGAGCTGAAAGCGGACAGGTCGAAGGCGATCAGTCCTAAGGAAATCGAGGTCTTCGAAGGCCAAGCGAAAAGATGGCACTCGACTCAGATCCGGCGGATCGGGTAGTTTTTGGTTCATCAGACGGGACTCTCCGTGAGTGAAGGCAGCGCTCAACAGTCGGGCAAGGAAAAGAGGAGCGGGAGCATGGATGATAAAGAAAGGGCCGTGGCGCTCGTGACCGGCGGAGCCGTCCGCCTGGGCCGGGCCATCTCACGGCGGCTCGCCCGGGATGGTTGTGGAATTCTGGTCCATTATCATCGCTCGGGGCAAGCCGCGGAAGATCTAGTGAAGCAGATTGAAGCCAAAGGTGGAAAAGCATGGAGTGTGAGAGCAGACCTCCAACGTCCGGAAGAGATCGTGCGTCTTTTCCAGGAACTGGACAAGCTGGCGGGAAGACTGGACTACCTGGTGAACAACGCCGCACTCTTTGACCGCACGCCTTTCGTGGAAGTCATGCCGAGTGCGTTGGGCGCCCTTTGGAAACTCAATGTCCGGGCACCGTTCCTCTGTTGTCAGCAGGCAGCGGGGCGCATGAAGGAGCGCGGAGGGAGCATCGTCAACCTTTTGGATATCGCGGCGAAACGGGCGCTCCCGAAAACCAGCAACTACTGTATGACAAAAGCCTCTCTGGAAGCACTCACGCGATGCCTCTCCCTGGAATTGGCCCCCAAAATCCGCGTCAACGCCGTTGCTCCGGGAATCATCTACGGCCCGGACGATTTCAAGGAATCCGCGGCCGTGGCGATGCGTTCACGAATCCCCATGGGGCGCTACGGAAAAGAAGATGAAGTGGCGGACACAGTGCTCTTTTTGCTTCGCGGCCCGGAATTCATCAACGGGCAGATTCTGGCGGTGGACGGGGGGCGAAGCGCGAGGCTTTAGGCCCGGCAACCATCGGGACACCAAGTTGTTCTTCCCCATAAGGAGGGACTTGTAGCAATTGCTGGAGGGATTGATTTTTCACGGGCCACCGATTGTGCGTTGACGGTGGAAAGAGAAACTCTTACACTCGGTTTTGGGCCCGATATTTCGGTTGCCCCGGCGAGTGATGTGCGCCGGCTGGCGCGCAGCGGGAGCGGAACAGAAGAAAAAACCGACCCTTGAGTGAAAAAAGAAGTTTCGGCGCTGCGGCAGCCGAAAAAGGGAAGAAAGGAGCCCCTCCATGAACCGAAAACAGTTCGCGGCACTCCTGATCGCACTGCTTGGTATTCAATCGTGGGCCGCCTCTGCCCGGGCGGCAACAGAATTCATCATCCCTCCGGTCTCCGTGATCGTCCTGGACCACGAAACCCGGCAGACGGTGGCAGGCACCGAAGCTCTTCTCATGGTGCAAACCAAGAAAGGCGCGGACTTGAAGATCGTGGCCAGGGCAAAAACAGATGGCCGCGGTATGGCTTCGTTTCCCCAGCAGCAGGCCAGAAACCTCAAGGCGGTTCGCATTCGGTTCAATTGGGATGAACCGGGTCTTCCCCGGCGGACCATGGAGTATCAGTTCAAGGCAAAGAAGGGCGGCAAGGCGGGAAACGCCCGCATCGTCAAGCAAGGTAAGCACTTCGCCAGGTTCCGGACGAATACGGATCGAGGCGGCGATTGTAGGAATTTGTTCCAGTTTCAGGGGGCCGTGGATCGGATCCAGATTGTTTTCCGGCAGCCCGACAGCTACTTGGCTTGCCAGGATGTGAAATTCAAGTTCGCCAACCTGGACGAAATCGGCCAGCGAAACATCAACAAGGGCAAAATCAACTTCTTTTCCTTCGACGAAGATGTCTCCATGGGCCTCAAGTTCTTCCAGCAGCTCAACAGCACGGCCCAGCATCCTCTTGTGCAAGATCCGGTGGTGCAGAGCTACGCGGAGAACATGATCCAGCGAATTGTCAAGGCATCGGACATGCCATACGTGCCCTACCAGGTTCGAGTCATCGACGCGGACATTTTGAATGCTT
This sequence comes from bacterium, assembly GCA_024278345.1. Classification (GTDB taxonomy): domain Bacteria; phylum CSSED10-310; class JAJRTK01; order JAJRTK01; family JAJRTK01; genus JAJRTK01. The sequence continues at coordinate 2,731 of JAJRTK010000442.1, read as the reverse complement.
TTGCGCTGCCTGGCGGCTTTGTCTTCGTCTACCGCGGCCTTATCGAGGCGACGGAAAATGAGGGTGAGCTGGCCGGTGTGCTGGCTCACGAGGTCGCCCACGTGACGAGCCGTCACGGGACGGAGGGAATGACCTCCGCCATCGGAAAAGTGTTGGTGGCCGTGGCGGCGGGAGAAATCCTGGCCGGGCAGATCAAGGGTAACAACCGGGAAGTCAAGGATCTTGTCCGAGGGCTGGCCATGATGGGAACGCAGTTCTGGATTCTGGGCGGCACGCGGAAGCGAGAAGCGGAAGCGGACCATTTGGGCGCCACTTACGCCTGGAAGGCGGGATACAATCCCAGAGGTCTCGCCACTTTCTTCGACAAGCTCGCCCAGGAGCGAGGCCGCAAGCAGACACGGTTGGACAAGTTCTTCTCCGATCACCCCAACGACGCGGATCGCATTGCGGCGGTGGACCGGGAGGTGGGCTACTTCCTGCCGCCCAAGCAGGGAGTCGTGGAAAACTCGCCAGAGTATTTGGAAGTCAAACGACGTCTGGCGCGCATGCCCCCCGCCGCGGTTCGCGGGCAACCGGCGGCGCAAGCCATCATGTCAAGCTTCAAATCGGCCAACGAGTCGTTCTTCTGGGAATACCTGGGCGGTGCTATGGACCAGTAGCCCGCTCTGCTTTCTCAAGGAGCTCCATGGCGGCGGCTTCGGCCGCCGCTGGCGGGACGGCCTGAAGACAATCCAGGGTGCGGCAGCGCCGGTTGCGGCACGGCCCGCAGGGAACAGGCCACCGGACGACTCGGTGAGGCGCCGCCCTTGGAAGCGCGTAAATTGCGGGATCCGAAGGCCCGTAGATGGCCAGAGCTGGGGTCCCCGCAAGGAGCGCCACGTGGAGAGGACCGGTGTCGCCTCCGACGAAAAGGCGAGCCCCTTGGAGCTTCCGAAACATCTCCAAGAGTGATGCGCTTGTGGTGGATCCCGCCCCTGGAATAGAGCCGGCAATCTCCTTGGCGAGCTCCCGCTCCCCTGGGCCGTACTGGATCTCCACGGGTTCGGACAGGCGTCGGGACAGGTTCCGGCCGAGCTCGGCGTAGAAAGCCGGCGGCCAACGCTTGTAGAGATTTCGCTTCGAGCCACCCGGATGAAAAAGGAGTCCACGGCGTACGGGGGCTTCCTGGGGTGGGAGCGAACCATTGAGAAGAGCTTTCGCCGAAGAACCGTCGTTCCGCCAAGTCCTGCGTAGCTCCCGCGCACCGGCTAGCCAATCTCCAGGCTCAAGTCCCGCCAAATCCAGAGCTTCATCGTATCGGCTCCGCCCCGGCAAGAGGTTCTGACCGTGGAGTGCAAGCCAGCTCATCTCCCGTGCGCGGCCTTGGCCCAGTCCCAGGCGGTGGGTCGCTCCACTTCCCAGAGCAATGAGGCCGCTTTTTGCCAGGCCCTGAAAATCCAGGCAAATGTCGGGGCGAAGAGAAGAGCGGATCTCCCCAAGTCGTTGGAACCAGGCTGGAAGAGTCGAGAGCCTTAGCTTTGGAAACCCAATGACTCGATCCACTGAGGGATGAGCGCTCACCAGGGGTAGCAAAGCTTCTCCCACGGCCCACGCAACCGTCGATGCCCTCCACCGGCACCGAAGGCCCCGGACCAAGGGGAGAATTCGGATCACATCGCCGAGGGCGCCCAGGCGCACGATGAGGAGGGTTTTTCCAGACGATCCCAGCGCCGGAATCGGTTCCGGGGAAGAATCTCGAAATCCTTGGCCCACCGTCAAAGTTTCTTCACTTCCCCTGCTCATTCCCCTGCCCTCGACGGACACCGTTCCAGAAAGCGGCCAGCCTCCAGCCCACGGAGTGGAAGGCCAATCCAAGCCTTGAAGAGACTTCGGCCCCTCTCCCCCAAAGACCGGGTCGATCATACCCGGCAATCAGGTTTCCAAAAAGGGAGGGCGACAGGGAATGTTTCGCCATGGAACGTCGAAAACGCATGAGAGCCTCGCGGCGCACCCGGTTCCCCAACGGCGGGCCCGCCACCGCTGGATCGAAATCAACGAGAGCAAGCTCTCCATCAGGGCCAAGGAGAATATTTTTGAGGTTGAGGTCGCCGTGATGAACACCTCCGTCGTGGAGGGAACAGAGCATACCGCCGATCCGTGCAAATAGCTTCCCGTCAAGGGCCGTCGCGGACAATTGGAGGTCGCGCCAACCTGTCAGGGACTCGGTGATGGACAGAATCTCGTACCGGCCCGACGGACAGTGGCGAAAACCGACACAAACGGTGATGGGAACGATAATTCCCGCCTTCCGGGCTTGCTCTTCCGCGGCAAGACGCCGGTAGATCCTTCCGAACGGCCGCCAAAACCCCTGGTGCAGCTTGCCGAAAAAGCCGCCTCTCAAGTGCCACTTCAAAAGGCATTCCCGGTCCTGCCACCAGATTCGCCGCAGCCGGCCTCTTCCGAAGAGGGCCACAGCCTCCCGCCGGGCCGGCGCCGAACCGCGGGGACTCCCGGCCTCCTTTTCTTCATCGGATATCCATGCAAAGCGGGATAATGGGCCGCCGGCGAATCCTGCTTTGTCCCGCCGGCCTTGGTCATCGGTGGTCGGCGAAGCCGACTCTCCCTGCGGTCGGCACCGGCCACCCAGTGAACTTCGGGTCCAGCCCCAGGGCTTCCAGCCCTGGAACCCGGCGGAGGCTCCGCCTCCGGACCTCCGCTGGGAGCGCCGCTCCCAGACCCACGCCAGGGAGCG
>JAJRTK010000441.1 GCA_024278345.1 bacterium | reverse complement strand
GCGGGACAATGGTCGCCGGGGAAAAAACTTGGCCTCGGACAACGCCGCGCTCCGCTCGGCGGTCGTCCGGGGACTCCGTCCCCGGTCCCCTGGCAGGGCTTCACCCTGCACCCACCAGGGAGCTCGCTCATCTTCCCGTTGCAACGAAAGGCAACGGGATCCCAGCCCACATTCTTGTACGCTTCGCGTTTTCCCTCTTCTTTTCCTGTTTTGTCCCGCCTTACGTGGATCCCCCCTGACAGGCATGGGTTCGACGCTCTCTTCTTCCCCGGAGGCGGAGCCCGACCTCTGGGAGGAGGCCGGATGGCTGACTTCTGGCAAAGGCGGCTTCTTCTTCGTCCTTGTAGAGCCGGTGGAAAACAAGGCATCGTTCGGCCGGGCCGGAGGAGCCCTGCAACTCGTTTGGAAACTGGGGCGGGAGCTCCGAACGGGCTATCCCGGCCTGGATTTCGGTGTGACCGGAGCCTCGGCCATGGAAGCAGAGGAGATGGCGGTGACGGCCGTGGACATGAAGCGGGCTTCTCTTCTGGCCTTTTTTGGAGTCGGCCTTCTCTTCGCCCTGGCTTTTCGGAGGCTCCTGGAACCGGTGCTGGCCCTGGCTTCCCTGGCGCTAGCCATCGCATGGACGGCTGGATTCACCGTGGTGGCCGTGGGACGAGTGACAGTGGTTTCGGCCATGTTTTCCACGATCTTGGTGGGGCTGGGCATCGACTTCGCCATCCACCTCATCGCCCGGCGGGACGAAGCGCTACGGCAAGGAGTCCCCCGCGGCGCGGCCATGGGCCTCGCACTAAAAAACAGTGGCCGCGGCATCGTCTGCGGAGCCACCACCACCGCCGTGGCCTTCCTGGCGCTGGGAATGAGCTCATTCCTGGGGATCTCGGAGCTTGGAATCATCGCGGGCGGAGGCGTGCTCTTTTGCCTTCTGGCCACCTTCACGCTACTTCCGGCACTCCTTTCCCTGGCGGACCGCGCCCGGGAAAGAAAGGGCGGAATCAGGGGCGGCGGCTCGTTTCTGGGACCGTTCCAGCGCGGTTTCGAACGGATTCTTACCGCCATGGGCCGCCGGCCGCGCACGGTTCTTGGGATCTGCCTCCTTCTGGTGGCAGCCGCCCTTTCCCAGGCCGCCAAGGTGGCGGTGAACAGCAATCTGCTGGAGCTCCAGGCCCAGGGAACGCCTGCCGTGGAATGGGAAGAACGCATCCTGAACGAAACCGATCGGTCGAGCTGGTTCGCCCTCTCCCTGGCAAGCTCCATGGCAGAGGCCCGCACCCTGGCGCGGCGGTTCGAAAAGCTCCCCGAAGTGGGCGCCGTCCACGGGATTGTCCGGGCCATCCCGGCGGATCAGGAAGAAAAGCTCCGGCAGCTTCGCCAGGCAGCCGATTTTCTGGAAGAACTGGAGATCGATCTCGACGCCGATGAAGCAAAGCCCCGACCCGTGGACCTCCCGTCTCTGGAGCAGATCCTCCGGCGCATCCGCTTCAAGCTCCAGGAACGGGGCGAAACAGGCGAAGATATCGCCGAACAAGAGGCTCTTCAAAAGGCGCGGGAAGCGCTTCGGCGCTTCGAAGAGCTCCTTGAGAATCTATCTGACACCGAGGCCATCGCAGGCCTTGAAACCACCGGAGCACGCCTATTCAGAGAGTTGCGCCAGGGGCTTCGCCTGGTTCTTGACTCAAAACATCTCCAGCCCATCACCCCCGACAGCCTTCCTGTTGGGCTCAAGCAGCGCCTCGTGGGTCGCACTGGGAAACTGCTCCTGGAGATCTACCCCAAGAAGCCGATTTGGGACGACGCTCCATTGAAGGCCTTCGTGCAGGCGGTGCGGAGCGTCGATCCAAGCGCGACGGGCGAACCCGTGACCACCTACGAAGGCACCCGCCTCATGCGGGAAGGCTATCTGGAAGGCGGGCTCTATTCGGCGGTGGCGATCCTCCTTTTTCTGGCCTTCGAGTTTCGGAGTCTGCTGGGAATGGTTCTGCCCCTAGTGCCGCTCTTTTTCGGGGCCGCTTGGACGGCGGGGATCATGGGCTGGAGCGGCCTCGATCTGAACCTTGCCAACATGGTGATCCTCCCGCTGCTCATCGGGATCGGCGTTGACGCCGGAATCCATTTGACAGAGCGCTGGTTTCAGGAACGGAACGGGCTCCACCCCGAACCGGGAATCAAGGCAGCCACAAGGAGCACGGGCCTGGCCGTGATTCTAAGCTCTCTCACGACGATGGCGGGCTTTGGAAGCCTCCTGTCCGCCCATTACTACGGCGCCTATTCCCTGGGCCTGCTCCTCCTTATCGGGATCGGCTGTTGCCTCGTGGCCTCGTTGACGGCCCTGCCGGCACTCTTTTGCCTCCTGGACCAAAAAGGCCCAAAGGCCGCATACAGGAGCGGGCAAAAACTCGGTGGCGAGGCGCCTTCCGGGCAACCGATGGGGAAGGGGGCAAAAATGGCGAGCAGCGGGCGTCGGACGGCGCCTGATGTGAGCGGAACGCAACGCATTGAAAGAAAAGCGGGTTCAGAAAACTCGTCACCAAATTGAAGGCACCGCCAAAAACTTCAGGTGGAGACTCCCTTGTCCACTCCGAAACCACGGCCCAAGGTGAATTTACCATGAAACTACTCACAGCCCTGGCCACGGGCTTCCTACTTCTTGGCGGCTTCGCCGGCACCGCCTTGGCCCAACCTGAGGCAGCGCCTTCGGACGACCCCCAGACCACGGTTCGAAAGATCATCGATGAGGTCCGGAAGATGCGGGCCACCAAGGACAGACCCAAAACAAAGCATCTCAAGAAAAAAAACGAGGCAGCCTCCCACGTCCTTCACTATCTTCAGATGGAACGGCTGGCCAGGCGGATGGTGGGCCCTACCTGGAAGGAGCTCGATGATCCCGGGAGAAAGCGGTTCCTCCAACTGCTGGAAAAGTTGTTCCGGAGCGTCGTTCTCCCCAAGGGCGCCGAATTTTTCGGAACCAACCTGCAAATCACCTACGAACCGTCAAGCCTCCGAGGGAAACGGGCGACGGTGGCCGCCACGGCGAACCATCCTACCGAAGGGACCATTCTTCTGGAGTTCAAGCTAAGGCTCCACAACGCGGAGTGGAAGCTCCAGGACATCCTTCTGGACGAGGTGAGCCTGGCCAGGCAACTCCAAAAGCAGGCCCGGAAAATCGTAGAGGAACAGGGTTTCGAAGAGCTGGTCAAGCGATTGGAACAGAAGATCGAGGATGAAAGTGCGAAGTTTTCTTCCAACGAGTGAGCCTTTTTTTTGGGTTGGGTTCCGCTCCCGCCACTCGCAGCCGCTCCCGTCGCTCGCCCATCACCACCGGCAGGCCTGGGCTACGGCCTTGTGGGCCGTTGGGCTACTCCTGGCTGCCACCGCCTGGGCAGGCGGAGGAAAACCGATTCCAGAACCGGCTGGGAGCAGTCAGAGGCCAGAACGCGCTCATGGGATGAGCCGGGCTGACTGCATCCGAATGGCATGGAAACGAAGCCCGAAAATCGAGGAGGCGCTGGCTGAGGCGGCACTGGTGGCCGCGGATCTCCAGAGAGCGAAACGCGCACGACTGGCAACGGTGGAAGTCCGGCAGATCTTCGGCCTGATCAACGAGGCCAAAGGCGATCCCAGCGCCTCGGAAGACTCCGTGAACGACTTCCTGGACGGATTGGGGCCCTTTTCACGGTTGGAGGTAGACATCATCCAGCCCCTCTGGACCTTCGGCCGGTTGGCGGCGGGGCAAAGAGCGGCACTCCACGGCCTCAGCGCCAGAAATGAGGGCGTCAAGGCGCTCCGCGGACAGGTGGCCAAGACCGTGATCGACCGGTACGACTCGGTGCTCTTGACAGGGGAGATTCTTCGGTTCCTTTCGGGGATTGCCCGGGATCTGGAGAGGGCTGAAAAGAAGATCCGCAGGCGGCTCGACGAGCTGGAACAGCTAGACGAGGCGGAGCTGGACGGCGAGGTGTTGGAAGGCGTCCCTCCCAGGCGGAAGCTGGGCGAACCGGAGCGGCGCGACCTCCTGTCGGTAGAGCTGGCCCAAAGCCGTCTGGCCCGGCGGCTACGGGAACTCGAAGTCGGCAGGACCTTGGCCCTGGACGGGCTGAAAATGGAGCTGGGGCTCCGCGGGGAGACTCCGCTGGTGCTGGCCGAAAGAAGGCTGAAGCCCATGGCCCATGCCCTTGCGCCGTTGGAGGAGTATCTGGCCAAGCTTCAGGAGGGAAGCCGCCTCCAACAAGCTCGGGAAGGGGTGCGGGCAAGAGAAGCGGAACTGGAGGTGATGGAACGAGAAGACTGGCCCGTGCTCTTCGCGGGTTTTTTCTTCCGCTACGGAATCGCGCCCAATCGCGACGACCAGAAAAATCCCTTTGCGTTCGATCCTTGGAATACGATTGAACCGGGACTGGTACTGGGGCTCCGCTGGAAGCCCGAGCTCTGGGGGCCGTTTCCAGCCCAAGCCCGTGGGCTCGCGGAGCTTAGGAAAGCAAGAAGCCAGCTTCGCCAAGCGGAGATGGGGCTTCGGATCGAGCTCAAGAAAGCCTGGCTCGAAGCGGTGAAAGCGAAGGCCGATCTGGGATCCGCCGCCCAGGGAAAACGGGCTGCCAGGGGGCTGGTTCTTCTGGCTGGAACCGATTTTTTGGGATCGGCGAGGACTGAATCTCATTTTCGTGCATTGGAAGCCCACGTGGAAGAGAGCCTTGGCTACTTCCGTGCCGTCCATGCCTATAACATCGCCATCGCCGAGCTTTGGCGGGCCGCGGGAGAAAACCCCCTCCCACATCTCGGTGACAATCCGGGCCGGCCCGGGCTTGAAAAAGGAACCTCCCATTGACAAGCGCCTCTCCAAGCTCCACACTCAGTCCGGTGGAGCTGACTCGGTCCCAATAGGGGCAGGAGGGGCTTGCCCTCCCGAGGCTCTCAGAGCTGAGGGTTGGGCGCCAAGATGGAGGGAGGATTTCGGTATTTCCCCTTGCACTGGCCAACGAGTCTATGCTATAGGTTAGATCAGATTTTGTTACCCAGTCTCGCGGGTGCTGGGAGAGCTCTTATGGGTGTTTGGGACTGGTGGTCCAAAAAAAAGCGACGCAAGAGCAGCGCCAAAGCTAAGGAGCAGGTGCCTGTTACGCCTGCCCCCGAGGTTTCCATACCGGAGGCTGCTTCTGTCGTGGTGTCGCCGTCGGCGGTTCTGGAATCGGAGCCCATGGCCGTGGAGCCTTTCGCGGAGCCAGAGGCCGGGCCGGAAGTTGCGACGGTAGTTGGCGTGGATGTGGAAGACGAGCTCGACCAGAAGGTCGATGACTATTTCGATGCTCTCTTTTCCGGGGACGTCGATCCCGCTTCCCTGGAAGAAGAAGAAGAAGAAGAAGAACCTTCTTTGCCACTACCAGCGGATCATCCACAGCCACATCTCGAAATCGCCGGGGCGCAAACTTATACGGGCAGCTACGAAGATTTTGTGCGCGCGGAGGCACGAGAACTCTTTGCCTCCATCGCGGAGCAATATGTGCGCCCCGTCACGGATTTCGCCAGTGAGCTTGCCCGTGGCGATGCGTCCAGAGAATGGATCACCATCTGCCTGCCCTCAATCCGCATGCTTCTTTCTTCCTCCCGTTCCATGCAACTGGATGATGTGGTACCGCTCTTGTCATCCTTCGAGGAGGTTTTGCAGGACTGCGAGAAAACCGATGCGCCGGTGATCGGCGGAGCGGAGCGGGAAGGACTGCTGAGAGAGTACCGGCGGATCTCGGAGGTTCTGCCCAATGTCTTTGAAATGCCGGACGTCGAACAGGAGGTCGGCGAGGAGGAGGGGGAACCTCAAATTGCGGAAGGCCTTTTGATTCTGTCGCTCCTCAAGCAGGTACCAGAAGTGGGGCGCGTCACTCTCGACAAACTGTTTGCCGCCGGTTTCACGTCCCTCGATGTCTTGTTCGCGGCGAATCCACCCGATATCGTGCGGACGGCCAATGTCTCAGAACGGGTAGCGACCAAGGTCTGTGACAAAATCAGGGAATACCAGCGGGAGCGGGAATCTGAAAGAATGGTGGCTTCGGGGGAATACCGAATCGCCTCGTGGGAGAAGCTGGCAGACCTTGTTGACCGGTTAGAGGATCATCACAAGAGGTTCCGGCAGGCGGCACGTGAATGGGGTGCCGAACGCTGGATCGAAACCAAGCGCCTTCATAGGCGTGCCCGGGAACATGTCGCCTTGCGGATTGAGGTCGTCTTGCTCGAGCTCGGTCAGGCAGCCGTCGTCGAGAAGCTGCAGCGACTCCCCTTTGACGGAAGAATCAAGTTACTTCGGGAGTGTCTCGATTCCCGTCCGTGACGGTTGAAGTGCGCCGCTGTCGCTGATGATGCGAGAAAAGCTCGACGGGCCATCTGCTCGCCGTCTACTTTGCTCGAGTTCCAGACAAGGAGAATGGGTTACCATGGCACAGTACACCAAGGCTCAGATTTTCGAGTTGGTCGAGCTCGGCGAGGGTCTTGAACGATCAGATCTGAGAGATATCGACCTCGAAGGCGTGGCTCTTCCGGGACTCAGGGCCCCACGCGCGGAACTGACCGGAGCAAAGCTCGGGAATGCGGATCTCCGGGGAGCTAACCTGGAAAGCGCCTCCCTCCGGGATGCGCACATGGGCGGCGCAAACCTCGAAGGTGCAAACCTGAGGAATGCCGATCTGGAAGGCTGCAACCTCACGGGGGCAAACCTTCGCAACGCCGATCTGACGCGAGCTAACCTCGAAGGCGCAATCCTGGAAAGAGCCAACCTCCAGGGGACCCGGCTGCGAGGAGCGGTCTTCATGGAGGCGAACCTCGGGAAGGCCGACCTTTCCAAAGCCAAAATGAAAAACGCCGACTTCGAGGAAGCCTATCTGGGCGGAGCGAACCTCGGGGAAGCTGACCTCAGGAAAGCCGTGTTCGACTCAGCAAACTTGGAAGAGGCTGACCTGCGAGGAGCCAACCTGGAAGGCGCAAATTTTCGGGACGCTAACCTCGAAGCGGCCAGATTCCAAGGGGCTACGCTGGAGATGGCGATCCTCGTGGGGGCCAACCTCGAACGGGCCGATCTTTACGACTCCGATCTGCGGCGCGCCAACTTGCGAAACGCCGTCCTTGACGGAGCCTTCGTGGAAGGAGCCCGGTTCTGGGACGCCGAATGTGAGCCAGGCCAGTTCGCCTCCGCCACCGGCGACTGGATCGATCTTAGCCGCTCCGGCGATGGCTCCATCAAGCGGACCTTGGCGGAAGCAAGGACACCAGAAGGGTGGGCTGAACCTGCAGCCATCCCCGTCGCCGCACCAGTGCCTGTCGCTCCCGTGGCGCCGCCGCAGCCGGCGGGCGTCCGGTTTTTCGGCCAAGCCGACATCCTCAGAAACGCCGATCTGGAGTTTGGTGCGGATTCAGAGGTCCATATCGAAGGCAAGTTCGAGCATTGCAATATCGCCCTCGGCGAAGACGCAAAGCTCGTCATTGGCCCCAACGGACTCCTCAACCAATGCGAGGTCGTGGGACCGGGAATTATCACCGTTCTAGGTCGCCTTCTTCAGAATGGCGACTTAGCCGTTTCCGATGCCCGACGTTTTACTGTCAAGGCCGGAGGATGCGCCCAGGCAACGGTGCGCCAGCCCAACGGCTATACGGAGTTCGTCTTTGAGCACGGCTGTGCCCTACGGCTCAAAATCGTCGCTCCAGAGGAACCAAGCTAGGGCCGCGTTGAAAAAGAGTGCATTTCAGATGAGAGTCGATAGGATCCCCGCGCCCCGGCCAACGCAACACGCAAGGTAGAGGGATCCTCTCAATCTCAGCGGACACACAAGAAACCTGCCAGGAGATATCTCATGGATTCGCACGGAGACCAGGAGCCCCGCACGATCATTGCTGAAACCTCAAAGCTCGAAGGAAAACTGACCTCCGTCGGCCCCGTTCACGTGAGCGGACGGATCGAAGGACAACTCTTCGCAACTTCTCTCGTCATTAGTGAAACCGGAAGTGTCCACGGCGAAGTCAACGTCGAGAGTCTCGATTCTCACGGGGAGCTCTCCGGGCAGATCAAGGCTGAACGGGTTACCCTGGCCGGGAATGTCCGCGACAACACCTCGATCTCCGCAGCCAGCCTGGAAGTGAAGCTCACCTCCGATGACTCTGGTACGCGGCACACCGTGACCTTCGGAACATCCCACGTGGAAGTCGGGGATCACGAAGCTGTCAAGCCCAGAGAAACAACCGCGGCCCCGCCCGACGCCGCTTCCACCGCGCCAGAGGAAGCTGAAGAAGATGAAGAAGATCTTCTCCTTGATCCCGATCTGGATGACGAGCTGGAATAACGACTGGAAGGCTTCACAAGCCCCTGCCTCTTCCCTACGCCGGATCAACCAGTGCTGGGGCTTGAAACCTCGAGCTCCAGCATTGTTCGTCTAGTGCGGGCCTCCTTCCCGGCGCCGTGCAGCCCGGAGGGCGCTACACCGGCAAGATGCCGGTGCCACCGTTTGGGCGAAGAAAATTGTAAAGCAAAAACACGACAATTTGATAGGTCCCTACCGCGGCATCCTCCATCCTTTCCACCGACGGCTTCGGCAGCCGGCTCCTCGATGATTTGCAAGACTACGCTTCCGGTATCCGCCTCTCCATGCCCTTGGTGACCAGGCGCGGGGCTGGTCATCGGTGGCCGCTTTGGCGGCTGTCGCCCGGCGCACGGCACCTCCGCTGGCAGCTTGCGCTTGGGTTCCTTGGGCCGCGTCTCGCTTATGCTCGGCACCGCGCATTTGTTCGAGGGCCGGTGCCCACCGGTCCCTTTTTGCACCACCCGAGGCCGTGGTGCCATTTCTTCTTGACTAAAGCAAGCATATCGCTTACAAACAAGGGGACGGCGATTTTCTCGATCTGCTTAAACCCGCGAGGTGCCGACCATGGCGCAGCCGAAGATGATGCTGGTCACTCCACCTGGAGGCTATTTCGCCGAGCGCTGGTCCCACGGGGTCATGATGCCGGAATTGGGCATCCTTTACCTCGCTGCCGTTCTGGAAAAAGAAGGCTTCGAGGTGAGTGTTCTTCCATCGCATGTTCTGGGGATGGAGGAAGCGGATGTCATTGGGGAAGTAGAAGGCTATAAGCCCGATCTGGTGGGCGTCACCTGCACGACGGAAAACCGGTTCGAGAGCTTTCGGCTGGTCACGCGGATGAAAGAGGCCTGCCCGGAAACCTTGACCATCATCGGTGGACCCCACCCGACGCACACAGCCCAGGATTGCCTGGCAAACCTGCCGAATCTGGACATGGTGGCCCGAGGCGAGGGGGAGAGCACGCTTTTCGAGCTTATGCAAGCCCTGAAGGCCGGGGGAGAAGAGCGGGATTTGCGAAAAATCCAGGGTCTTTCGTTCCGGGCCCAGGGCGGGATCGTCCATAACGAAAAGCGGACGCGCGTCCGGGATCTGGACGATTTTCCCATGCCGGCGCGGCACTTGATTCCGTATGAAAAATACAACTTCACCATGGACGTTCCAGGCATTGGGCCGTTGCCGGCCTGCAACCTCATGACAACGCGAGGATGCCCGTTCACTTGCACCTTTTGTGCTACGCCGACGAACTGGGGCCGCACGGTGCGAGCTCACAGCGTAGCCCGGGTCGTGGACGAGATTGAGCACTGCCAGGAGACCTACGGCTCCAAGGCCGTCTGGTTCTACGACGACACTTTCAACGTCAGCCGCAAGAGGATGTACGCCCTCTGCGACGAGATCCTTGAGCGGAGGCTGGACATTCACTGGTTTTGCGAAGTGCGGATCGACCTTCTGGATGAAAGGGTCCTGGAGCGGATGCGGGAAGCCGGCCTTTACTACATGGGATTCGGAGTGGAATCGGGCTGCGAGCGAATTCGGAAAGAGGTCATTCTCAAGAAATTCGACCGTGCTCAGGCGCGGAAAATCGTGGACTGGAGTCATAAGCTCGGGATCATTACCAATCCGTTTTACATCTTCTCCCATCCCACGGAGACCTGGGAAGACGCCCTTGAGACCATTGACATCATGGAAGAATTCAAAGGCAAGACCACGCCAACGATTTCCATCATGCACGTCTACCCGGGCACGCCCTTGGAAAAGACAGCCAAGGATCTGGGAGTCCTGCCTAAGGACTACTCCTGGACGGTGGAACGAGATCCGCGAGTGATCACGCTTCCGGCAGCCCAGGGCCACGTGCCACTCTTCGTCCACAAGCTCAAGTGGTCCCAAATCTGCGAGCTCATGTTTCGCTGGTCCTTCATTGGAGGCCGCCATTATTCCATCTGGAAAAAAATCCCTCGCGTGCTCCGTTCGATTCGATCCCGGGGAGATTTCAAGCGTTACGCCATCATGGCGGCGGTCTACTTTCGCCTCAAGATCCAGGCAAAGCTACGAGCCCGAAAGGGTCCAAAGTGCCCTGCGAATTCTCTCAATGTGTCGCAGCGGAAAGGCTGATTCCGGCTGGAGATGCCTCCCTCGGGCCGGCGCTTGTTCGGCCCTACGCACGGCGAAACGGATCTGCTTGCCTCACATACGAGGTGTCCAGGCCTCGATCTTGGAGACGGGGATGCGGACCATCTCATCGACGACCTGGTTTTCCACGAATTCCGGGCCGTAGAGGTTGCAGACATGATCGCCGCCCAGTCCCATGTGGGCCGGCCTGGGCCTTGGGGTAGCGCCGTCCCCTTCCAGGGCATAGGTGGCGCTGCACTTGTTGTTGACCAGGGTATTCCCCTCGAAGTGGTAGTCGGTGTTTTCGCTGGGCTCACACATAGCAAAAGCGGTGATCAGGCGTCCCGTGGGTCCGACGTAGGCGATGAGAGGAATATTGAAACCCCGCTCCCGGTAGTAGAATTGGACCAACTTCGCCTTGACGATGTGATGGAGGGGGATTTCCAGGTAGCCCCCCCGAACGGTGACGTCGATCCTCTGCATGGGGACGGTCTGGCCACGGAAGTCCGGCCCCTTCTCCATCACTTTCGTTCCAAAATAGGTGAGATTCAGCGATGCCACCCTCAAGAATGCGGCTCCCAATAGGGGGAGAGCGATCACCATGGCCACCAAGAGTCCACGGCGGAGCAAATGTCGCCCCGAGTCAGACGAAGATGGGACAGAGACAACCGCTCCACAGGCAAGGCAAGCTGTGACGTCCTCGGAAACCTCGTGACCACAAACGGAACAGGCCGACATGAGTAAACTCCTGCATTGGCAAAAAAGTAGCGGATCTTGGGGGAGACCGAAATGGCGCTGAAAAAACCGCGAAGTCGATTGGACATTGGGTGTCACCGACTGTGTGAGCGGGTCCATGGGCGAGCGACCGGAGCGGCTGCGACGGGCGCGAGCGGAAGCCGAATCCAAAGAAAACAGACCCTGGAAAAGCTCTGTTTGCGGATCGGCAATGGAACCAACCAGTAGAGCACAGATGTTGAACCTTGTCGAACGATTGGGGTTGCATCCCAGAACTTTTCCAGAGATCCTTCCGCGGTGGGATCCTATCGCGGTTTCGGCGGACCGTTAAAAATATGGCCCTTCGCGGGAGTCCCGGAGAAAAGTGGAATTTCATGGTTGTTTTGGCCAATCTTGGTGGGGGGGATTCCGGGTTGTCTCCTTTGTGGAGGCCCGGTGGAAATGGGAAAGGCCTGTTGGATTCCCCGGGGGAAGGTTTCCCGGGCTGCCGGCAGGAATCTGGACGACCTCATGGAGATGGTGCCCGTGGCACCGGGAGAGAAAAAAATGTACACTCGAATCGTGATGGACAACGGATTTTTGGGCACACCTAGCGCCAGTTGGCTGCCCTATGCGATTCTTGGAAGCGGCATGATCCTGTTTGGCGTGGCGATCATGGTCTTTCCGGAGCTTTTGGTAGCGTTGGTGGCCCTCTTTTTCTTCATCGTAGGCGGTTTTCTCTTGACCCTGGCCATGGGAATGCGGAGGCTTTCTCGCAAGATGTGGGTCGATCCCCAGGTTCCGACGGCGGAGAGATGGGAGGATCGAAACATCTGAAGCGGTTTATCCCCTTGAAGCCAGGGCGGCTGGACGGTTGTGTGGAGCAGACGAGCAGACGGATTTGAGAAGATCCCCTCGGAAGGGTGTGGAAACCCCTGGTTTTGGCCGCCGCCTTGCCAAAATCGTGGTGGTTCATTAAAAACGAAGTACTCTGCGAATTGCGAATCACAGCCAACCGACTCGTAAGCTCTGGAGTCGAACCCATGAACGGGCCTCTTGCTCATGACCATCTCTTCTCAGTGTTCCGGTATTCTTAGCTCGTGGCGCCGACTCGGAGCGCTGCTTGGGTTCGCGGTTGGCCTTTTTTCGTGGGCGATTCCGGCGGTCGCTGATGTGCCCTTTGCCGTGAGCGGCATCAGGATCGCGGGCCAGGCCGGCGTCGTGACTCTCCTGATCAAAGAGGGCCGCATCGAGGAGATTCTTCCGGGAAACCAAGTGCCGGACGGATATGAGGCGCTGGATTCGGAAGGTCTTTTCGCGATCCCCGGCCTCATCGACCTGGCCAGTCGCTGTCAGGATTTGGATTGTCTACGGTTGAACCTCCGGTACGGGGTCACGACTCTCCGGCTGGTGGGGGGCCTCGAAGCGGCGAGAAAACCGTCGGAGGAAAAACTTCCCCGCCTCGTGCGCGGCGCGACGCTGGACATGAAGAGCAACCCACCTCGATGCGATTACCGCGTATCGGCGAAAGAGAATCTGGAGTCCGTGGTGGAAGATGCCTGGAGTCGCGGGGCGGAATGGCTTTTCCTGGAACCAGCCGTGCCCGAAGAAGTGGCGGCGGCGATTGTCCCCATAGCCCACGCAAGGGGATTGAAAGTCGCCGCGCGCGTGGGTGCGCTCAAATTCGAGCAAGCCCTGGCAATCCCGTTCGATTCCCTGGAACACCTGTCGTCTCCCCTGACATCCATGATCCAGCTTAGTCCCTTTGCTTATCAAAAGAGTCCGGAGAGCCTTTTCCGGAAGTATGTGGTTCCGCAGCTCTGGAGCGTGGGTCTGGAGGGTCTTCTGGACGGAGAGGGCTTCCCTCAGCTTGCGGAGTCGCGGGTTCCCCTGGTGCCCGGCCTTTCCATGATCGAGTATCCGCCGCTCCGAAAGCCCCCGGATCTGGACAGGCTTCCTGGATCACTGGCCAAACCGTTGTCTCGCTATGGGTTGAGCAGGACTATTCTGATCAAGGGGCAAAAACTTGTCCTAGAGCTGATGAAGAGCTTTCACAAGTCGGGCGTCCCCATCGCCGTAGGGAGCTGGTCTCCCGGCCCTCTCAATGTGCCGGGATTCTCCGTCCACCGGGAGATGGAGCTGCTAGTGCAAGCGGGTTGGACCCCTGCCGAGGCTTTGAAATGCGCGACGGAGAATGGAGCCCGGACCTTGGGTCTCGAAAAAACTGGCAGGATCGAAAAGGGGTATGCCGCGGACCTCTTGCTCCTCTCCGAAGACCCCACCAAGGAAATCAAGGGAAGCCAAACTATCCAGAAGATCATTCTTGGCGGCGAGCTCGTGGACCTGAGCCTTTTGGCTGGAAAAGGCGAGGCAAACCAAATCCTGGGAATCCCATGGACGAGTCCGACGTTGGACGACTTTAGCGATCTCAATCTTGTAGCGCGGAATGAGCGGGAATGGGAACCCTACTCCAAAGACGCATCGCAAGAACCCAAGGCGCGGCTCATCAAGACGGATTTTGGGGGCTATCTCCGGCTGAGCGGGCGCTCCTCCCGAGGGTCGGAAACGGGGATCCGCCTTTCCCTTGTCTCGGACAAGGGTTCCCCTCGGAGCATGGCCTCTTTCTCCGGAATCCACCTCCGGGTCCGCGGGAATCGGAAGCAATTCTGGCTCCGGCTTCCTACGGCATCGGTCACGGACGAGGATTACTTCCAGGCGACCTTCGTTCCAGGTGAAGATTGGACGGAAATCCAGATTCCGTGGACTTCTCTCCGGCAGTCAGGTCAGGGGCGGCCGCTCCAGTTCAGTGGCCGGGACATCCAAGGGATCGAGATCTACACGCGAAGTCGCCTAAAAACGGAAATTTTTCAAATTGATCTAGACTTGGTGGGGTTGTACGAGTGATGGTGGGCGCGGCGGACCTTGGGGTGGGAGAGCGGGAGTCCAAGGCGATGACCGGTGCCGAAGAACTGCTTTGGAAAGATTTCGCCACGAAGCGGCCCGGGACCCAAGGAACGGCATCACTCTCGGAGAAGGCCCCCCCCTGGGATGGCTTTACTCCCGTGGCCGACGGCTGGATTCGAGGCTTTGCACGAATTGGCGCCAGGCGCTCAAGGTGCAGTTTTCCATGGCTCTAGTTTCCTCCAACAGGCTCGGTT
This sequence comes from bacterium, assembly GCA_024278345.1. GTDB lineage: Bacteria > CSSED10-310 > JAJRTK01 > JAJRTK01 > JAJRTK01 > JAJRTK01. Next base: position 7,728 of record JAJRTK010000441.1, on the reverse strand, counting down.
CCAGGCGCTGGAGGATCCGTCCCAGCTCCCTGCGGAGCTGCGGCCCGAAGGGAGCGGCAATCTGCTTGGGATGACCGCGGCCGAGCTGGATGCCGGCGTCTCGGGCCATGTCCCGAAAGTCCTCGAACGAATCGTAATCCTGAATTCCCAGCTCTTTGTAGTTATCGACCCAGGAATGGATCCAGTAGTTGGCGCCGCGGATCCGAGCATAGCCCAGGTACTGGAAGGGCGTATAGGAAATCCTTGCCTGGCCCAGCAAGATCCGGAAGGCATCGGCATGGGAAGCCCCCTTGATGCACGAGATCCCGGTAAGGTCCCGCACCTGTTTGAGCTCCAAGACAAGATCGTCCGCCGGATCGAAAGAACGCCCCTCGATTCTCAGGAGGTACTTGGGCAAAAGCGCACTCCCGATCCCCATGGTGAGAGCGCCCAATCGGACGGGCTGGAAGAAGTTCGGCGACGCATGGGGGTATTCCTCCCTCATTGCTTCCTCGTACGGCTTCAAAGCCTCTAGAACCTCAGCGCTTTCTTGTGGAGCAATGGGTTGCATGAGGGAATCGATCCACAGAAAATAGGCGGTCCTATTGACCTTGAAACCCTTCCGGATTCTCCGGACGACCACCGGTTCCGGAACCTCTGAATCCGGGTTCTCAAGGCCATACCGATAGCCCTGAAAAAAAACTCTCAGAAGCTCATCGGCCCGAGTCTCCCAGCCATGAGCCCGGGAAGCCAGGCGCAGAGAGACTCCGAATCGCATCCAGTCCAAGACCGGGGGACCGCTGGCGGAGTCATCGAAATCTGTCAATCCCCGTCCCAGATCGGTGATGGCGTACTGTTCGACGTGGGCATCCCCGTGGAGGTTGACAGAAGGAGCGCCATGGATCGCCTCCTTGAAGCGCCGGCAGACTTCCTTGCTGAAGGCGACGTTGATGAAGCGGAAATAGCCGTGCGGCCGCTCCAGGATCCGCTGGAGCAGCTGGGGATTTCCGGAAAAATCATAGCTTTCTGGCTCCACGAAAAGGGGGTTCGGTCTCCTACAAGCGTGGAAGGCCTGAGAGCCTGGGGCAGAGAGTGGCTTTGGCGTGGCTTCGGCAAGATCCGCGGGGGCGGGATTTGCGGTGCGAGTAGGAGGAGGTGCGGCGTTGGAATCCGTGAGCAGCGGCCCCAGAAGATCGAGGTCGGGCGCATCGGTGGGAGCCGCCGCCGAGAGCGAGGTCGCCACGAAGAGTACCAGCACCGACAGAAAGGTCATCCCGGTCATTCGTCCCACCAGTTGCCCCATCGATTCCCTTCCATTTTTGAGGAAACCGGCATCCGGTGCCGCACGGTATGCAGCCCCGAAAAGACCGATCATCCCTGAATCTGCATCTCCAGAAGGGCCCACTGATCGTAGAGAGATTTTACTTCCCAAATGAGATCAGCATGGCGCTTGCTGGCATCTTTCGACCGTTCCAAGCTCGTGAAGAAACCCGGTGTCGCCATGAGCTTCTCGAGGTGCGCGACTTCGGTTTCCCGTTCCTCAATGGTGGTCTGGATCGACTCTAGCCGCCGTTGAAGCTTCTCCCGGCGCCGCCCGAGTCTTCTTTCCTCTTCCCGCCGGCGACGGTAGGCCAACTTTCGAGCCTCTCCGGTGGCCTCGGCTCCTCTCCCCTTGAGACGAGCACTGCTTTTTTGTCTCTTTCCATCTTTTTGTCTCTTTCCACCGGCCCTCGGGTCATTGAGCTTCCGCCGCTGGTTGCGGCAAGTGCCAGTGGAGTCTTCTGGAGGACCACCATCAGGGGGAAAAGGAACCTCTTCCTTGACTTGGCCGCTGGAAGTCGTCCACCAGCGCACCCCCTGGGATTCAACGGAAAAACCCGCCTCTTTGGCCATCTTTGCTTCCAGGTACTCCTCATAACGGCCCAGGGTTTCCTCGATCCGCCCGCCGTCTATCTCAAGAATCTTGTCGGCCAATCCGTTGACAAAATGCCGATCATGAGAGACAAACAACACTGTCCCCTCGTAATTCTTCAGAGCTTCCAGAAGGACGTCTTTCGATGCCAAATCCAAGTGGTTCGTCGGCTCGTCCAACAACAGGAGGTTCGACTCCGCCAAAAGGAGCTTGGCCAACGCCACACGGTTCCGCTCTCCACCAGAGATCACCGAGATCGGTTTATCCACGCTATCGCCTGAAAAAAGGAAACTCCCCAACATGGAGCGAAGCCCCGCCATGCGATCAAAGGCGGAAGCTTTGGCCACTTCCCGCAAAACGGTATTTTCGGGATCAAGTTCCTGGGACTGATCCTGAGCAAAGTAGCTCAACAGGACCTGGTAGCCAAGCTCAACAAGCCCACTGTCCCGCTCCAAAGCTCCGGCCAGGATCCGGAGCAAGGTCGTCTTGCCGGCCCCGTTGTGACCGACGAGAGCAACTTTCTCGCCACGGAGTAACCGCAAACCCACGCCGTCGAGGACCAGCAGATCGCCGTAACTCTTCCGAATCCCCTCCGCCTCGAGAACGATACGGCCACTCCGCCTGGCCACCGGCAACCGCACGCGGATCCGGCGGGGCGGCTCCGGAGGCGGGTCGATGCGCACCATCTTTTCCAGCATCTTCACCCGAGACTGCACCTGGGCCGCCTTGGTGGCCTTGTACCGGAACTTGGTGATGAACCTTTCCAGTCTTTGGATCTCCTCCTGCTGCCGCACGTAGGCCTTCTGGACGGCGGCCCAGCGTTTTTCCCGCTCCTTCTCGAACCCGCTGAAGTTCGAGTGGAAGTCCACGAGTTTGCCGCGGGCGATCTCCGCGCAGCGGTTGACGGTCATGTCCAGGAAAAAACGGTCGTGGGACACCAGGATGACAGCGCCGGGATAGTCCAGCAAATAGTCTTCGAGCCAGTTCCGGGCCTCGATATCCAGGTGGTTCGTGGGCTCGTCCAGAAGCAGGATGGACGGGCGCTTCACCAGCAGTCTGGCCAGAGCAATCCGCATCTGCCAGCCACCGGAAAAGCTGCTACAAGGGCGCTCCCACTGGTCCGGGCTAAAGCCAAGCCCCCGGAGTACACTCCCGGCCACGGCATCGATGGTATAACCGCCCCGGGCATCAAACTGGTCCTGCAAATCGCCGTAACTCTCCAGCAGACCGTTGGTGTCTTCCCCCTTGGCATGCTCCAGCCTGACCTCTAGGTCCGCCATCTTTCTCTGCATGTCCAAGAGCTCTGAGAGGCCGCTCTTCACCTCTTCCAGAAGGGTCGAGCCCCGTGCGACGATGCCCTCCTGAGGCAAGTACCCAAAGGTGCAGCCCTTAACGGTCGATACTTCCCCCCGGTCCGCCGTGATCGCGCCACAGATGATTCTCATCAACGTCGATTTTCCAGCGCCGTTGGGGCCCACGAGGGCGACTCGGTCCTTTCGCCCAAGATGCCAATTCACGTCCCGGAACAAGACCTGAGCACCGAAAGCCAGGGATATTTGTTTGAGGTGGAGCATGAGCGGCAGCGCGTCTTCGGCAAGAGATCGGCAGATGAATCGGGCTCCGGAGATCCGGAGCCCGCATGGAGAAGTGAGGTTGTCATGCCCCGCCTGAGCAAGGGCTCGTCAATCGGTGGAATGGCGGGGATCCGCCTGTCATGGCCAGGCTCCGTGCCCTGAAAAGATGCCACCTCCAGAAATCCTGCCTACGAGGAAGATCGGTTTTCGCCCTCGGGCGACGGAAGCTCCTGGTCCTCTTCTCCGACCTTCTTAAAGACCTTCATCGGTTGAGTCTTCATGGCGAAATTGTGATTCGCCGCGAAGCTTCCCTGTTCGGTTTCCCAGTAGAGTTCCACCCGGTTTCGCCCGCCTTCCTTGGCCTTATAGAGGGCAATATCAGCTTTCTCTATGAGCTGAGCGGGCGTGCGCACGGCATCCCGTATGGAAGAAGCCACGCCGACGGATATTGTCACCGGGAAGGAGATTCCTTCGTACCCGAGCTTGCTCTGCTCCACTTTCCGGCGAATTCGCTCGGCCAGGATTGCGCCCTGACGCTCATCGGTCTCTCGGAGCATGATGACAAACTCTTCCCCGCCGTAACGGGCGAAGAGGTCGTGGCTGCGGATCTGGGTGATCACGATGCGCGAGATCTGCTTGAGAACCGCATCCCCCGCCAGATGCCCGTAGGTATCATTCAAGACCTTGAACTTATCCAGGTCAAAGATGATCAGGCTTAGGGGCATCTTCTTCCGTTGGGCAAAGGAAAACTCGTACCGGAGCTGATCCAGGAAGTATTTCTTGTTATAGATCTCCGTGAGGCCATCTTTCGTTGCGGACTCGTAGAGCTGTTTGAGATAAGCCTCTTCCAAGTTATCCTGATAGCTGAACTTCAGAATGATGTGGGAGCCTATCTGGATCTTGTCGCCATCACTGAGGATGTAGTCCTTGATCTGCTTACCGTTGCAGTAAGTCCCATTGGTCGAGCCCAGATCGGAGATCTGGATCGATGACCCAATCCGGGTAAGGCGAGCGTGATTGCGGGAAACCGACTCATCGGTCAACAACACATCGGCTTCCGCCGAGCGGCCTACAATCGCTTCCTCGACCACGAGCTTGAACATCTTCCCTGCAGTGGTACCGTTCAGCACAATCAGGTAAGCCTGTTGTTCTTCCGTTTTCTGAACGACATCGATTCCACGGACAATCGTCCTGTCATCGTCGTATCCTCTGGAAGAATCCGAATCCTGCGAAGGCATGGGTTCCTCTCATCCCGATCTCTCGCCCGCGACACTCCGCGAACATCGAAGTAACCGTTTAATTGGCAGATCTACCCAGTCAAGTAAAGAGCCTATAGCTCCGCGCCAGCCATGTCAAGAAGCGGCGGCCCAGTCTCCCTACCACAGGAAGCCTTCAATGGCCAGCGCGAAAGCCCACTTGAGCCGCGCGGTCACCATCGATGGCGATAAGAACCGGCAAACACTCCAGCAACGGGAGTGTTCCATGGGAGCTGGACTTGAATGACAAACAGGCGTTCCAACGGCCTGATATAACGCAGCCAGGAAGAAGGTCGAGTTTGACACCGGGAGATCAATTGGACTAAATATTCCTGTGGAATCTCCGCCAGTCCGTGGAGGGCCAGCGGAGAAAGGTCGGTTTCGTCGGGGCGTAGCGCAGCTTGGTAGCGCACTTGCATGGGGGGCAAGTGGTCGGAGGTTCAAATCCTCTCGCCCCGACCATTTTTTTGTACATCCCCTCCAAATCCGCCAGCCGGTCAGGGTTGGGTTGCGAAGTGCCAACAGTGCATGGAGAACGGGAGTTCCGTCGGATCACGCCGGAAGAAAAGGAGGCCTCCGCGGACTTTTACCTTTGTCGGGTATCAACGTAAGCCGGGACACCCGCCAAAACCAAGACGCACGGCGTCGTACATGAATGTGGGCTGGGATCCCGTTGCCTTTCGTTGCAACGGGAGGATGAGCGAGCTCCCTGGTGGGTGCAGGGCAAAGCCCTGCCGGGGGCCGGGGCCGGAGGCCCCGGACGACCGCCGAGTCACGCGAAGCGTGACCCGCCGAGCGATAGCGAGGCGTTGGCGCTTGCAGTTCCACAGTCCTGGAATTGTCCCGCGTTAACGAGCATGATCCCGGCGCCCCCCCCCGGAAGATGAAAGTAAATGGCGCCGAGCGCCATAACTACGCCGTCGAAGATGGATTTAGCCATGTACTTTCATGGTATGTGGATGCCCCCTTTGTCCAAAGATAGCGTTCCAGGTTGGAACGCCCGCTTCCGGTCATCTTTTGGTATCCTTATAGAGGATCCTTCTGGGTTTCACTTTTTTTGGCGCCCCATGCAAACCGGCTGAGCCGTGAACCGGAGAGGAAGATTGGACTACCGAATCGCCCGAAGGAGAATGGTGGAGCGGGATCTCCGAGGTCGGGGCATCCAAGATCCCAGGCTGGTGGCCGCGTTTCTCAAGGTTCCCAGGGAACGATTCGTCTATCAGGAGGCGATGTGGCTCCGGGCGTACGAACCTGGCGCCGTGCCCATCGGGCAAGACCAGACTTTGTCGGCGGCAGCGACGCAGGCGCGGATGACCCATGCCTTGGAGGTCGGCCCTGACCACCGAGTCCTGGAGATCGGGACGGGCTCGGGCTACCAGACGGCGATCTTGGCGGAGCTCGCTGAAAAGGTTTTCACGATAGAATGCCGGAGAAAGCTCTCCCGCCGCGCAGTGGGGCTCTTGCGGGAGCTCGGATACCAGACGATTTTCGGCCGCGTCGGCGACGGCTCCCTTGGATGGCCGGATCGGTCGCCTTTCGACCGGATTCTGGTGACGGCTTGTGCCCCGGGCAAGAGCTGGAATCTCCTGGCACAACTTGCGCCGGAAGGCATTTTAGTCGTTCCAGAGATGACGCAGTCCGGTGAACAACGACTCATGCGATTCCGGAAATCAGCCGGCGGAAAGATTGAAAGCGAAGCCTTGGGCGCCTGCCAATTCGTCCCGCTGGTGGGGAAAGAAGGCTTTTCGGAAGAAAGCCAGCGGATGCCGGACGCCCGTAGGCAGAGGCGACGCTTGACCACGAGGAGAGAGAATGGAGAGGAACGGCCAGGGGCCCAACGATTTGAAAAGCGCCCTGGCCATCGCGGCCAAGGGGTTCTGCATGGGAACGGCCGACGTGATCCCGGGAGTCTCCGGAGGCACCGTCGCCCTGATCCTGGGGATTTACGAGCGGCTCGTCCTGGCTATAGCCTCGATTGACGCCATCGCGCTCAAGACCCTGGCAAAACTGGATATTCGCGGGGCGCTCGCCCGGATCGACTGGCGCTTTCTGGTCTGCCTCTTTGCCGGAATCGGCCTGGCAATCCTGAGCCTGGCGCGGATCATGCCTCGCCTTTTGGACCAGTATCCGGCCCAGATCCGTGGTCTTTTCTTCGGGCTGATCCTTGCCTCGGCCTTCGTGGTTGTGCGGATGGTGGAAAAATGGAACGGCGGCTCCTTCGTCGCTCTCCTTGGCGGAACCGTCATCGCTTACCGGGTGGTGGGCCTCATTCCGGTGCAGACACCGAACCACCTTGCCTTCATCTTCCTGTGCGGCGTCGTAGGGATTTCCGCCATGATCTTGCCGGGGCTGAGCGGCGCCTTCATCCTCCTGATTCTTGGCAAATGGAAGTATCTCCTGGAATCGATTCACGAGAGAGACTTTTTGGTGATCCTGGTTTTCGGAGCGGGCTGTGCCGTGGGCCTTCTGAGCTTCGTCCGGCTGCTTCGCTTTCTTTTGCAGCGGTATCATGGGGCGACCCTGGCCGGCATGTTAGGGTTGATGATCGGTTCGCTGCGAAAGGTCTGGCCCTTCAAGGAGACCCTGGAGACCATGGTGATTCGGGGAAAAACGTTCGTTCTTGCCGAGGCGAATATTCTTCCCTCTTCCATGGGAGGGCCGGAATGGATGGCTCTGGGGCTCTGCCTAGCTGGAATCGGAGTGGTCCTGGCACTGGAATGGACGGCGCGGCCAGGCCAAGAGAAGCGAAGAAAATGAATTAGCGTCCTCGAGGCAGCCGGGCCCGCCCAAGGCGCACCCGTCGAGCCCCGGCCGACGACTGCGGCCCGCATTTTGAGAACCCTCCACCGCTATCTCGGAGCAGGCTCGATCTGCCGGCGGTTGCGCAGGGTTTGCAAACCGTGCGTAAGATCCGTATTTTAGGGGCGTTCTCCCGTGTGCCGGATGAAAGAGAATTTTCGGGGCGTGGCTCAGACTGGTAGAGCACTGCGTTCGGGACGCAGGGGTC
>JAJRTK010000440.1 GCA_024278345.1 bacterium | reverse complement strand
AGCCAAGACGACCCAGGGCGCCAGCCAGGTCACGTACCAAGGGTGGATCGTGGGCGAAAGGGCCAAGAGCAGAGTCAGGCACCAAAGGTTCCGGCATGCGAGATCGCCAGGGGTGCTGGTTTTGTCGCGAAAGGCGAAAATAGCGACGATGCCCAGGAAGATCAGGGCACAAACCAGCTTGGCGATCTCTCGGGTTGGGGTGGCGAATAAGATAAAACGATAGAGGAACTCGTTGTGGTTCCAATGTTCCGCGAAGGTCAACAAACCATTGAGGATCACCAGGTCCCGGCTCAGAAAGGGAAGCGCCAGCAGGGTGGCGATGCCCAGCGTCCACGCGACGCCCCGGACGCCTAACCGCGGGAGCCATAAAGGCATCAAAGCCACCGGGTAGAGCTTTGCCATGATGGCTGTCCCCATGGCGGCTCCCGCAAGACTCCTTTTGTTTTGGAGCAGGCTCCAGTAAGATAGCAGGAAAAAGAGCGACACGAGGGATTCTGAGTGGCCGCTACTACTGATTTCCACGATGACTAGGGGGTTCCAAGCATAGAGGACAAGGGCTCCGGGCGAACGTCCCAAAAGAAGCAAAAGCCGCCCAAGAAGCAACATCACGGCGATGTCCAGGAGCAACAAGCCAAATTTGAGACCGCCGACGCCTGGCAAGAACCACCCGCCGATGGTAAAAAAAGCCTGGCTCGCCGGCGGATAGATGGTGGGGATGGGCCGGTGGTTGATCTTTTGGTAGAGATCGTCCCGCAGCGGGGCCAACTCCGGGGCCTCTGGAGGAAACCGATATGGGCTCACTCCCGCGGCCGTGACCCGGGCATCCCAAACATAGCGGTAGATGTCATCGGAGAGGGAGGGCTCCGACGGAAGAAGAGGAAGGCGCAGCAAAACGCCGAAAAGGACGATCATCCAGACTGTGTGCCGGTGGCTGGCGGGGGGCCAACGTTCCAAGCCCGCCCAGGCGATGAACATAAGAGCCGCCAGAAAGAGGTGCATTCCCACGTAGAGCGGAACAATCCTTCCCAGATGGGAATTGAAGGCTAAGCGGCCATAGACGGCAAGAGACACGAACCCAATAAAGAGCAGCAGCCAGAGTCCTCGCGGAGCGGCTCGGGCGGTGGTGGGACGCAGCGACATGGCATCTTCCGGTTCTGGTGGAACGGATTTCGACGAGACGTATCAGCACCTTGACGCGCTCTATAGCACGGCGCTCCGGCTGACACGCCGCTCCGATCAGGCGGACGATCTCGTCCAGGATACCTATCTCAAGGCCTTCCGTTTGTTCCACCGCTTCCAGCCGGGGACCAATCTCAAGGCATGGCTCTTCACCATCTTGATGAACAGCTTCCGGAATCATCTCCGGAAAACGCGGCGGACCCCGCAACAGGTGGATTACGACAACGTCGAGCCCTTCCTGGAGCTCATCCGCGCCCGGCACAGCCCGGGAAGCAAGACGCCGGAGGAAGAATATTTCGAGTTCGCGGCCGTGGAACAAATCACCGGTGCCATCGAAAAGCTCCCGGAGCCTTTCCGGGAAGTCATCCAACTTGCCTGTGTTGAGCAGTTTCACTACAAGGAGATTTGCGAAATCCTCGATGTCCCCATGGGAACGGTGATGTCCAGGATTTACCGGGGTCGCAAGCTCCTTCAGAAGATGCTTCTTGACCAGGCGAAACGCGCCGGAGTCGTGAAGTAGGGAAGGCCGGTTGCCCAGGAATCACGAAGCACGACCGTTGTTTTTTGGGTTGAGTTCCGCTCCCATCGGCGGCAGTCCGTCCGCCGCTGTTCGCCCCCTTTCCCGGGGGCTGAAGCTCTGTCCCCGGAGACTGGTTCAATGAGAAGGAAACTCCCATGAACGGGCCCAGCACAAAGGCCAAGGCCGCCGTGATCATTCCCGCCCTCAACGAGGAAAAGAGCCTGCCACTTGTCCTTCAGGAGCTTCCCCAGGAAGATGTGCAAGAAGTGATCGTGGTGGACAATGGGAGCGAGGATGGGACAGCCGGGGTGGCTCGCGAAGCGGGCGTCACCCTGGTGGAAGAGCGGCGCCGGGGATATGGGTCGGCCTGCCTTGCCGGGATCCGGGCGCTCAAGGGGCGGATGCCGGAGATCGTGGTCTTTCTGGATGCCGATTATAGCGATTCTCCGGTCGAATTGCCGCGCCTTCTGGAGCCGATCCAAAAGGGGCAGGCGGACTTCGTGCTGGGCTCCAGGACGTTGGGCGGCGCGGAACCGGGAGCGCTCCTTCCCCAGGCCCGGTGGGGCAATGCCTTGGCCACCTTTTTGATTCGCCTGCTTTACAGCCACCGGTTCACCGATATGGGGCCGTTTCGGGCGATTCGCAGCGAAGCCCTGGAACGGCTGGGTATGGTCGACCGGAATTATGGCTGGAACATGGAGATGCAGGTGAAGGCCATTGAGGCGAAGCTGAGGATCTTGGAGGTTCCCGTGAGCTACAAGAAGCGGGTGGGGGTGTCGAAGATCACGGGAACTCTCCGGGGAACTATCGGCGCCGGATACAAGATTCTTTGGACCTTGTTCAAGCTCCGTTTTCTTGGTGGGAGCGCCCGGAGCAGGAAGCCCGCCAACAGCGCCGAAGGGCAAGCCGGACAGAGAAACCGTGTGTGACAAGGAGGCTTTCCCCGTCAGTGTCGTGATTCCCACCCTGAACGAAGAGGCGCTCATCGGCAGGACCGTGGGCCGGTGTCTAGACTACGGCGCGGCCGAAGTCATCGTGGCCGATGGTGGAAGCCGGGACCAGACCGTCAAAAAGGCGGCGCACCAGGGCGCCATCACGGTGGTCTGCCCCCAAGGGCGGGCGGTTCAGATGAATGCCGGCGCCCGGCTGGCCACCGGGAGCGTGCTCCTTTTTCTCCACGCCGATTCCTTGGTGGACCCCGGTTTCGTGGAGGCCATGATGGCTGCTTTGAATCAGTCGAATGTCCACGGGGGGGCTTTTTCCATGGAGCTCGACGACACCGCCTGGCTCTTCCGGCTCATCGCCTTTCTCTCCAATGGGCGCGCACGCTTGCTTGGCCTGCCTTACGGTGACCAGGGCATCTTCGTTCGGCGAGAGGCTTTCGAGGATCTGGGCGGTTACAAGCCAATACCCCTACTGGAAGACCTTGAATTCGCCCAGCGCTTGAAAAAGAGGGGTAAGCTGGTGATGCTGAGGCATCGTCTGGTATCGTCGGCGCGGCGATGGAGGGTGGAAGGCGTTTTGAAAGTAACCTTGAGAAGTTGGGGAATCGGCCTCGCCTACGGGTTGGGGGTTTCCCCTGAGCGCCTGGCGAAGCTCTATGGACCTCCGGTCCGATGATTCCGGATCTTCGGACACGGGCCAAGGGGGTCCCCCCGGTTCAGCCCACCCGCAGGGCCACGGGATCGGCTCCGCGAAGGGGCATCTGAGACGGGCCAAGATGTGAAAGGAATTGGATTTGGTGTTCCGAGCGCAACGTGCGAAGCGTGAGAGCGGATTGCTCCGAGCTGTCATCATGGGTTACGCCCTTCTTTTCTTGTCCCTCCCTGGGCCTTCAATGGCCAAAGGCGAAGGGTTAGGCGTCGTCTATCGGCTGGGAGCCGTGGTTTCCCATGACCTGGCACAGCTCGAAGGGAGCGGGACCATCGAGGTGACCAACCTCACGGAGAACTCCATCAATGAGATCTATCTTCGGACGCTTCCCGATTATTATGGGATGCCGGACAAGAAAATGAGCTGGAGCGAGATCGACCTGCGATACGTCCGCGGCGTGGAACCGGGCTGGATGGATTTGAGTCTCAGGGGCGGCGCGGGCCAAGTGACGCCGGTTTCCGGGGAAATCTTGAGGATGGGTCTTTCCCAACCGCTCGAGCCGGGCAAAAGTTTGACGATCCAGGTGTCGTTCCGAACGCGATTCCCGAAAAAGCGCGGTCCCTTCGGGCGGCTCGACAGGGTCTTGACGGTTCAGGGCGGCTGGTATCCGCTGGTTCTCTCCGGACGCCATGGCCCCGCCAGCCCGGCGGAATACCAAGTCAACATCCGCTATCCCAAGGGGACCTTCTGGATCGACTCGGCGGGATCCCGCGTAAGGCGGGAGAAAGAAGGAAGAGAGGAAAAAGCACGCAGCGCTCCACCATCTGGGTCCAGGGAGCACGATCCCCGGTGGGTGCAGGTCGAAGCCCCGCCAGGGGACCGGGGAGAGAATCCCCGGACGACCGCCGAGCAACGCGAGGCGCCGGAAAGCCTCGAGTTGTCCCGCCTTACGCCGATACCCGACTCGGCAGACAAAACGAGATCTTCCGCGCCGGTTGCGGGGTTTTCATTCTCGGTCTCCCGCCGTTTCCAGGAGCTTGAGGTTGGCGAGCTCCACCACAGGGTCTTGGTCTACCGAAAAAGGAAGAAACAGCTTTCAAAACTCGGACAAATCCTAGATCAGGCGTCGCGCTTCTACGAGCGGTTCACGGGGCGTCATAAGATGCCCATGCTGGAAATCGCGTTTGCTCCGCTGGATCAACGGCTGGCCGTGCCGGCCGTAGGCTTTCTGCTGGTCTCCGACCAGCTCTTCCGGATTTTGCCGATGCTGGATGTCTTCCACGAGCGCTCTTTGCTGGACGGCTACTATGAGGCGCTCCTCATGCGGGACTACCCGAGTCTGCGGGCGCGGCCTTGGGAGTTCCAGTTCCTGGCCCGCTCCATCCGCCAGGGCTATTTCCAGGAGAAATATGGCCTGGGCAAGAGTCTCAAGGATGTGATCCGAGGCCCTCTCCGGCTCCTCCCGGCCTTTGACGAGCTCATCAATGGCGCCGACTTCCCCGGCCGGCAGTTTTACTTGCAGCGGATCGAAGTCGAGGGGGAAGTGCCGGAAGATATTTTCAGCCACGGAATGGCCTGGATGACCGGGGCTCTGGTGGCGGAACGGCTTGGGCGGTTCGTGGGCGAAGCCCAATTGATCGAGGATGCCCGGGAGTTCCTGACAAGATCGCCGGCCCCGGAATCTCTTCGGAGTTACCTGGAGGAAAGGAGAAAGAAGCCTCTTGACTGGTTTTTCCAGCAGTGGCTTGGACCGCCTCGGCCCTTGAGCTTCAAGATCGCCAGCGTGGAGACGGAAAAGCTTCGCGACCCTTCGGGTCCGCGCTATCGGACAACGGTGGAGGTGGCTCGGACCGGATCCCGAATCGACCTGCTGGAGGTGGAGCTGAAAACGCGGGGCAAGGAGTCTTTGAGAAAATCGATCTTGTTGGAGGGCGACACCGGGAAGATCACGTTCGAAAGCCACGGCAAACCCAAGCGGGTCTCTCTCGACCCACGAAGTGATCTCGATGATCCCTGGCGTGCCGACAACCTGAAACCACCGCGTCTAAAATTCCTTCTCTACAACAGCCGCGTCAACTTGGAGTCGAAGAGCGGCGAGCTGAACGCTCTGTTGCGATTCGGGTTCCTTCGCCAGCACGACTATCGCAGGCTTCTTTTCATCGAAGCAACGCAGAACCCCATCCGAACCGGCGTCACCGCGGATCTTACCTGGCACTACGGCGAAGCCATCGATCCCTTGCGCTTCCCTCTGGCCTTCCGGGCTGGAGCGGGTTTCGAGCGGATCTCCGGGGATTCGGACAGCGGCGATCCCGCACAGTCCCTCCTGACCTTCCGGTTTGGCATCCAGTACGATACCACCAACTACCTGAGCGAAGTCGATCAGAAAAACGACACCTTCATCGATCTATTGATCGAGGGAAGCTCAAAGCAGGTCCTGGGCGATTCCAGCTTCTTGATAGGCCGCCTTGAGTTGGCGCGGCACCAGCGCCTCGACTCCCGGGTCACGGCTTCCGGCAGGCTCTTTGTTGGGATGGCGGCTGGCGAGTTCCCGAGCAATAAACGGTTCATCCTGGGCAGCGCCAACGCGCTGCGCGGTTTCGTGGCGGACGAGGTTCTGGCGGAAAACGTCGGATTAGTCTCCATGGAGCTCCGAACCGATCTACTCAGGAACTTCGATTTTTCCTTCTTCCGCCTGGCTTTTCTGAACCGCCTTCAGGTCGTCACGTTTGGAGACGCCGCCTTGAGCTCCGCCAGCCGGAACCTCTTCGACGGAAAAGGGTACGCTGACGTCGGGTTCGGGTTGCGCCTTCATGGACGTTGGTTCGGCATCATGCCCTCCATGGGAAAAATTGACGTCGGTTTTCCCATTCTTGGCTCGGAGGGCGGAGGCTACAAGGTATTCCTTGGCTTGACCCAGGCCTTCTGACCCTGATCTCTCGTCACGGATCGTCCCGAGGCCGCCTGAGACGCGTCTCCACGCGCCGAAGAAAAGCGGCCACCGGAGGCTGCGGGGGCGGGTCTCAACCGGCCCGTGAGCTTCGTGGAAGGGGCGCCCGCCTGGGACGCCGACGGAGAGAGTGATCAGGCGACGCGGCGCCCGCGGCGACGGGACCTCTTCTTCCGCCGCTTGGACGGAGGGGTTTTGGCCGTGCGCCCACGGCTCTGTGGGCCAGTCTGCCGAAGGCGCCGCAACTCTTGCTTGACGACATCCTCCAGCTCCTCCCTCTGGCGGGCATCCAGATCTTCCCGGGCAAGATCGATCTCCTCCATGACACTTTCCAGGTCGGCTTTTTTCTTCGGCGGCTGATAACGTCCCGTGAGCCGAGTCTCCGGGTGGAGCTGACCGGTCTCGTAGATGTGCCACATCTCTTCGCCATATTTCGTGGAACAAAGCTCTGGCGCGAAGCGCCCGAAATAGAGCTTCACATTCCGAACGTCTCTTAGAAGCATGGACTTTGCGTTGTTGTTGCTGGCGGCATTCACCACCTGGGGAAGGTCGATGATCACGGGTCCGTCGCTGTCCACCAGCACATTGTACTCGGAAAGATCGCCATGGATCAGGCCGGCGCAGAGCATCCTCTGGACCGCTCGAATCAACGTTTTAAAGTAACTACGGGCTGTATCGCCAGTGAGCCTCACGTCGTTCAATCGCGGGGCAACTTCGCCGTCGATACCCACCACCAACTCCATGAGCAGCACGCCATCGGCGAAATGAAAAGGCCTCGGAACCCGAACACCCGCGGCGTCGAGGCGGTATAGGGCATCCACTTCAGCGGTTTGCCAGGACTTCTCCTCTTCCCCCCGCCCGTACCGGGTCCGCTTCTCCATGGCCCGCGCCTTGCGGCTGTTGCGAACCTTTCGACCCTCGCGGTGCAGAATGTTCTGGCGAAAACTGCGATGATCCAGTTTCTTGTAAACTTTCGCGCAGCGGAGCTCATCCCCACAGCGCACAACGTAGACTGCGGCTT
>JAJRTK010000439.1 GCA_024278345.1 bacterium | reverse complement strand
GGGGTTGCGCGTTTTTGGGCAGGTGGAACAGGCCTTGGAGGCTTGCCGGTGCGCCGTCGTTCTGGGCCGCCGCCTCCACACCTGGTTCGACAGCCTGAAGACCCTTCGCTTGATCCATCTGATTCGGGATGCTGGTCTGTCGATGGTAGAATGGAGGGAGGCCTTGGGAAATGCTCCGTTTGTCGCGGGAGGAACCCCGGTCTGCGGGTGGGATTCCCTGGACCTCCGGTGGAAGCTGTTCCATCTTGAGGAAGCGGTCTTGGCGGAGCGGCCCATGGGTGTGGGGGCCTTCCCATCCCAGTAGTCGGGTCTGGAGCAGCTCATGGGGGCCTTTCTTTCACGGCGGTGTCGTGGCTAGAAAATGCTGTGGAAACTGGCGAGTGACGCGGGGCGGCTGCCCTGCGGCGCGATGCGGAACTCAAGCATCCAGAACGAGAAGATTGGCCCACGATTGTAAAGGCGGAGGATTGCCTCGGAAACGCGGCGGAGGAGGAGGCTGGTGAGCGAGACGTGGCGGGAGATTGGGCGATACGAGGTGATCCGGCCTTTGGGGCGAGGCGGGATGGGGCGTGTCTTTTTGGTTTGGGACCCCGTGCGGCAGGCTGAGCTGGCCCTGAAGCTTCTCAATCCCAGTCGGCCCCGGACCGAAGAGCACAATCGCCGTTTTCGGCTGGAGTTTCTGTCGGTGGCGAAGCTGCGGCACCCCAACGTGATCCGCCTCTACGATTGGGGCGAGCATGGTGGTTCTTCGTTTTTCACCATGGAGTTTGTGGATGGCTCTGATATTAAGGCGTACATGGGGCTTTCGGGGAATGTGGAGCTCTCTCCTTCGGAACTTGTCAGCTCCGGTCGCCTTCGGAAGTTGCTCTCGGTGATGGTGCAGTCGGCGGCTGCCCTTGATTACGTCCACGACCAGAGAATCGTGCATCGGGACCTGAAGCCGGCCAACATCTTGGTGGATCACCAGGGCCAGGTTCGGATCATGGATTTTGGCCTCCTAAAGCGTCTTGACGATGTCCGGGAAGAGGGAATGGATCTCGATCTCACGGGACCTGGAGTCGTTTTGGGCACGCCGGCCTATCTTTCTCCGGAGCAGGCGTTGGGGGAAAAGCCGCTGCCACAGAGTGATCTCTATTCCCTGGGGCTCATTCTCTACGAGCTTCTTGCCGGTCATCGCCCTTTCGTCTCCAAACGGCTGGGCGCCTTGATCTATTGCCACGTCTATGAGGAGCCTTCGCGGCTTTCCTCGGAGCTGCCAGACATTCCGCTTGAGCTTGAGGAGATCGTCCGGAAGCTGTTGCAGAAGGAGCCCTCCAAGAGGTTTCACACGGCGGCGGCCCTGGCAAGGAGCCTGCTCAACCTGATTCCTGGAGGCCTGGAAATCCCCGACGAAACCCTGACCTTCGCGGGGATCACACCGCCTCGCTTAGCCTGGGAGCTGGCACGGACCCGAGTGGCGGAGCCGCCGCTTGTGGGAAGGCACGAACAACTGGACCTCTTGACGGGGATGCTGGGCCGCCTTCGTTTGGGACTTGGGGACATGGTGGAGGTTACCGGTGAGTCCGGCATCGGAAAGGGCCGACTCATCGACGAGCTGGAACATCGGGCAAAGCGCCGGAAGATCGGCCTTTTTCGCGGGGCATTCCGGCAGGACGCAGAGTCTCTTTACGAAGGGTTCGCGAAGATTCTGGGAGCCCTTTGCCAGACCATTGCCAACAAGGACCGGGAGATCGCGAAGCGGCTCTTCGGTTCGTGCGGTAGGGTCTTGGCCAAGGAGATTGAGGCGTTCGGCGAGCTTGACTACGTCCGACGGGCTGCTCCGCTGACTCCGCTTCCTCCAGAGCAGAATCGATACCGCTTTTTTGACGCGGTGGCTCGCGTACTCTCCAGGTTGACCCAGCGATTGCCGGTTGTCTTGGTGCTGGAGGAGGTCCATTGGGCGACTCGTCCCGCACTGGAGCTCATTGCCTATGTGGCGCGGAATGTCGTGGGTCCCAGCAAAGTGTCGCCGTCGGGGTGCGGCGGCTTGTTGCTCGTCGTTTGTTATCGCGATGACGATGCCGAGCTCAGCAGTTTGCCGCGACATTCCTTTCACCTGCTCAGGGACCGGAGTCTGGGTACGAAAATGCGGCTGAACCGATTGGATCGATCCGCTTGCGCGGAGCTGGTCGCTTCGATGCTGGGAGGCGAGCCCCCCGAGGCCCTCGTGGATGCCGTGTTCGGAGAGTCGCGAGGTAACCCTTTCCTGATCTGTGAGTTCGTCAAATTCGCCTCTGCAAGGGGAATGCTGAAGCTGGACGAAGGTACGTGGATTTTCGAGGTGCCACGTGGCGATTCCGGGCGGCTGTTGGGCGGAAGGGAGCTTCCGGAAAAGGTGGCCACGGTCTACGCTACCCGCCTGTCGCGACTCTCGAGGCTGGCTCGAAGGATTGGAGAGGCGGCGGCCGTTTTGGGGGAAGGGATTTGCTTTGGCCTCCTTCGAAAGGTGGCGCAAGTCGCGGAGAACGATCTCCTCGATGGCCTTGACGAACTCCTCAAGCGAGGTATCCTCGAGCCCATCGACGAAACGGACGAAGAGTTTCGATTCCTGCACCCCATTTACGGTCGGATCTTGCTCCAGGAGTTGGATCTCGAATCCAAACGCCAGTTCCACTACCGCGCCGGGCGTGCTATCGAGCTCCGTTACCTGGGTGATTTGGCCCCCTACGTCGAGCGCCTGGGCCGCTATTTCCGGGCGGCTGAACAGTGGCACGAGGCCGCGGAATACGCCACTGCCGCAGCCAGCCGCTACCGCGAGCAGTTCCACTTCGAACGAGCGATCGATCTTTTTTTATCCGCCTTCGACGCCTGCTGCAAAGGAGACCGGGCAGGTGCGGCCTGGGCTGTTCCGTTGCTCCTGGAAATCCATGTCAACCTTGGGGAAATCCGCCAAACTTTGGGCGATTACAAATCCGCCGAAAAGGAGTTTCAGAAGCTCTTACGACTGGGGCGGGATGCCGGAGAACTTTCGGCCGTGGCACGGGCACACCAGCAGCTTGGCGTCATCCGCGCCGGCCGCGGAGAGTTTGCCCAGGCGTGGGACCACTATCAGACGGCCATCGCGCTCTTTGACGAACTCAACGATTATGCGGGAGTGGCCGACATGCTGCTCTACCTCGGGCTTTTCATCTCAATCCAGGGGCGTTACCAGGAGGCCGTGGAATACCTGGAAGGTGCCCTCCAAATCAAAGGCGATCTAGAGGACCCCATGGGAGTTGCCGGCGTCTTTAACACCTTGGGACTCCTCCATACGGAAAGAGGCCAATTCCAGCAGGCCATGGAAACCTTGGATAGGAGCCTTGAGGTCCGCCGGCAGGCAGGAGATAAGGTCGGGCTGGCGGTCACCCTTAACAACCTGGGTTACTCCCAGGCTTCCAGGGGGCTCTACCAGGAGGCTCTGACCCACTACGGGGAATCTCTGGATGTTTCCCGGGAAATCGGCGACCGACAGGGTTTGGCCGACACTCTCAACAACCTGGCCCGCGTGGAGATCGTCCTGGGGAACTACGTGGAAGCGGAGCGGCGAAGCCGCGAATCCCTGGAGATCTTCCGCGCTCTGGGGCTTCCCCTCAAAGTGGCCGGAGCGTTGGGGACGTTGGCGGCAGTCTTGACCGCTCGTTCGTGCTACAATGAGGCCCTCGTCACCGGAGTCGAAGCCCTGGGAATCCGTCGCCGCCTTGGCCATTTGGCCGGCATTCTGGAAAGCCTCAAGAACCTGGCCACCGTCTATTTGCGGGTCCGAGATCTGGAAAAGGCAAGAGCGCACCTCGAAGAAGCATGGCAGGCTCACGGCGAATTGGGAACAGAGGCCTACCTCTCCGAGCTCTGTCTGCTCAGCGGGAACCTCCGGTTCGAGTTGGGCGACGATGGAACGGCTGTGCGGTTGTGGTTGCAGGGGTTGGAGGTTGCCAACCGACGTGGAGAAAAACTCCAAGAATTGGGCCTGAGATGGGCGCTGGCCAGCCTGGATCTCAAAGCGGGTAAATTGGCCGAGGCCCGCTTTTGTGCCACTGATCTTTTGGCTTTCGCCAGAAGCGCCGGCTTTCTGGGGATGGCAGTGGATTTCTCCTGCTTGTTGAGCGACGTCGAGATGACCGCCGACAGCCCCGACACTGCTCTAGCCGTCCTTAGCCAAGCCCTCAAGAGTGCTTCCGGAATCGGTTACACCGAAGGGCTTTTGAATGCCTGGAGACTCCGAGCCCGAGCTTGCCTTGCCGCCAAGGACCCGTCACAGGCGCTTTTTGCCCTGGAGAGGGCCATGGACTTCGTCGAGCAAATCCGAAGAGAACTCTTTGGCGATCTCAGCCGGAATTTTCTGGCCAGGCCCGATATCCTAGAAATCCTGCGAAACTACGCTGCCCTCGTGGCCCGAACCAACGACTCCGGGGAGAAAGAGAGAATCGGCATCATCTTGGCCTACGCCGAGCGCCACGCCAAAGAGGTTTCCCGGAAAGAATGACCGCGGCCGGCAACCACGCCCACTGAAAGGGAGTCTACCTGAACCTTGTCTCCGTTCATCACACGCCCGGGAAAAAGCCGAATGCCCTGATGAATGGGACGCCGATGGGGAGGGTGGACCAGTGCTTTCCCCCTGCCGCCTGAATCGATCAAAGCGCTTTTCTTTCCTTGGGGTTGAGTCCGCTCCCGGCGGCGGCAATCCGTCCGCCGCCACTCGCCTTTCCACAAGCCCCGGAGAACCATTCGTCCCAGGGAGACATGGCACGATCCAGCGAATCTGCGGCTGCGTTCACAATCCGGTGGACGTTCCAGGATTTACTGCTCTTGATCTTGGGGGCAAGTTGGAGGTATTTTGTTGCTGCCCTCGGGAGGGATGGCCGAGTGGACGAAGGCGGCGGTCTTGAAAACCGTTGAGTGTCAAAGCTCCGTGGGTTCGAATCCCACTCCCTCCGTCACGAAATATCCGATCCCGGGCGGCAAATGAAATTGAAGACGGAATTTCCCTAGCGGAGAGGTGGCCGAGTGGTCGAAGGCGCTCGCCTGCTAAGCGAGTGACTGGTGTTGAGCTGGTCCGAGGGTTCGAATCCCTCCCTCTCCGCCATTTCTCTTTCAGACTCAACGATAGATGCTATCCGTATCGGTGTGTCTCCCGGCAAAGCATTGACCTTGAAGACTTTTCTCGGATGTGCAGTGGTTGTGCAGTGAACAACCCCTCACTCCACACGAAAAGCCCCGATTTCGGGGCTCGTGTTGTAACCATGGCAGCATAGGGACCTGCCCAGAAGTCGGGAGGTGATGGAAGCTCATTTGGGACGCTGCGCCTCCTCCTCTGCTATTCGGCCTCGGTCTCGGCAAGGTGTAGGCGTGGAGCTTCTCTGCGATCTGGGTTTCGAGGGAGATTGCTTCGAACCGAGGTGTCTCTGCTCCAATGAACTCCAAAGCATTCTTGCCCACAAGCTGTTCCGTTGGTGCGACCAATGGTTCGGCAAACGCCGCATCCACGTGAAAGGCATCTCCGTAGTTCTGCCTCCCAGCATTGGCACAACCCCGTACCTTTGTCCCCCGTAGGCGAACTCCTCGTGCTCAATCGGCTTGCCCCTGCGCACTTGGAACGAGAAGAAATCGCCAAGATCCGCTCGACCAGCCCGCTGAAGCTTGGAAAGAACCTCGACCGGGCGACCCTTGAGGTTCAGGTCGATATCTTTCGTTGTTCTGGCTTTCCCGAGGCGGAGCTCCATGGCGAAGCCACCCTTCAGGACGACAGCCTGGTCGAACTCCGTCTGAATGCGGACCAGGAACCGCTCGAACAGGAGAAGTTGTCGCTCGCGGACAAATTCAGATGCCAGACTGTACTGTGCCTATCTCTCCGTTGATCGGATGTCCGCATGCCCCATCATTCGCCGGGCGAACGACCGGTCGAGGCCTGCTTCCAGGGCTTGTCTACGCCAGGAGTGCTTGGTGGCGGAGTAGAGCTCGACGAACCGCTCACCGGCACGCACGCTCCCTTTTCGCCAGATCCGGGAGAGCTTGCCGCTGTAGCGTTGACTGCGGAATCGGCCTCTCGAGTGCCTGAATACGAGAAGCTGCAGGCCATGGGCTCGCCCTATAGGGCTTCGTAGTTGTCTAGAATGTACTCGAGATCTCTGAAGCACTCCCGGAGCTTGGTCCAAGGGCAGCCGATAGGGAGCTGTCCCAGGAGCAGACCCTCAGAAGCTAACAGGACTTCACCGCCACCGAGTTTGTGATCGGGTCGGCGATGGGGAATTGATCCCCCGGGGAGCCAAGAAAGAGGCCGAAATCATCGCAATCTTGGAGGCGCCAGTTTGTCGGGGAGCTGCAGAACAGGCAACCGATGGAAACGGTGACCATCTGCTGCAACGAAAAGCCTCGTCTTCCCTTTTTCGAGTCTGTGGGTACACGAGAGGATGGAAGATTGGCGGCCTCGGTCATGGTACCGGCCACCCGAAAAAAGCACGCAGCGCACAAAGATGTGGGGCCAGGGAGTTGGCTCCCTGGCGTGGGTCTGGGAGCGGCGCTCCCAGCGGAGGTCCGGAGGCGGAGCCTCCGCCGGGTTCCAGGGCTGGAAGCCCCGGGGCGGCGTCTGAAATCTGAACCGTGGCCGGTACCATGACCGAG
>JAJRTK010000438.1 GCA_024278345.1 bacterium | reverse complement strand
CTTATCCGGCTCCATCTAATGGCGATCTTGCAGCACGTCAAAGCCTGGGTCAAAGCCGCGGGAACCAGTGCCCTGGAGCTCGTGCATCATCTGTTGGTGGGGAGCGAGGCTTCCGAGCTTGCGGCTGCCTGAGTCCTCGGCGCCACTGCCCCAAAAATCCGTTAAACCGAAGGCTGCTTCGAGATTTTCGATGCGGCCGGGGAGGAGTCTGTTCAAAAACGGAGCTTGCCGCAGCCAAAAAGCCTGTTTCGAACTTTTCACTTCTCCCAGAGCCGCACCAAAAGCTCCTGGCACTATCAAAAACGGGCTCAATTGTCTAAAGGCCGATGAATACGAGTTATCGGCAATAAATGCCGATAACCCTCCTCCTATTGTCGAGGGCAAGATGGATTATCTTGCCGTCCGCGGGGTTTCAGACCACCCAATCGCCCTCGGGATCGGGGATGGCTCCTGTGCCGATGATCTCGATTCTGTGGCGGCATCCCTTGCAAAGGAAATAGATGCGGACGGTGTCGATTTCGTGATCGATGATAGAGCCGATGCGGTTTTGCAAGGTTTGGCAGCGAGCGGCGGTGATTTCGCCCTCGAAGACGCTTTTCTGGACTCTTTCCAGATAGCTCTTGAGTGTCTTCATGAGCTTGGTGCGCCTGGAATTGGTGACAATATCGTAACATACAAGGATGTACATAGGGAACTCGGTAAGGGGCTAGTTCAACGGATCTCTATGGGGAAGTAATGTTCATCGGTTCCTTCTAGGAGGCGGATGAGATGGTCCACCTGAAGCTCGATGGCCTTTTGGAGGGTGATTTTGCCGTGATTCCGAAGGGATATGGGCTCTCGGAGCCTGGAGAGCCAGGCGGAGATGAAGATTTTCCGACCGGTTTTGCCCAGGTAGACGGCTTTTGAGGGCGCTGCTGGTTCGGTGGGGGTGATTCCAAGCCGGTGGGATTCCGGGTTGAGGCCGGTGCTGGGTGGGTGGGGGCCGGGTGGGGTTTCGATGGGCGGAAGAAGGGGATTGTCGTTGGTGGGCGTTGGGGGAAAGGGCGTGGGCGGGAGATCCAATGCGTCGCCGTCGGGGTCATTGGGATCGAATTCGTGGAAATCTCCCGGCGTCAGTTGTCTTCGATTGAGAAGGCGCAGGATGAGGGCATCGACGGCGACGGGGCGGAACTCTTCCATGAGGTCCAGGACCAGGGATGGCCGGCCTCGGAGAGGTTCGTGGAGAAAGCCGATGGCGGGAAGGAGGCCTCTTGCGCGAACGATGGCTTCGGTGTTGGTGGCCAGGAAGGCGTAGCCGAAGGAGAGGCAGGCGTTGACGGGATCCCTTGGTGGGCGGCGGTTGCGGCGGTTGAACTGGAAGAGCGGGTTGGCGATGGTCCTGCCGAAGACGGAGAAGTAGGCGGCGGCCGCGGCGCCTTCGTAGCCTCGCACCTCGTCGGGGGTGGCGGCCTCTTCCAGCCGGTTTCGGGAAAGGCGCATCCTGGCCAGGGCCTCGGCGATCCGTTCATCTTTGAGGCGCCGTTGGGCTCGCAACAAGAGAGTCCGCTGGTTCTGGATTTTGCCCTTGACAAACGACTGCATGAGGCGAAGACGGAGTTGGGGATTCTGGGTTGCGCGGAACTGGGCGATCCAGCGTTCAGAAATGGCCATGGTGGGGCCCGAAAGGCTTCCCAAGTATTTCCCGGCGCGGCTTATCCAGGAGATGGGGATGCCCAGGCGGAAGGCGGCGAAGATGGCGGATGCGGTGATTTCCACTTTGCCCACCAAGAGGATGGCCGTTACCTCCTGGAGGCGGATCCTCCGGAGGATGGCCTTCTTTTTCCGGATGATGAGGCAGCCGGTCTGCAGGCCCAGTTGGCATCCGATCTCGTTGACGACGAGGGTTCCCACGGCGGTCAGGTATTGGAAGGGGTGACGACGACGGTTTCGACGCCGTCGTTGGTTTGGAGCTCGATTCGTGCGTCGCCGCTCTCCAGGTGCGGCTCCGGAAGGCGTTTGAGGTGGGCGGCCAGTGCGGCGGCAAGTTGTTGCAGCTCGGCGTCCAGCTCGGCCTTCCGGCGCTGAAGGATCTGGTAGCTCCTGGCCATACCTTGGAGAAGGCTGGCGGGATCCCCCTGGCCGTCCGCCGTTGAATGGGGCACGGCGGTCCTTAGCTGCGAGGAAAGAGCTTTTTGCACGGTCGAGGCCGGTTCTGCTCCATTGATGGCCGAGGCCGGCTCTGCTCCATTGATGGCCGAGGCCGGCTCTGTTCCATTGATGGCCGAGGGCGGCTCTGTTCCATCCGGTTGAGGTTCGGGAGGCAGGTCCAGGAGGTGGAGGTTTGGGGTGGGGTAGTGTTCGGGGGCCAGGGGAAAGACGCAGTTGCAGGGTAGCCTCTGGGTGAGGTGGGGGATGCGTTGTCGGATTTTCGGGCAAGAGATGGGGTTTCCCTTGAGGCGGCTCTTGAGGAACCGGTCCCCGGGGATTTCCGGAACGAGCTGGAAGATGTAGTTGACGGCCAGGACGCCTTCTGGGATATGGCCCAGAGTGTGGCGGAGGACCATCTGTTCGTCGTAGTCCAGGCGCCGTTCTTTTTCGGCCTGCCGCCGTAGCTGTTTGAGGACGGGGCAGATGGAAAGGAGGTGGCGGATCTTCCGGTGAGTTTCGAAGTCCGCGTCGGTCCATGGCGGCGGTGCGGGCGATGCGGGAGGCAGGGGGGGCAGGAGAAGCTCTTCCGGTTCCGGCTGCTGCTGCGCCGGTGGTTCACTGTCAAGGCTCCGGAGAGCGGTGAGGGCCTGGAGGAGGATTTCGTCCCCCGTTCGGGGCATGGTTCTGAGGAGCTTGAAGGGATTGGCGATCAAGGCGCCGGCGGGATCGAGGAGGAGGCTGCGGCGCCCCGAACGGCGGTGGATACCCAAGGGGAGCTTGATGAGGTTGCCAAGGCCCTTCTTTCCGCTCTTCCTTCGAGCCTGCTTGGGAAAGGCTTCCAGGTGGAGGCCAGGTGGCGTCATCGGTGCGAAGCGGCGGAGGAGCAGCTCGCCCAAGCGGTGGATCCTTGCCGAGGTCTGGGGCGGGTGGAAGAATACCCAGATGTGGCGGCCCTTGTATCCGCTGGATTCAAGGAGGGGCTCGAAGCCCATCCTGCGGAGATCGCCGGCGATCCGGACGGCGAAGTCGGCTGCGCTTTTTCGCAGGCCGTGCGCCCGGTCAAGATCGCTCCGCGCTTCTTCCAGCGCCCGGCGGGTGATGTCGAGGTCGATGGCCAGGAATCCGGTCGTTCCGTCCAAACGGATGGGATAGACGCCCAGCGTTGTGTCGCCGGCCAAGTGGGACCGAAGCTGTCGCGGTGTGAGTGGCTGTTCTACGGGGCTGTAGCCGCCTCGGCCCGTACGGGGATCGAACCATTGCCGGGCATGGACTTCTTCCCGCCCGCCGAAGAGCGCCAGGAAGCGGATGAGATCGGCGTCGGAGGCATCCAGCAGGGTTGTGATCTGGAGATCGTCCGCCTGTCGCCGAGGTTTCGGTGGCTCGGCCCGTTGGAGCCACCGGCGGGTCACTTTTTCAGAGAGCCCGCCGTCCCTGCCGCGTCGCGCCAGGTCTCGCAGTTTCTCCCAGAACCGCTCGCCAGCGTAGAGGTCGGCCAGGGCTTCCCAAGCATCCATGGGAGCCCCCGGGATTCCCACGGCTCGTTCCAAGGTGGCGCAGGCCCGGCGGAAGTCGCCCCGTTCCCGATAAGCCTCGGCCACGCGCATGAGGAATCCGGCATTCCCGGGCTCCGCGCGCGCGGCAAGGATAAGCTCCTGGAAGGCCAGGCCGTGGAGGCCCAGGATTTCGGCTGCGCTGGCCATGATGGCATGGTCTCTTGGTTCGTCCGAGCCGCCCGCCGATTCCAGGATGCGCCGCGCCTCGTCGGGATGACGGCGGGCCAGGTCAAGAAGGTCCGGTGCAGTGGAGGTTGCCATGATAGCTCTTCCCGTGTTGAAGTTTGGTGGTCATGGTGCGCGGAACCACCCAAGGATCTCTTCTCCCGGCAGTTGGATCTTCGTCAGGGTGATTCCGTAGTGCTTCGTGGTTTCGGTGATGACCTTCGGAAAGACCGCTTGGACTTTCCCCCAGTCTTCCCTGGAGATGGGCTTGAGGCCGTGGGCCAGGATGCTGTAGTTCCTGATGCAGAGAGTGTTGAGGACGCTTTTGTGATGCTGTTCCCAGACATTCTGGTTGAAGTCGGGCTCCAGGAGAGCCAGAAGCTTCCAGGCTTTCATCAGTCCGATTTGGCTCTTTTTTCCAGGTGCAACGTTGGGAAGTGTCCGGGCAAACTCTTCGGGGAGCCGCTCCAGGCCCAGGTGGGACGTGTCGAGGTCATGTCTCTTCTTGAGCATGGTTTGGGCGGTAAGTTCCAATGCCCGGTAGAGGCGTCCCACCGCGTCGTCGTACCGTTCTTCCATCTCCCGCCGCCCTGCGTTATCCAGGAGGTCCGCCACCAACTCGAAACCGTGAGCCTTCTTATGCCCCGTGAGGATCTTGAGGCGTTGGAAGAAAGGGTGGATGGCGGCATCACTGCACAAGTCGGCGCTCTGGATGATCTCCATGGCCTGCCGGTGGTCGAAGCGGTCCCAGGCGTCGAAGGCCCCGATGGCGGCCAAGATCTTCTGCCGGCGGGCGCTTTTCGGGCCAGTGGTGGTGCCGCGAAGGATGCCTCGGAGGGTCCTGGCTGCCGCCCCGTAGGAATGGGCACCCAAATGGGTCCGGACGGAGTCCAGTTGGATGGCGGTTCGAGTGGATTCCACGGAAGCCTGTTGGACGATGTCGTGGCCGTGGACGGCCAGCAGATCCGTCCGAGGCCCCGTGTTGAGATCCAGTCTCCAGTCGGTGCGCCCAAGCGCCAGGAGAACGAGGGCCGCGCTCATGGTCTTGGTCCCGCCGGTGTAGTTGATGGCGACGTCGGCCCCGGGGTGTTCCCGGTCCAGAAGTGCTTCCAGCTCGGAAAGCCGGTCCATGATCTCATCGAGGTTGTCGGTGGGGACGATCCACTTGAGGTAATCCTCCGATGAGAGGCCCAGGCGCCGTGCCAAGGAGTGTCCCTTTTCCGGGCCCGTGGCAAACCGCTTGGAGCAGTCGGGACAGATGGCGTAGCGTGGGTTGGCGGTGGGATGCCCCTCCCCATCCACCGCCAGCGCGGAGGTTTCGCTACAGACGAAGACGATCTTCTGGGGTTCGCAGGTCTGGATCGTATTGATGAGCGGTGCGGGCGATCCGCCCACGGAAAGAATCAGGATCTGTTTTCGTTGCATGGCATTGCCTCTTTTCCGGATTGGGTTGGCGGGTTGTCGTGGCCGGATTTCAGGGGGGTAAACCTTGTCCGGGGGCGAGGAAAGGCGAGTGGCGGCGGACGGATTGCCGCCGCCGGGAGCGGAAGTCAACCCAAAGAAAAGAAAGCGGTTTTCTTGAATAGTGTCCTGCGCGGGGATCGAAACCGCCGTTGAGCATGATTCTTGCCAGTGGGAAGAGGTTCTTGGAAAAGTCAGGGAGAACGCTCGCGGAGCTCGCCCAGCATTTCGCCTCCGGCGTGATCCAGAAGCTGGTAGTTTCCGTGGAATCCGGTGTTTTTTCTGGGCAGGTGCGGGGTCGGGAAGGGTGTGAGGGTGACTTCGTACGCGGTGTTGCCGCCGCGCCGCCCCACGTGCCAGTGGAACGGAGATGCGTAGCGCGAGAAATCCGGAATCGCCGTGTCCCGGAGCTTTCGCGGTATACCGAAGATATAGCGGTCTGGCTTGTCCTGTTCCTTGACGATGGTCTGAGTGGCGGCCCCGATTTCGTGGAGCAGTCTCCAGGGATTGGTCCAGTTCACGGCAATGGTGGGGAAGTCGGGGCTAGACCGGAGGCTCGGCGAGTGAACGAGGTTTTCCGTGTACCGGTTGGGAAGAGCCAATGTCTCCCGGAATCGCCGGGAGTTTTCCATGGCCGAAGGACGGTTGATGCGTCGGGGTTCCCCTTCTTCCAGAGATCCGAAACCCTTCCGGCTCTTGCCGCCTACGCCTCCACGGGCGCAAAGGAGCCAAAGGGCTGTGGTGGCCTGTTCCAATACCTGTTGAGATTCGATTTTTCGTCGGTCCCCAAAAGTCTTGGGAAGGCGGCAGCATCGGGCCTGGAGACATATATTCCACCAGGCGTCCGGCGGAAGGAAGAAGCGTTGGCGGTTCCTTTCGCCCATGCCGTACGCGTGGTAAGAGAGTCCGGGGATTCCCCGCCCCTGTTGACGGTAGCCTATGGTCCTTAGGATTTTTCGTGCGTCGAAGGGTTCCGGTTTCGGGTTTCCTTCGCGGGCCTCCAGGGTAAGGCGGATGGCGCCGCTCTGGCTGGTGTCGCCCCAAAGGACGCCTTCCAACCGGCGAAGTTCCCGGATTTCCAGAAAACCGGCGTGGAGGGTGCGCCACCACCAGCGGAGGAGGCCTCGGAGGGTTGCCGGGCGCAATTCGCAGTCCTTCTGACCCTGCCTTGGTCCGGCAAGGAATGCGGGAGCCACCAGGGTGAGGGTGGTTTCGTGGGTTGGATGATTGGCAGCCTTCAAGAGTGCCCGGGAGCTTCCCCGGGGCAGGCGGAAGGTGCGGGGTGTCTCGGGCTGATCCGGGGTTTCCGGGCCCTGGCGGCGGGCGTGGGGCGCTTTGCTTCGGGGCGCATCGGCTCCGGCCGCATGGGCGGTGTCGGCCGCGGAGTTGGTTGCGTCGGCCACGGATTCGGTTGCCCGCCGGGCAGCCTTTTTCCTGGTGACGTGTGTCCAGAAAGGAACCCGGATCGTGCCATATCCGGCGTTGGTTTTGGCGCCGGCCCCCAGATGGCCAAGAGCGCCGGTGAGCCAGGATGCGGCCAGCTCCAGGAGAGTGTCGGGGATTTCGGGCCTTCGGGGAGTCAGGGCGAAGGAGAAGTTGCTTCCCGAGGCCACGCGGAGAAAAGTGACGGGAAGAGGCTCCTCCCAGTCTCCCGGCGCGTTCTGGTTGCCTGTCCCGTCGTAGTACCGGCGGTGATGGTTGTTGAGGATGTCCGGTTCCAGCTTGGGCCACCTGGCGGGCCATGCGTCGTGGAAGACGATGTCTCCGGCCGCAGGCGGTGCGTGCCGTGCGCCGCGCCTTTGGCGCTCTTTCCAGAGGGGAGTGTCGGCAACGCCGAAGACTCGGCCTATGCGGCTCCACCCTTGGGCGCGGTCCCGCTGGGACTGCAGCCAGACGGTTTCGGCCCACGCCTGGGTCATTCCCTTGAGGCCGGTGCCGGGCAGGAATGGGAAACCATAGATGGGATGGAGGCAGATGCCGACGTTTTCGAGCGCCGTGGCCCGGGAGAGGTGCAGGGTCAGGGGTCCCGTAGTCACTCCTTGGGCGAAGAGGCCGCCTACGCTTTCCAGGAGCCTTTTCCTGCGGCCGGCAAGGTCGGGGAAGAGGGCCTCGGGCCCCTTGGCGGCGCAGACCCTTCCGATGGCGCTGAGCTGCCAGCCTTCGGCGTTTTTCGGGTTTTCCTCGGGGTTCAAGAGCTGGCGGGGGTACTTGTCCAGTTGGAGGCCGGGGTGCTGTTCACCGGGGTTGACCCCCTCTATCAGGGCAGCGGTGGAGCGAGGGAGAGGAATAGCCAAGCGGGGGGGGCCTCTTCTCCTTGCCCCTTGCCGTCCCGGGCTTTGGCCGCCATCCCATCGGCGTCCACGGGCGGAGTCTCTTCCTTGGGGCGGTCGTCGTCCGGGCATCTCATTCCTCCTCGGCTGTCCAGCCTTTGGCCTCGGCGAAGCGGTTGAGCCACTGGAGCCAGGCAAGGGCTTCGTCGGTGACCAGGCGCAAGAACTGGCCGTCACCATGAATAATGGCGTCCAGCAGGTTGGTGTCATGGCCCGCGGGTGGTTTGTAGCGAGAGAGCGTCCATTTGGAGAGGTCGCTCATGAGTAGCTTCAACGGAGCGTTTCCCTGACCCTTGGCATGAAGGAAGGCCAGCGCCTGGCCCAGTCCGGCGGTGAGCGCCCGCACCGGCAGTTTTTTTGCAGCCCTGCCGTAGTCCTTCTTCTGGCTTTCCTTGAATCCTGGTTTGCCGTCGATCTTCTCGATGGCTTCCCAGGCGTTCCTAGCCCTTTGTTGATGGAGTGTGGGAGCCATGGTCATGCCTCCTTTCCCGGGCGCCAGAGGCGAGTCGCGCAAAGCCCCTTCCCCGTGGTTTCGTCGCCGCCGATCTGAAGTAGCTCGGGAAGGCTTTTTTCCAGGTAGTCCAAGATCTCGGATGCGCTGGTTTCCTTACCGTCCCGGCGGCTCCCGCCGGCGAGTACCAAGGAGTAAAGGAGGGTTTCAGGTGGAAGAAACTCCTGGTAGAAGAGAGCGCCCTTTCTCACGCTCTTCGTCTCGTAGTTCAAGGCGATTCGCGGAACCACCTCCGTGGCGTTTCGCACGAAAAAGGTGAAATCGTCGTCGCTCAAGACGCAGAGGCGTTCCCGGAAGCGCAGGGAGCTCCCCGGATCCCTCAGCGTCTCGTCGGCCAGGAAGTCCGCCACCTTCTCTGAATCGTCTTCCGTCCCGAGGAATTCGAGTTCCTCCAAGACAATTCTCCGCTCGTTTCCGGCCCCCAGAAGAAGTGGGCTGTTGGGCGGCGCCGCGATTTTCCCTTCCTTCACCAGCGGATAACAGGGAAGCTCGGCCCCCGCCAGTTCCAGGTCCCGGTCGAAGCGATCCAGGACCCCCGAGCAGGTGATCCAGGCGAACACTCCTCTGGCGGAGCGGACGGGGAAGGCCAGGATTCGGGCGTCGGTGATGGCGATGGCGCCGGCATGAGCACTGGCCTCGTCCACGCGTCCAGGGCCGAAGGCGGTGACGAGGCTTTCGTGGAACTCGTTGGCCCATCGTCTCCGCTCCTTTCTGGGGGCATCCGGGCCTGTTTCCGCCACCGCCGATTCAGAATCCGCCGCCCGTTCGCGGCAGGCATCCCTGAGCACCCCCTTGACGCCGGACGCGGCGATGGTGGGCCAACCGGTGTGCCGCTCCCGCTGAACCGGGAGGTCGATGGTTCCCGGCGAAGTACCCGCCCCCGGGTGCATCCCCGTCAAAGCATGAATGAAAAGAAGCGCGCGTTCAGACATGGTTCCACCCTCCATAAACTACTGAGCCCCAGCCCAACTCGGCCTCTGCCTTCGTGCAGAGGGAATCCGGAAGGCTTGCCGGGAAGGTCCCGGCATTTTGGCGAAAAAAGAAAACGCTTCCAGCAGGCAGGGCAAAGCGCGTCGGTTTTGGGCCCCGCCGGGCAAGATCCCACCCGGAAACCGCCTCGTGCCCCGGCACGGCCGCGGAGATCAATTCCCCCGGAGCCTCATCGGGTTGCCATCCGCCGCTGAAGATTGCCGGTGCCGTGAGGAGCGCCAAAAGAGCTCGACCTCCCTTGGCCTCGGGATGGCGGGCCTGGCAGGCGGAATCCGGCCACGGGTGCGCGGGAACCCTACTCACGCGAACCTGCCGTGCCTCCCCTCCGAACCGTGCCACCCCCGAATCCGGCACCAGCTCCAGATCCCCGGTCTCCCCGGCGATCTCCCCGTAAAAGGCGACGCCTTCTTTCAGCGCCAGCATTTCCGCCACATAGATCCGCCCCTCGGCCACGGTCCGCCGATCCGGGTCCATGCCGATCCCCGTCCGCGAGGCGCGGCCCAGCAGATCGCCCTCCTTCACCACATGACCCGCCTCCGGAAGACCGCCCTTCAGAAAGGCCGAAAGCCCGTCGGGCCGGAGATATCCCCCCGCCGCTTCGCCGGGTTCCCCCCGCCGTGCCCAGAGAGGCCAAAGAGCGTGGCAAAAAGGATGCCACCCCGGTAGCTCCTCCGGTCGTAGAGGGTCGAAACGGTAGAGCTTGCCACGCCCGCCCATCTCCTTGGTTCTCTGGAGCGTCGCCGGGGTTCGAACCAGAGGCTCGTAGCTGCCATCATCCCCAACTTTTGCCAGCCAGGGCCCTCGGACCAGGAGCCGCCCCACCGCCTGGATTCGTGCATCTTCCTCCAACGCCAGTGCCTCCCGGAACCCGAGTCCTGCCTCCAATCGCGGCGGAAGGTTCAAGAAGTCGAAGCCCAGCTCACGAAGAAGCCATGATCGTATGGCGCCGGCAAGGGTCTGAGGCGTGGGGAGCAGGCTCCGCACGTGCGCCCCCTCGCCAAAGGTGAACCCGCCCCGGAAAAAAAGCAGGTCCAGCGGGCTCAGCAAAAGGCCAATCCGCCCTCCCCGGTGTAGGCCGTTGATGGATGGGGTCTCCAAGGAGGTTTCCCGCTCCTTTTGTTCCGTTCCGCTCCCGGCGGCACCGACCCGCGCCTTCGGCGCGAGTTCCCCGCGTCCGCCGCCACTCGCCCCCTTCTGCCCCGGGATGGGACCAAAACCCGCCTCGCCCGGATCGAACCGCATCGGCTGGCTCATCCCGTGATTCCTCCACTGGTTTGCCCGGAGACCCCGGTATTGCGCATAATCGACTCCTTTCGGTTCATCGGTCGTCCCTCCCTCGGGCCAGGAAGGCCGTGGCCCGGCAGAGCTCCAAAAAGTTCTCCAGCGGGAGCTCGTCCCGGTGGGCCTTTTCGAACGCCAGATGGTGGCGTCGCAGGAGTGCCGGGATGCCCCGGCACTCTTCGATCCGGAGGGGTTCGGCCTCTTTGTCTGGCTCCTTCCCGCCGTTGTGGGCGGATCCGCTTTCAGCCCGAGCCCCCTGGCCGCCACCTGCTCCGTATTCAGCCCGAGCCCCATTCCCGGTCCCTGCTCCGTGGCCGGCCCCTGCTCCGTATTCAGACCGAGCCCCGTGGCCGGCCCCTGCTCCGCGGGCCTCTGCTTCATGGCCAGTCCTGAAGTCGCATGCCTTCAGGATTTCCCGGGTGGTGGCGTCCGCCCGGGCGATTTGGCGCCGCAGCTCCGCGGCGGCCGCTTTATCCGGCAAAGCCTTCAGCGTCTCCAGGTGGCGGGAGAACCGGTAGAGCCATCGGGGTGATGCACCGGCCTCGAAGGCCTCCAGGAGCCGCATCATGGCTGGCAATAGATCCCAGGAGCACCATGCGGAAGAGCGCTCGCCAGATCTCTTCCGCACTCGGATAGAAACGCAGTCCCGTCCCGATTCCTTGGCCTCTTTCTCCGCCGCCCGGCCATCGGCCAGAACAGCCGCCAGGTGATCCTTGTAATGGGCGATGACGATTCCAGCGGAAATCCCTGCCGTGGGCCCCATGGCAAGGAAATCCCCTCCGCCGTTACCGCGGCAGAACCCCCGTGGCGAGCCGTCATCCAGCTCGCCGCGAAAGGCTCGGCGCAGATCTTGAGCCAGACCCAGCGCCTCCCGGGTGGGTAGTAGCGCAAGAACGTCGTCGCCCCCGGAATAGATGAGCTCGCCATGACACTCTTCCACCCGCCGGGGAACGACCTCGGCGGAAAACCCCACCAAAGCGGAGCTGATGGCGGCATGGAGGGCAGGACTCACCGGGCGTCGAGCCTTCAGGAGGTCCGCCGCCCCGGGAAGCTCCGCGAAGTAGCGGCGCAGTTTCGGGTGGAGCAGCTTTCCCACGGCTGGTGTTTTCTTCCCTCCAAGCCATTGTCCCATCTGATCGCCGTCCATCATGAGAAGGGCATAATAGGTGGGAGGAGGCCCCAGGCTCTTGGGAGACCGGGCATGGAGGATTTGGTCCCATAGCTCATGGGGGACCGGCTTTTCGTCGCGGTCGAACCGTTGCGTGGGCCAGTGAAGCCATTGCCCGCTCCAGCCGCTCCCCTCGTCGAAGAACTGCTCCGGATGGATGCCGGCCTTCCGTAGCCAGCCGGCCGCGGCGACGGTCGCCGTGTCGTCGAAGCGGACCGCCGTCCGATCCAGTCTCAGGATCCGGTTCAGATAGACCGGCGCGGCGAACCGCTTCGTCAGAGCGATGGCGCAAAGGCGTTCCCCTTTCCGCAGACGCACGCCTTGGGCCCTGAGAGGATTCTCGGGATCTCCCAGCCCCTCCCAGAACTCGCGGGACTCACGAAGGATGGCTGGCCCCATCTGTTCCCAGGATCCCATGAGAGTGCATTTGGGCGGCGCCGGAGTCTCCGGCTGTCCGACGGGAACGTGGCGGACGGAGCGGTGGGACGCCAGCGAGCGAAACACCAGCTCCACACGCGCTTGCCATTCCCCCGCGCTCTGCTGCGGGTAGAAAGGTCGGTGGCCCGGCGGGATCCGAACAGCCAGGTCCCGGATCTTCCCGGAGTCGGGAAACGCCTCTGAAAACGACTGGGATCCCGAGAGCCTGGCAAGGCTCTTCCCATCTAACTGACTCCAGGGCAAAACGGCCGTGCGGATTTCGAAGAAGGAATCCACCTGGTGCCGCCAACGGCGGGACCAGCCCTCCCGGAAGGGGCTCTGCCGTTGAGTGAAGGCCTGTCCCAGCTTTCTTCGCACCGCCTCCGCAAGATCGAGCCAGGCATTGCGGGCGGATTCCCGGCAGCGGCGGGCTAGATCCCATGCCAGCTCGCCTTCCCGGCCAAAAGGTATCAGAGCCAGGAACCGGTTGGGCAGACAGGGCGCCTTCCTCTTCATGAGGGAAGGTTCGGGAACGCGATCCAGGCCCATCTCCCCCCGAAGCCACAGATCCATCAGCGGCACGCCCCGGAGGGCCGGGAAGACGACGGCTGCCGGACCCACCGCTTCCAGGATCGGGATCAGTCCTTGGAAGGCGAGCCAAGAGAGGATGGCGCTGCCGCTCCAGAGATCCCGGACGGTTCGGGCCCCAGCGATAAACGGCTGGACGGGGCCCAGGGAGAAGGTCAGGAGCGCCCCGCTCCCCGACGGTGACATGCGCTTCGCCGCCACCAGTCCCGCGGTCATGTCCAGGTGGTTCCAGATCGTATGGTCCGGCAGGCGAGTGTCGGCGGGCCAGTGAAGGGAGTCGGGGAACGCTTGTTCCAAGGCACCGGGCAAGAGGCGCCAGAGGGTCAGGAACTGTTTGTGGGGGTCGTCGATTCCCTGAGTGAGGCCCTGGAGCACCGCACGCACTTTCCCGGGCTCCAGGCGGCTGCTCTTCAGTTGCCGGCTTTCACCAGAGAGGGGATGGATTGCCAGGAGGCACCCATCCTTGTCGGGACCCACGGCTCGCTCTCCGTTCGATCCGGCGCTGGGCATGGGAAGGCGTTCCGCCATGGAGGCCAGTTGATCTTCCAGTCCCGCCGCCGTCTTGAACTCCTCGTAGCCCATTTCCTGCCGGGAGGCCGCGCAAAAATAGTCGAGGCCCCTCCGCACGTGGCCGGGGATTTTTAGGGCCTTGTCCGGCGGATCGTGGAAGAACGCGCAAAGCAGTTGAATCCAGTCGGTGTTTTTCATTTTCTTTTCCAACATTTAAAAAGTGATCCGAGGGAACCGAGGGGGCCTACCAAATCGGCGCGTTCCAGCTTGACGACTTTCTCTGCCGAAACCGTAGCATAGGTCGCTTGCCTGTGCAGGTCCGCCCGGACTTCAAGGAATCCGAGAGGAGACCCGTCCCATGATAACCGTCGAGGCCCCGGAAGTGGCCTCGACTACGTTTGGATCGCCTCACCATCGGGGATGGTCTGCAGACAAGAGGTGACAGTCAGCGCCCAAACAACGCCTCGTTTTTTTTTTTGGCGCGTGTCCCGGCTTACGTTGATGCCCCTCTTTTGCGCCTTGCCGGCGCCTCGCTTTGTCCTGCCTGAATAATCATGTAGGACTGGCCAACACCACGAAAAGATGAAAGACCGGGCGGAACTCTCATGGTACATGGATACCCACACCTCGCTAAGTTTACTCTTTGTCAGGCGGTGTTCTCCTTGCAGAGCCGGCATTTTGTATTCCCAGCCTTTTCTTTCTTCGGGTTGAGTCCCTTCGCATCGTTCGCGTCCGCTAATGCTGCTCGCCTTTTTCGACCGGATCATAGAGTCCAGCTCGCAGCCAGCTTTGTTTGGCTGGGGGTTTGATCCCTCTTTCGGGGAGGCTTCCATGACCCATTTCGATCCGCTTCTACCTTCGTCTCTTTCGACTTCCCTGGCTCGCCGGAAGGCCGGCTGGGAGTTTCCTCACGTAGAGCGTTTCCGGGCAGCTTTACTCTTTTTGGACGTTTCGGGATTCACCGCGTTGACGGAAAAGCTCCAGGAACGTGGAAGGGATGGAGCGGAAGAGATATCGGATCACCTTGGCTCGATTCTTGGCCCCGCGGTGGATCGCGTCCAGGCATTGGGTGGATCGGTGGTGGGTTTTGGAGGTGACTCGCTGTTTTGCCTGTTTCGTGGGCGGGAGCCCGTGAGTCGCGCTGAAGCCGCCGCGGGCGACATCCTGGAGTTGGTCGGGGAGAGAGGCGAGGTCGTGAGCAGCGTTGGCCCCGTGGGTCTGGGGATTTCCCAGGCGGTCCACTACGGCAACGTCAAGGCCTATCACCTGGGAGGGATGCGGAGGAGGCACTACCTGGTGGCGGGGGAGGTTGTCGAGGAACTGGCGCGGTTGGAGAGTCGTGCTCCATCGGGCGCAATCTTGGTGTCGTCGTCGGCGAGGCGGAAGCGTGCGACGGAGAGGCGAGTTTCGTGGCGAAAGAGCGCACTCATGGAGGTGGAGAGACGAGAGCTCCAAGCCTATCTGGAACCTGGGTTGCTTTCCCTTTACCAGGGATTTGAGGGAGCTTACAGAAGGGTGGCGGTTCTCTTTTTGGAGACGAAGGGCGGGGCGCGGCGGCGGCTTCAGGAGTTTTACGGTGGTTTGGTCTCGGCGGCGGGGCGGTACGGCGGGCTGTTCTTGAAGACGGATCTGTCGGCCTTTGGGGTGAAGTGGCTGGTGCTCTTTGGTTTGGGACGCGCCCATGAAAAGGATCTGGAGATGGCGGTTCACGCCGGGATCGAGTTGATTCGAGGGGTGCCGGCGGGGATGCGCGTTCGGGGTGGGATCCACGGTGGAATCGTGGTGAACGTGATCATGGGGAACGAAAGACGTTGTTCCGTGGATGTCATCGGTGATGCGGTGAACACGGCCGCCCGGACGATGGTAGCGGCGGATTGGGGGGAGCTATGGGTGACGGACCGGGTCAAGAAAGAGGTGGCTGGCCTGCTGGTGGAGGAGCGTGGTGAGCAGCAGGTGAAGGGGAAGAGAACGGCTTTGACGTTCTATGCGGCCAAGGGGACTCTTTCCAGGGAAGCTCGGCGGAGGCCTCGGGAAAGACCCTTGGTGGGGAGAAGAGAGGAGCTTCGGCGGCTGGCTGCGTTTCTTGGCCTGGCAGCCGAGGGCCGGGGAGGCGGATGGGCCATTGGAGGCGAAGCGGGGCTGGGGAAATCACGGCTGGCCCGGGAAGTGGAACGTTTGGCTTTGACCATGGGCTTCGACGTTCATGCGGGCCACGCCCCCTCCTTTGGCGGAGGTGCCTACGAACTCCTGCGGGGAGTGCTCCGAGGAATTTTTGGCCTACCGGAAAACCCCGATGGTTCGCTGGTGGTGGAGCGGGTGGAACGTCGGGCGTCGCCTGTGGCAGGGTTTCGGCGGAGAAGGTTGTAAAGTAGAAACAGGACGATTTGATAGGTCCCGCAAGAACCCCTGTTCATGGCCGTTGGCTCCCGGGCGTTGGCGCTGGGCGGAGCAGTCGATCCTCCGGTGACGGGTCTTCCATCGACTCTCCAAAATCCAGGGCCTGGGCCAGGGGGAGCCACCGTTTCCATTCCTCTTTAAAAACGTCAGCCAGAAGGGTTTCCAGGCGCAGGAAAAGCTCCTCCACCTGTTCCCGGGAGGTGGCCGAAACCTCGAAGCCGTGGATGAGGAGGCTCTTGTTCCGACGTTTGGCGGGAAGAGCGCCGTCGTCGGCCTCTTTCCGCAGTCTTTTGCCCAGGGAATCCCCGAGTTGCGTCAACAGGTAGGCGACGGGCATTCTTGGCGCCAGGTAAGAGCTTTCATCTCGGCTTAGCTGGAAGCCTTCTTTTTTCTTCTTTTCCAGGAAAGCCCTGGTTTTCTCCACGACTTCACCACCGACGGGCAGCCTTGCCGAGTCGTATCCCTTCTGGAAAAGCCGCATCTGGCCCACGAGCTCCAAGATCCGGTAGGCGCGGAGGAGGGCGTCTTCCAGGTGGGTGTCCCTCAACCTGCGCTGGCCGTTGGCATAGAGATCGACCACGAGCTTTGCCAGGCGTTCGGCGCGGCGGTGCATCTCCTCTGGCTCCGGTTGCGCCAAGGCCGCGACCCATTGAAGGGCATCCCGAGAGGGTTCGAGGCGGCTCCAACGCCCGGGAGGGAGCGCGTGGAAAAACTGGCCTTCCCCCTTTGCCAGGTCACTTGCCCGGCGGTAGTCTAGGCGGTCCCAGGCCGTGTAGAATCGGGCGATGGCACTGATTCGCCGCGAACCATGAGACTGTACGTAGTCTCCAGGAGTTTCCGGGCTCCGATATGGGCGATGGAGAGTTCGGTGATTCTTTCCGTGCCAGAGATGACGAAACCCCGATTGTCCCGATCACCCGTGATGTAGCGAAGCCGAGGAATCTCCCGGCGGATGGCCGCAAGAACCAGGGCGGCGCTCATCACCTTGGTTCCTCTGGTGAAATCGATGCCGATTTCTCCGGGAGAGACTCCTTGCCGGAGAAGTTCCCGGAGGACGCCGTCGAAATGGGCATAACAGGCGTCCAGATCGTTCTCCTGACCAGGCTTGTCAAGAGACCGAATCTCCAGCTCCACCGGTTCGCCAGCCATGTTGGGGTCCGGTCGGGTCGGCGGCAGTCCGTCCGCCGCCCCTCCCCTCTCATCGCCCTTCAACCGGTCAACGTGCCCCCAAACCCTCTTTCCGCCTGGAAATGAGGGGATGTTTCAGGGGCTCCACGCAAGGCGGGACATTCCCGGGACTGTGGAATCGCAAGCGTCCGGGCAACGCCTCGCTATCGCTCGGCGGGTCACGTTTGCGTGACTCGAAGGGTCACGCCTCGCGTTACCCGGCGGTGGTCCGGGGATTCCATCCCCCGTCCCCTGGCAGGGTTTCGCCCTGCACCCACCAGGGAGCGCGCTCATCTTCCCGTTGCAACGAAGGGCAACGGGATCCCAGCCCACGTTTTTGTACGCTGCGCGTCTTTTTTTGGTTTTGTTGCGTGTCCCGGCTTAGGTGGATACCCGTTTCAGGTGAAGCCCCAGTTTTTCAGAGTGAGCCGGGTGACCTGCAAAAACCGCCCCTCACAGGGGCTTCAGGCGGATTGAAGAATGGCTGTTGAACCACTGGAGTGATGGATAACGGAAACTTCTGGGGTCGTTGTCGTCGAAGATGGCCATCT
Organism: bacterium; assembly: GCA_024278345.1. GTDB lineage: Bacteria > CSSED10-310 > JAJRTK01 > JAJRTK01 > JAJRTK01 > JAJRTK01. Next base: position 1,641 of record JAJRTK010000438.1, on the reverse strand, counting down.
TCCGGAAGTCGGTCATGGTGGGCGTCGCAAGACTGCGCCAGTGGCCGGTTTTGCCGTCGATCCAAGAGGCCAGGGAGTCGCCTTCCAAAAGAGTCCGCGCTTGGGCCAATCCGCCTGGCGCATACCGGCCCAGGCCCGAGGAAAGCTGGGCCTTTTCGATCCCGATCTTGCACGAGCCCAGCCCCAGGGGCTTCCCCTGTCCCAGTTTGTGTCGGAGGGGGCCGTGGATGGGGATCGGAATCCGACGGCGCTGCCCATCGCTCCAGCCCGTCAAGGTGGCGGAGCACTCTTCTTCCAGCACCAGGGCGTAGAGAAGGAGACCCAGGAGGTCGTCGGGAAGATCCCGGAACCGGAGCTGGAAGGTGAAGCCCGTCCCCGCCGGGGCCGGCTGGAAGGTTGCGTTGGGTCTGACTCCCGGAAGCGGTGGCGCCGGCTTCGTCTTCCGCTCGGGCTGGTGGTGGTAGAGTTTCCGGTGACCGGCTTCGGCAGAGGGATAGAACGACCGGTGCCTTTAATTGGGCCCGGAGAGATAGACTTTCCCGGTGCTCCACCGCGCCTGGTGCGTGGGAGTCCAGTCCATCTCCCCGTCGCCCACGGAGACGTGTCCTTGGTAGAGAGGGTCGTTCTGCTGTCCGCCCACCCACCCGAAGATGCGGCAAGCGATGCAGAGAGATTCCAGGTGGCGGCAGGCCGCCGCCTTCTCCTCCGAAGTGATGGAACAGCCGTGTCCCACCAGCTCCACGACGCTCCGGAGCATCCCCTTGAGGGAAGTGCCCGGGATGGTCGGCTTCCCGGTCCTTCTGGAGGTCCAGAAGGTGTTGGTCTTGCCCGATTGCTTGGCCACCAGGAGAGCGGTCACGGCCTCCAGGCGGCACCAGAGCCTGCCCGTGCTTCCACGGGGCTTGTGGTGGTACTGGGGCGCCCTCCGGGGAGGATTTCCATGGGGCATGGGAACGAAGCGGTACGGGTTCCAAAACTCTTCTCTTTCAGGCATCGTCAAGCCTCCTTCGGCCGGTGGTAGGGAACCAGGTCCACGAAGCGCCAGAACTGGACCGATCCGTCCAACTCTTCCCAAGGCTCCTGGAGCAAGGCGATCCTCTCGGACGCGGGGTCCACGAAGCCGTACCGGAAACGATGGGGGACCCGCTGTTCGATCCAGACGGACCCGTCCGTCGCGCCGGGGAGAAGCCGCCCCCAGAGGACGACCTTTCGCGCCCGGCCCCGCGTCAGGTCCCGGAGAAGTTCGGATCGATCCCGGAGCGGCGTTTCTTTCGGAAGGGGCGCGCATCCCAGGTAGACCGTTCGGATGCTGGCATCCATCCCGGCGCCCAGGCGGCGCCACCGGAGCTCGCCCGAAGGCGAGAAGAGCCGGCCCTCCATGGTGGCTGTCCTTAGCCGAGCCGGATCCCAGGGGGCAAGGATCCAGCTCCCAGGCTCGGCGGACCAGAGCCGCGGGGAAGCCTGGTCCAGGGCCGCCAGGCTCGCGGCCAGTCCCTCGGCGATCTGGGCCAGCCGCTGGAATCCCACATCTCCAGAGGCAAGGCACCAGGCGCCGGGCTCCGGCCTTGGGGCCGGCTCTCCCCGCTGCCCGCCGGGCTCTGGCCTTGGGACCGGCTCTCCCCGCTGCCCGCCGGGCTCCGG
>JAJRTK010000437.1 GCA_024278345.1 bacterium | reverse complement strand
GAGCGTGCTCATTTCCCGTTGCAACTTGCGGGCAACGGGATCCCTACCCACATCTTTTTGTACGCTACGCCTCTTTTGGACGGGTGGCCGGTGCCCACCGCAGGGAGAGTCGGCTTCGCCGACCACCGATGACCACCTCCCCCGGGAGGCCCCGGGGTTCGTCCATTGAAGTTGCATTCCGCGGCAGCATCAGTCCCGGCGGTGGATCCTTGGGGGATCCCTTCAGAGTGAGGGCAGTGGATGGAAATAGGGGCGAAAATGGCGAGTAGCGGGCGCCGGATGGCGCCTGATGGGAGCGGAACATAACACTAAGAGCCTGTAGAGATATGAGCTCCTGGCCCGAAAGTCCGAGCTTCCGGCGATCAGGGAGTCAGGGAAAGCAACACGGGCACTTCAATCTTCACAGCCTCTGGAAGCTAGAACAAAAAAAGGGGTGGCCTCTGCGGCCACCCCACGAACGTCCGGGAAAACCTTACGTCCGGGAGAAGTGAAGGTTACTTGGTCTGCCCGCCAGAGACATCATCGTATTCCACCGGGTTGAGGGGGCGAGGCCCGAAGCTCTCGAGCTCGAGCTCGCGGCCGTTCCGCACGACGCGCTCGCCGTTGATGAAGACACGGTTGACCTCAATCATCTTCGTCACCAGGCTGTTCCACCGGGGGGAGGCCCACTTGATGTGGATGGCGCCGTCGGTCCAGGCAATGTTGTTGATGCCGGCAAGCTGCCCGATTTCCTGGATGTCCGTCGCTTTGGGCGGAATCCGAAGAACAGTTGTCCGACCGGCCACGCTTCCATCTTTGTTGAAATAGAGGACCCGGTAGAAGATGGGCGTGCGGCCAGGATTGTGCATGGACAAGAAGTTGTCGTTCTGCTCGCCAGCGAAGGCATAAGCCAGGACATCCACGCCGCCTACGGCCGTATCGGAGGGCTCAATGGCAAGGACCACAAAGCGGAAACCATCGCCAATCTTGCCGGCACTGATGAACGCATCCACGGTATTGGCATCGCCGCCCACGGGATTGAGTGCTACCGGCACACCTTCCCGACGCAACTCGCGCTGGAACTTGAAAGTTTTGCCGTTCAGGACAACCGTGATCTCATCGGCGGGATGGGGACAGGTTGGGCCGCCAGTTCCATCGGGCGGGGGCTCGTCGGGCTGACACCCGTTTTTCACAACCAGCATGTAGCGAACATTGTCGCCTTCTACCGTCGTAGGGAACGTATCATTCAGTGTTCCACCTTCAAAGGTGACATCCCCGCGATATTCGACGGTTTCGTTGCCTGGAGGCGGCTCATTTCCATCATCTCCAGCTTGCGCCAGGGAACCAAAAGACAAACAGGCCGTCGCTGCGAGCATGGCAAAAAACTTGTTCTTAGACCAATTCATGGCAATCTCCTTCATGGTGTGGGCCAGCCATAGGCTGGAGAGTGTTCGGTCTTGACGAAACTCCCAGTGGTGAAGTCCCGCACTCTGCCCCTCCCATAAGCAGATGGCGTGCCATCTCCGCGACAATAACGCTAATCCACTGGTAAATTTGGATGAACGAGAACTGATCGGATGGTGTGTCAACCAAAGTTGTCACTTTTCCCCGTCGTGAATGACAACGTTTCTTGGCAACCATCGCCCGGGTGACCACTTAAGTTGGCGCTTCTTCAGGTGCTTCCTCAGATTGCCTAGCAGTTGGTGGATCGAAGCCCTCGTTCTAGAATCTCTGAACAAGAGAGAAGCACCGTAAAACACCTAAGACCCGCTAGGGGAGCAGGGCGCAGCCTGGAATGACGGATCGAGCACCGCGGCGGAGCCGCCAGGACAACTTCGAAATGGGGAATCAGTATCGTGGTCTTCTCATCATCGTCGCTTCCAGTATCCGAAACTCGCTCCACCCGTGGCCGGCCCACCAAAAATGCCACCCGGATCCACGCTCACATCGACAATCCGCAGGCTTCCGCCGTCGGCGCCAGCAATTTCGCCGCCGTGTTGGCGGGAAAGCAGCTCCAGGTGCATTCTGCCTCCGTGGCCTTCACTCCGGCACTCCGAAGAAAGAAGCGGAGCCGGAAAACGGCTCATCAGAGAGGGGAACGGCTCACCGCCGAGACACTGGATCTCGTGGGGAAGCAGGGGTCGGCCAGAAAAAAAGGAAGGCCCCGACGAAAGGCCGCTGGCTTCGAAGTCGAGGCAACCGTAGGAAGGGCGGCTCCCGAAAGAGAACGCTCGGGAGGTGGAAGGCGAGGCCGACCAGAAGAAAAGGATCGCCAAAAGCCAGAAGGCAGAGCCCATCCTTTCACACTCGGGGGGAAAACCAGGCTTGGGGCCCATCAATTAGCGGTTTCGGTCACCGAGAAGCAAGCTCCTTCCGCCGACGAATGGGATTTGGCGCTCTCTGGAGAAGAATACCTTCCTGGCAAAGCCCAACGGAGAACGGCCAGCCAGAGGCCTCGGCAACCTAAGATGGTCATCGGAGAAAGGGGCCGGCAGATGGCGCCTCTCCCTGGAATCCGGCGCCGGAGGGCTCCCACGGTGCCAAAACTTCCCGCCTCGCGGCGGACCCTGGGGAAACCAGGGCGCGGAAAACGGGTTTTTCCCAAAGAGGTTTTGTCGGCTGGAACCCGCAGGCCGTTAGCCCGAAGCACCAGCTTGCTCAGCCGCGGCGTTACAGGGGGCCACCCTGGACGGCACTGACTCCGGTGGCCGTTGTTCTTCCAATCAGGTGGGTGTTATGAGAGGGAAAGCCCTCTGAGATTCGGCTTTAAAGAAACTCTCACGAACCGACAAACAAAAAACAGTTGGAGGCAACAGCCGGTGAATGTCCGCAAAATCGTAGGCCTAGCAATTTTTTTGGGGCTGGGGCTTGGAGCATGCGGCTCCAGCGAAGAAAAAGCTCAACTGGAGGTTCTGGTCTTCGCCGATTGGGACGGCGATGGTGTACGAAACGCCGCTCTGGAAGGTGGCCTTCAGTATACAGAGGTCGCAGTGAACGAACAGGCGCCTGTCCAAACGCCGACCGGCGGCAAGGTGACTTTGCGCCTCAAGGCAGGCCGCCACGTCGTGCGAATCTCGAAGCTGCTTCCGCGGTTTGAAGCCATAAGTTCCACGGAATTGGCGATCGACCTCAAAAAAAAAGAGACGCGGATCGTGGAATTCGGCCTCCGTCCGGAAGTGCCCACGACGAACCACGCCTTCAAGGTTGTACTTCACGGCGATAGCATCACCGCCGGGTTTACTCAGAACGAGGATTTCAGCTACTCCGTCGATGGCTACGACCTGCGCCTGAAAGATCTTCTGCTCACCAGCCAGGGCCGAGTGGCCATGACGAATCGGGCGGTTCCGGGGACCAAGTCGCCATGCGGTTCGAATCTTATGCCCTCCCGCCTCACTGGAGACGTGGGAATCCTCACCTGCTCCTGCGTTCCACCCGGCTCGCCGGCCAACATTCCCGAGCACCCCGATACCTGGGATAAGGAACCGTTCGGGCCACCCGGATACGTCGTCGTGCTCTACGGCACAAACGATACCAACGATCCCGGAAGCTGCATTAACCACCAGTGTGAGCGCGTCTTCCGTGGTTGCGAAACCATCGGGCAACTAGAAAGCATGCTGGACGACATCGAGGCCGGCGGCGCCATTCCGATCCTCGGAACCCTGACGCCGGGCTACAAGGAATGCAAGCCCGAGTGGAACGTGAACTACAACAATTCCGTCGTGGCGCTCAACGCGGAAATCCGCGCGTTGGCCGAAGAACGCGGCCTGTTGCTGGCAGACTTCTGGAAAGCTTTCGAGTCGGATCTCACACCCGGTGCCGAAGTGCTCATCAGCGACATCCACGAGTACATCATGGACAACGGCAAACGGCGGTGTGGCCCGGGGCTCCACCCCTCCCGAGAGGGCTACCAGGTCATGGCGGAAGTCGTTCACCGAGTCATCACCGGACAGCCTTCGCCTTACGAAAAAAGGCTCCCCAAGGCCATGCCCATGGAAGAAGCACGACAAGCTTATCTGGATTACCTGGAGCAGACGGACTACGACCCACGGGACGACATGCCCGGTTTCATGCTCTCCCCGCCAACCTCGCCCTAGTCTTGGGAATCGAATCGAAGAAGGGAAAACGGACGCCAAGGGCTTCTGCACATCGACCCGGCCCCCAAGGGTTACTCCCACGACGGATCGGACTATCACGAATCCGATATCAGCTTGTTTTATATGGACTTACGCAAGAACGCTCAAATGCGATTGAAAACCCGTTTATCTGGCTCCTGATCTCCGGCGGAACATGGGTATGAGACTCTTGCGGGACAAAATTCAAGCAAACCGCTTTTTTTTCTTTGAGTTGCCTTCCGCTCGCGGCGGCGGCAATCCGTCCGCCGCCACTCGCCCCGTTTGCCCCCATCTCTGGCCATGGCCCGAAGACCCAAGCACCACCACAGGCAACCCACGAGCCTCCTCATGCCCCGGGGGAAAGGTTATCAGCTTCATGGCGTTGGGTTGGGTTCCGATCCCGTCGTCATCTGGCGGCTTCCAGTGGCTGGGTCATCGCCAGGCGTAGCGCCCGTTTTCCCCTACCAGCAACGCAAGCACTCATTCCTTCTTTTTCCGAGAATCGCTCAGAAACTTCTTGAAGCCCAGTCCCGGAGTCGATTCCTGCTCCTGCTTCCAGCCTTCCCGCTCTATCCGGGTCATGGTGGCATAGAGTGTTTTGAGGCGATGCCTGGACTTCCGCTTTGCTTTTTTCCGCTTCGCGCGGTCCAGTGACTTGGTGTTTGCCATGGGCTCTTCCTCTTCGATGAGCGGATCGCTGGATCACTGTAGAGCGCCGACGATCCTACACTGCCAAAACGCCGAGACAAAGGATCTGAAAGATCTTTCAGCCGACATGAATGCGTTAATATCCCCGAAACCCGATCCTTTCGTCAAACGCTGCCTAACCTTTGGCCAAAAGTCGAAAGGCGTGATCGGGGCAGAGTTGCATACAAACGAACTTGTTTCTATAATAGGATCTCTTTCTCTGGCCACCGTCGAGCACGCTTTCCACATTCAAGCGACTTGGCTCCATCATCGATGACTACGGAACTTCCTCCAGCATGAGGCCAACAGGATGACCGAGATCAAACCGCAGCTCTCTAATTTCGAGGATTTTCTGGAGTACAGCCTTTGGTACCTTCGCGATGTGGGCCTGGATGTGCCGGAGATCGTGAACCGGGAGCTGAAGATCGCGTTGGCGCCGACACGGAGCGACGAGGTGGAGTTCGGGTTGTTCGCGGGGCGCAAGAAGTTCCGGAGCCCGGAGGAACTGCCGGCGGGCCGGTGGAACGGCCGGACGTACCAGGAGATCCTGGCGAACCTCATCAACATCCAGGGCGACACGGAATTTGGTTCCAACGAACAACAGGTTGGGCTCTGGGACATCGCGCCGTCAGACTACGACCGGAAAGTGCTCTTGAGCGTCATGCACGAGGAGTTCCGCCACGGCTGGCAGATGGGTTACTGTGCGCTGGAAGGTTTGGGGACGGATGAAGGAAGGCTCGCGGCACAGTCGCTCTTGGAAAGACGCTCGGGTTCTGGGGAAAACGCTCGTCTTTTGGGAGCTTTCAACGTGCCCATCGACAACTGGATCGGCTTCTACTGTTTCCTTGAGTTCATGGACCGGGACGGGGGCAGCCAGCTCTCCCTGCTGCAGCACAGCGCCTTCGAGGCCCTTTCAAGCTCCATGGTCTTTATGCTCCGGGAAGAGCAAAAGCATCTTCGCGCCGGGCAACAAGGGCTGGAGAGGATTCTGCGGGCTGGCAAGATACCCCTGGCGCTTTTCCAAAAATATCTTAATTTCTACGCGCCGCTGGGATACGATCTCCATGGAGGAGAGCGCTCGACGAACGCTCTCATCTATTTCAATCTGGGCCTCAAGGGCTTCTTCCCCAGCCGCCGCGACTATCTAAGCGGCCCGGCGGATGCCGTCATCGATGCCCAGCTTCTAGAAGACCTCCGGGAAAGGGAAAAGCATCCCAAGGACACTTCCTATAAGTTCATCAATCTCAACTTGGACGGCCCGGTTCGGGAGATCAACAAGGAGCTCCTGAACTCTATTACGGTCACCTTCTACCGGCGGACATTGGAACAACACGTGGCCAAGTTCAACGCCATCGTCCGCCAGGTCTACCCGCCGGAAACACCAGAGTTGGTCCTGCCCTCGATCCGATGGAATCGGTCCCTTCCGAGCATCTACTCGGGCGAGCCTTACGACATTCACGGCAACCGGATGGAAAACCGGGCTGACTACGAGGCCTACAGGCAGCGAAACTTGCCCTCGGCGGCGGATCGGGAGATCCTGGAGGAAGTGCTCTCG
>JAJRTK010000436.1 GCA_024278345.1 bacterium | reverse complement strand
TCCCGCAAACGTGACCCTTCGAGTCCCGCAAACGTGACCCTTCGAGTCCCGCAAACGTGACCCTTCGAGTCCCGCAAACGTGACCCTTCGAGTCCCGCAAACGTGACCCTTCGAGTCCCGCAAACGTGACCCTTCGAGTCCCGCAAACGCGACCCTTCGAGTCACGCAAACGTGACCCTTCGAGTCCCGCTAACGTGACCCTTCGAGAGACAGCGAGAGCTGCCGAAGGCAGCACCGATGGACGATGCCGTGAAAGGCGGACGGCGGCGGACGGACTGCCGCCGACGGGAGCGGAACACAACTGAAAAAAAGAAGGCCTTGCCCAAAGAACCGCTCACCGGGAAAAGATGACTGGAGATCCGCCACTTTGAGCCGGTTTTTTTCTACCGGGGTCATCGATCTCTGGCGATGAATGGCTCATAAAAGGGCTTCGTCGAATCAACCCTTGTTTGCCCGCCATCTCCGGGTTCTGCTAGAAAGAAGTTCAATCGCCATAAAACTCTCTTGGCAGTTGTTTCAATCTGCCGGGGCCACGGATGACTCCTCTTCTCTCCAAAAGAAAGAGATCGCCATGCCACTGATGCTCGTCGTCTGCACGGGAAACCTGTGCCGTTCCCCCATGGCCGAGGGACTCCTCAAGACGCACCTGGCGAAAGCGGGACTCACCCAATGGAGAGTGGAAAGCCGAGGCACCGGGGCTGTCGTTGGCTGGCCGGCAACCGCCGAAGCAGAATCGGCCATGGCTGAGTTCGGGCTCGACATCAGCGGCCACCGCGCAAGGCAGCTCACCGGGGAAGACGTGGAGAAGGCTCATCTGATTCTCTGCCTTACCGGGCAACACCTGGACTACGTCTTTGGCCTGGATCCCGAGGCCGCGGAGAAAACCCGGATGCTCACCCATTGGGACCGCCACGCTCCCGACCGCGACATCGCTGATCCCTACATGCAGTCGTACCGCGTCTATCTTGTCTGCCGGGACGAGATCCTCGACTCGGTCTGGGCCCTGGTGAAGCACCTGTCGGCGCAGGCTGGCGCCGCTTCCGAAGCAAAAAGCAGCCTGGAAACTTGAGGGGGGGAGAACCCCGCGTCAAGCCATGCCCTGGATCATCGTTTTCTCTTCCCAAGTTGTACTCCGCTCCCGGCGGCGGCAATCCGTCCGCCGCCACTCGCCCTTCGCTCATCTCACACTCAGGCTTGTTTTCTTCCACTCTCCATCTTCCTTCGAAAGACGGAGGAGCTGGGTCCAGCCGGCAATCCAGAACACTCCGTCGGAATCCAGATACAGGTCCCGCATGTACTGGAGATCCGGAAGGAGGATCGATTCCGTTTTTCCAGTTTTTTCTTTGACATAGAGCCCATCAGTGTAGTGCAGGAAGTAGGTGGTGCCGGATTCGGGATCGGTGGCCAGGGCCGAGGCCTTCGCTTCCACAACCGGGTCCCGGACAAACCTTTGCTCCCGGTCGTCGTACCGGAAGAAGCCGTCGGTGAAATCGGCGATCCAGAGGCGGCCCGTTGCGTCTTCCATCAGGGAACGCGGGTCCCTGCCCGGATACTCGTAGCTCTGAAGACCGATGACCCGTGCGCCCGCCAGGATCGACGTCATGAAGTCGATGCCCCAGACCTGGCCGTTCTTGCGAACCAGGCAGGAATGTAGGGGAACCGGGTGGTTCGGAAAAACTGGGTTCACCGACTGAAATTGGTCGGCCATGGCATCGTAGCGGTAGGTCTTCCCGCCGTGGATCGCCAGCAAATCTCCATGGCGGGATGCCACCAGCAAAAAGGAAGTCGTCGCCGCGGGACGATCCAGGTAGAGCCTCCACTCCCGGCCATCATAGCGCTGGACCTGCTGGCTGGACGCCGCCCAAAGCTGGTCATTCCAGACCAAAAGGCTCGTGGTGATGCCCCCGGGACGGACGGAATCGAGCTGCCGGCTCTGCTTGTTCCAAAGGGCGATCCCCACCTGCGTACCGGTGGCGATCCAGTCACGGTATTCGGTGACCACGTAGATTTCGTCGAACGCCGGATCCTCGATGGGGCCCTCGGCGGCGCGGGTCTCCGGCGTCACGCAGGAATCCCGGTAATCCCCGATGTAGCTCATGATCTCGAAGACGGCCTCGGGCTTCAGATCCCGCTCCGATTCGGGGAACGCCGTCAAGACCGCCGACAGATTCTGGTAGACCGCGCAAAAAGAACTCTCCATCTCAAGCTGCGCCCGGACCAGGGCCAGGATGATGCGGTAGGTGAAATTCCGCGGCTCCTGGACGACGGCCCGGCTCAAAAGATCGATGGCCGGTGCGCCCCGTAATCCCGAAGCATTGGAGACAAGCGGCCCCAGCTCGAAGTAGTCGTCCATGGCCAGCAAGTAGCCCAAAACCAAAAGATCGGCCGGTCTCAAGTCCCGGAAGTCCAGGATTTCCGGGTCAAGGCCCTTCTTCTCCGCCAGAGCGGCCAAAAAGAGCTGCCCGTTCTTCTGGCCTTCGAACTTCCAGCCCAACGAGTTGACGGCGGCGGCCTCCAAGGCCGCGGGGTGGTCGCCCACCAGAAAGTCAATGATCTGCTCCGGAGCGGGGGGATTCTCTGTTCCCGGACCCCGCGGAGAAGAGGAATCGCCCAGTGCCGCCGCTAGCTCGGCACGGTAAGCCTGGTGAAACCGGATGGACGTGAGAGGTGAATCGGCTCTGGAGAAAGGAACCCAAACAGTGAGCAAAGCCAGGGTCGCGGCTCCAAGGGCCAGTCGTGGTTTCATGGCGTCTCCTTGATGGTTCGTTGGGGGTAGGGGAAGCGCGGTTTAAAGCTACCGTCCCATGGGTCCGGAAACAAGACCGGGAGCGCCCGCGATTTTCAAAAGTGGTTCATCAGTGCCGAAAGCGGGTGGTTTCTCGCCGTTTCAGGGTGGTCCCGGGGCTGGGACCGGCGGCTGGAGAAACACCCCTGGAAAGGGCGACGGCATGGGGGTTCAGAGGCAGGTTTTCAGATCTTTTAAGGAAATGTTCCCTCCGCAAAGAAGCAAGACGACGGTCCGGCCCCGGTAGCGCTCGATCTGCTGAAGAAAGGCCGCCACCGCTACGCCCGCCGCGCCCTCGACGACGAGCCGGTGCTTCTCCAGGATCAGGCGGATCGCCTGTTGGATCTCTTCCTCCTCCACCAGGACCGACTCATCCAAAAGCTGTCGGCAAAACTCGAACGTCACGGTATCGGGCTCCACGCCGCCCGCCGAACCGTCCGACAGCGTGGGCGCCGACTCCATCTCCAGGATGCGCCCCGCCCGGAGAGATTCGTAGAGCACGGGCGAATTCCTTGGCCAGCAGCCCACGAGTTCCACGGCGGGAAAAAGGCTCTTCAAGGCCGTTCCCACGCCGCTCATCAAGCCGCCTCCACCCACGGTGGCGAAGAGAACCTCCAGATCCGGCACCTGGCGGGCCAGTTCGAGACCGATGGTCCCCTGCCCGGCGATGATCTCGAAGTCGTTGTAAGGGGAAACGTAGATCCGCCCTCTCTCCCGGGCCAATTGGCGTGCCCACTTCTCCGTTTCCGCCGAATCCCGCCCGTGCCGCACCAGGGACACGCCTGAAAGTTCCAGTTCCTCCAACTTGCTGGGAGAGACCCGGAGAGGGAGCACCACGGTGCCCCGGCAGCCGGCGCGGCGCAAGGCCCAGGCCACGGCGAGGGCGTGGTTTCCCGTGGAAGCGGTCACGACACCTTGCTCCTTCTGGAGATCCGAGAGGCCCAGGATCTTGTTCATGGCGCCTCGGATCTTGAACGAGCCAGTCCACTGGAGGTTTTCCAGCTTCAGGAAAACCCGGCCGCCGGAGAGGCGGCTCAAGTGGGGCGAATGGAGGGCCGGCGTCTTGAGGACCTGCCCGCGGATGCGGTTCTCAGCCCCGACGATGGCGGCGAAGAGATCGGGGCTTTCCGTTGGCATGGGTGACATCCTCACCTTGGAGTTTTCGGCCGTTCCGGGCGACCGCCAAGGAACTCAAGCACGAGGATAGCGACCTGTCAAAGTGCCTGGTTTAAACTTTACAAAAGTGGTCGCTGGTAGCATGCTACCAGCACCTTGTCGGCGGCATAGCGGCCGGGTAAGGTGCAAACGCAGACCTGTAGCCGGAAGGATAGGCTCTTGGACCTCTTCGAATCCACGTTCGACCAATCCACCCTGGGAAAGCCCCTGGCGGAGCGGATGCGTCCCAGGGTGCTGGACGACGTCGTGGGACAGGCCCATCTGGCGGGGGAATCCGGGCTTCTACGGCGGCTTCTACGGCGCGGCAAAATCCCGTCTTTGCTGTTCTGGGGGCCTCCGGGGACGGGGAAGACGACCCTGGCCGAAATCTTGAGCCGAGAGCTTCGGGCCGAATTCATCCGCATGTCGGCGGTGGCGGCGGGCGTGAAGGAGATCCGCGCCGCGGTCTCCGGGGCCCGCGACCGGAAACTGAGGTTCGGCAAGGCGACCTTGCTCTTCATCGACGAGATCCACCGTTTCAACAAGGCCCAGCAAGATGCGCTCCTGCCCCACGTGGAGCAGGGGATCGTCACCCTCCTGGGGGCCACCACCGAAAATCCATCCTTCGAAGTGAATGCGGCACTTCTTTCCCGCTGCCAAGTGCTGGTGACAAAGCCTCTACCCGGGGAGGCGCTGGAAGCCGTGGCAAAACAGGCGCTCCTGAATGCGGACCGCGGTCTGGGAGATCTTGGGCTCGGTATCGATGGCGATGCCCTTCAAACTTTGGTCATGGCGGCCGGCGGAGATGCCAGGCGCCTCTTGACCTCCCTGGAAGTGGCCGCCGATCTGGCGGCAACTGCGGGTAACCAGCGGATCGGCCTTGGCCACGCCGAACAGGCCGTGGCCCGGCGGATCTTGCTCTACGACAAGGGGGGAGAAGAGCACTACAATGTGATCAGCGCCTTCATCAAGAGCATGCGGGGAAGCGATCCCGATGCCACCTGCCACTACCTGGCGCGGATGCTCGAGGCGGGCGAGGATCCTCGGTTTCTTCTCCGGCGCATGCTCATCTTCGCAAGTGAAGACGTGGGAAACGCCGATCCCATGGCTCTTCAGATCGCCGTGGCCGGGCTTGAGGCATTCGAGATGATCGGAATGCCCGAAGGCGTCCTGGCATTGACCCAGGTGGCGACCTACCTTGCTTGCGCCCCAAAATCGAATGCGGTCATCAAGGCCTATGGCCGGGCGCGCCGAGATCTCCTTCGCTTGGGTTCGATCCCCATACCCAAGCGCCTTTTGAACGCGCCTACCCGGCTCATGAAAAATCTTGGCTACGGACAAGGGTACCGGTATCCCCACCACTACGGAAGCGACTATCAGACGGAGGATCTCCTTCCCGATCTTCTCCGCGGCCGATGTTACTATGCTCCCTCCGACAGCGGCCTGGAACAGGAGATGGGCGCACGCCTTCGGGAGATGAGAAAGAGGGCCGGGATCCGCCGTCGCCTTGACGATCCCGGGGACGTTCCACACCACCGTTAGCCAGGAAACCGGGCGCCGAGGTTTCAACTCGTCGGGGACCTATCAAACCCGTTTTACAACTTCAGCATTGGGGGGAGGCTCCTCTCTGACTCCGTGAAGCCCGGCCGGCGCTGGACAGGCAAGATGCCTGTGCATACGGTTTTGGCGGGGAGAATTGTCAAGCAGAAACATGACGATTTGATTGGTCTCACTCGTCGCACGCTTCCTTGAGCTCTCGGCCTGGAGCCCGTAGGCTTCGGGGACAATTCGGGCATCGTGTTTTCCGATGGAAAGAGGGGTGAAAATGGCGAGGGGCGGGTGCCGGACGGCGCCCGACGTGAGCGGACCTCAGCACCAAAAAGAAGACGGCGGGCCGAACGGGGACAAGTCCAGGGAACGGTTTTTGGGGGTCGGGTTTGATCTTGGCGCAAAGGAGCGCGATGTTGTAAGAGTGTTGGGCTCGACTCAACAATCGGCGGCGGGAAGAATCATCGGCAGGGAATAAAGCAAGCGCATCCGACGTTGACTACCGGGCGGGGACCAGGTGATCGTCACAAGTATATTCTGAATTGCTGGAGAAACCATGGACCCACTAGATGGGCTGCGAGGGAAACTCGATGAGCTATTGTCGGTGGCGCGGACGGAGCAGCCGGCGGAGGGAGCATCCGCGAGGGGTTCCGGCTCACGCGAGGTCGGGCAACTGGAGCTGATCGAGCTCGTGGCGCAGCTCATGGATTCCTTTGATTCCGGGCGAGACGCCGTCTTCCCGCTTCTCGTGGAAATGAGCTGCCATGTAACCGGGGCGGCAAGCGGGACTCTTTATCTTGGTGAGCGGCAGGAGATCGCGGGAGTCCAGGAACTTAGGCTGGCGGCCTCCTGGCTTTCCAAGGCATCCAGTCGGCCACCCAAAGTGCCGGACAGACTCGTGGCGTTTCAAGTGCGCCGGATCTTGGCGGACCCCTTGCGGCACGGAGCCGTCTTGCTGTGGGAACCGTCGCAACTCCGGCATCACCAGCCGGAACGGCGCCTGGGCTCGTCGCCGCCAAGACTTTTGGGACTGCTCCAGTTTCGCCACAAGAATGGAGCCGTATACGACTTCGACGAAAGTGCGGGACGGCTGTCCGCGATGCTGGGGGAATCCGTTTTACGCGGTGAGCGCGTTTATCGCGAGGCAACGACAGACCCGCTCACCGGACTCTTCAGCCGCTGGCATCTCGATCCGCTGTTGCAACGGGAAATCCGGCGAGCTCGGGTAGGACCACAACCGCTGGCGCTCTTGATGCTCGATCTCGACCGCTTCAAGGCGATCAACGACCAGTGGGGGCATCCAGCCGGAGATGGCGTCGTCCGATCCTTCGGCGCAATGCTTCGGCTGACCCTCCGGAAAACTGATCTGGCCGTTCGCTATGGTGGCGATGAATTCGCGATCCTGTTGCCCACAACCGATCTGCTGGGCGCCGAGATCATTGCCGAAAAGATCCGGCTGCGGGCGGGGCAGGTAGAGGTGCCGCGGGGATGCGAAGCCCTGACGGTGAGTATCGGCTGTAGCGAGCTCGGAGCAAGCTCGAGCACACCGGAGGAACTGATCGCCTGCGCCGACCGTGCTCTCTACCAAGCAAAAGCCCACGGCAGGAATCAGGTAGCACTCTTCGATCCCACCTCGCCAGATACCACGCGCCGAATCGATGAGCTGGCCGGTGTCTTCACCGGCAACCCGGCCAGAGACCACCGGAACTTCTCCCTACTGCTCCGAGTCAACCGGGCTCTGACCCAGATCGAAACCGTGGATGAGCTCTTGGCGATTGTCCTGGACGCGGCCCTGGAAGTCACGGGCGGAGAACGAGGGATCATCCTGCTCCTCGACGAACCTCAAGATGCCCTGAGCCGCGCCATCCGCCGAGGCTTGAGCGATGGGCTCAGACCCGGAATCTCCGTCCCCTCCCTGAAAGAAAAGCAGCAGGCCAAGCATTCCTACCGCTACCGCCTGGCGCGAGCCCGCGGGGGCCGCACGCTGGAATGGGTGGACGGTTTCAGCCGTTCCATCCCGCGAAAAGTTTTTGCCGACGGCGAGCCAGTCTTCCTCATCCTCCAAGATGGCCAAAATATCGACGAATCTTTTGAAACTCCCTCCAGCGTCCAGGACCTGAACCTCAGAAGCGTCCTCTGCGCCCCACTGGAAGCCGGAGGCTCCATCCTTGGCGCCCTCTACGTCGATAGCCACTCCACGACTTACCATTTTACCGAGGCGGACTTCGCTTTTTTCCAGGCGTTGGCGGGACACGCGGCCGTCGTCATCTACCAAGCTTCGCTGGTGGAGCGTTTGGAAGAGGCCCATCGGGAGCTCCAAGACCTCGATCGCCGAAAAAGCGATTTTCTCAGCATCGCGTCCCACGAGTTGAAGACTCCTCTCACCGTCCTCCTTGGCTACCTGGATCTCATGCGGAGCCGCAGAATGGGCGAACTCCCCCGGGAACAAGAACGGGCCATGGATGTCATGTTCCGGGAAACCCAACGCCTTGTCGCTCTCACCCAGGATCTGCTCACCCTTTCCCGCGTGGGAATGGACCAGATCCCCCTTCGGTACAGCCTCTTCGAAATGGCCCCCCTGATCACCGATGTCATCGAAGACGTCCGCCCCTTCGCCGAAGAACGCCAATTCCAACTCCAATGGACACCGCCGGAAGAACCGATCCTAGTCAACGCCGAAGCGGAAGCCCTCAGAACCGTCATGCAAAATCTCCTGCAAAACGCCATCCGGTTCACCCCGGACGGAGGCCGCATCCAGGTGCGCTTGAATCCTCTGGAAGCAGATGAGTTGAGCTACTTCCGCGTCGAAGTCCAAGACAACGGCATCGGCATTGCCACGGAAGACCTCCCCAAAGTCTTCGAGAGATTTAGGGTCCTCCAAAATACCGACCACCATTTTTCAGGGACCTACGGTTTCAGGGCCGGAGGCATGGGGATCGGCCTCTCCATCGCACGAGGAATCGTCAAGGCCCACGGCGGCTGCCTTGACCTCGAAAGCAAGCTCGGGGAAGGAAGCACCTTCTGGTTCGAGCTACCCAGAGCCAAGCCTGAAGCCCAAACATCTCACGATCAGCGTTGAGTTCCACTCGCGTCGGCGGCAGTCCGTCCGCCGACACTCGCCCGTCAACGCCGCCAGACCATGCTCCGAACGGGACCTATCAAATCCCCGCGTTTTTGCTTTACACTCCGCGGCGCCGCCCTGGTGGCACCGGCATCTTGCCGGTGGCGGGCTGGACGGGATTCACGGAATTGAACGGTGGGTTCCTTTCGTGCGTGGACTTGTCAACC
>JAJRTK010000435.1 GCA_024278345.1 bacterium | reverse complement strand
TTGTCGTGTTTTTGCTTTACAATTTTCTTCGCCGAAACGGTGGCACCGGCATCTTGCCGGTGTAGCGCCCTCCGGGCTGCACGGAGCCGGGAAGGAGGCCCGCCCCAGCGGTGAAGTTGTCAACCGAATCTGATAGGTCTCATTTCTCTTTGCCGGCAGGAAGTCGGCAAATCTTCTCAGGCCTCCACGAGTCGCGAAGACCGCCGAAAAAGATGGGAAAACAAAAAAAATAGACATGCTGTCACATCCCTTGTCACCGGCCGTTGGCTCTGTTTAGCCATGCTGGGGCGCTCTGCCTCTCCTTGTTTTTCGCCCTTGTTAGACCCACAATTCCTTTGGGAGAGTCCCCGGGAGCCGAAAGCATTTTACGGACCCCGACCGAATCTCGGCTACCAGAAGGAGAGAGGCGATCAACCGGGCACCAGGAGGTTTGCGTCATGACACCTGAAGCCTATCGCGGATACACTTTGGCCCTGAAGGAGCAGCTCCTTCGGGACCAACGAGTCGTGAGCCTTGTAGCGGTGGGCTCCATGGCCGGCCGGGAGAGCCACCCGGATCGCTGGTCGGATCACGACTTTTTCGTCGTCGTCAAGGACGGAGAGCAGACAGCTTTTCGTGAAGAGTTGGACTGGCTCCCCCAGTTCGATGCCGTGGTCTTGCCATTCCAAGAGACCAGGCATGGTCTGAAAGTGCTCTACGAAGGGGGCCACCTCGTGGAATTCGGCATTTTCGGTCTCAAGGATCTGCATTTGGCGCGGCTGAACCGGTTCAAGGTTCTGTTCGACCGGAAGAACATCGAGCGGCGACTTGGAATCATCTCCACCACAACTCTGTACCAAAGCCGCGCCGCCATCGCTAACGACGACGAGCTTTTCGGCCAGTTCCTGACCAAATTGCTCGTCGGTGTAGGCCACTACTACCGTGGAGAACATCTCAGCGGCCGGGCCACGGTACAAACGGAGGCATTGCGCCACCTGCTCCAGCTTTTCGAAAAGCACCTTCCCGCAGCCCGCCGGCCCCTCCTGGACAGTCTTGATCCACTCCGCCGCTTCGAGGTGGTTTTCCCAAAACTTGGCCGCGATCTCGATAAAATCATGGGGCTTCCGGTTCCGCGGTCTGCTTTGGAGATGCTAGATCTGGCGGAGCGCGAGCTCAAAGTTCATGTCCACGCCTTCCCCAAACGCGCCTTGGAGGTCGTGAAATCCAGGCTTGAGGCCGAGGCTTTTCGCGGCTACTCGGGCCAGGCCGCGCCTTCCGCCGGTTCCAGGAAAGGAGGAAGCCCTTTGTAGCCGGGAACCTCGATGACCGCGCGCTCTTTGTGGCGGCAGCGTACGGGCATGTCCACCGTCTTGAAACTCACGGTATACTGGCCCGACGCGGGGAGTCGCGCTGTTCCGGGGATGATGAAATTTCCCACCATGTAGGTCTTGTTCCTGTAAATCTTATAGGTTCTCGGGGCAATTTTAATGCCATAGGCAACGATGATGGGTTTGTCGATCCCCTGACCGTCGATGGAATAGTAGCCGACTTCGAGTTTCATGGGTTTGGACAGTGATCCCTGGAATATGGGGCCTGACCTCTTGCCAGTTTCAGGCGTGTAGACGTAGATCTCCACGTTGACGGGCATCTTGAAGGGGTAGGGATCCGCCTTTGCGCGAGTCCGAACTTCGCAGTTCTGAAAGGGCAGCGGCAGGACATTTCCGGGTTCGTACTGGATCTCAAGCAGATTTTCTTGGGCACGAGACGGAGCTGGTGCCGGTTTGGCCGGGTTTTGTGCCACGACCAGGGCTGGCAGCAAAAGCAGCCAGGCAAACATCGACCGTTTCATAAAAAGACTCCTTGCTTTCACTTCCAACAGCTTGGATTCAGGGGGTGGCCCACTTGCGGGCGGAAGCCCAAAACTGGGGCTCTAAGAGGCGGCCAGCGGCGGCCGGATGGCCGGCGATGGAAGCGGAACACAACCCAAGGAAAAACGTTCGGCCACAGCCATTTCCTCAGTGTTGGCCGCGATTCAGCCATCGGCTATCTTCTCCGATAGCCAGGGAGCCAGCAGCTCCGAGGGGCCTTTGGGCTTTTTGGCGACGGACCGATAGCCCAGCTTCAGAGTTTCCTTTCTGGCATTGACATCGAGGATCTCCAGATCAACCAGGGTTCCCGGCGGCGGTGGCTCCCGTTTTTTTATGGCAACCTCCGCCTCGTTGAGGAAGGGGAGTAGGATCACCTTCTCCCGCTTTCCATAGGGCTCGAACCAGAGCGCCTGGATCAAAGGCTCCTTCAGACGTTCCAGGTAGAGCAGCATGTAGAACCGTTCAGTCGCCCTCTGGATCCGTTGGGCTCTCCGTTGGGCGAGTGCCAGATAGGGTTTGAGCTCCTCGAAGTCGGCGGCATCGTACACAGGCTTGCAGCCGGTGACGGCCGCTTTGAGCTGTCTTTGGACGCAAAGATCGAGGTATCGCCTCAGTGGCGAGCTGGCCATCGTGTAGTGTTCAAGGCCCAGCCCCGTGTGTCGCAAGGGCTTGGACTCGAGGAGTGATCGGAGCATCTGGCGCCTCTGGAGCAGAGACTGGAAAAGGGTGGGTGTCTCTCCCAAGATCCGTTTTCTAGGCTCGGGCTGGCCTCGGTAAAGAGCGGGGATTTCCCGCTGGCTCAACAGTTTGGCCACCTGCTCATTGAAGCAAATCATGAGCTCGGACACCAATTCGTGCGAGGGGGAATCGGGCTGGATCGAAACGTTGATTTCCCCCTCCTCGTTCACCACGAGAGCGATCTCCGGGAGGGGAAGGTGAAGGGCGCCCTGTTCCCGGCGGACCTGGCGGTGAGCCTGGCAAAAGGCCAAAAGCTTCTGGAACATGGAATTGGACCCGAGCCTCTCATCCACCTCATCGTAGGTGAGTTTTTCGTCTACGGCCACAAGGGTGAGCTCGAAACGAGGATCCTGGCATACGCCGCTTGGATCGGCATGGAAAACCATGGTCAGGGCCGGGCGCAACTGCTTGGGAAGGAGCGAGGCTCCCTGTTCCGAAAGAACCCTGGAAAGCATGGGAATGACGCGATCCGGCAGGTAGATCGACTGTCCCCGCATCCGTGCATCGAGGTCCAGCTCCGATCCAGGATCGAGAAATTCGGCCACGTCGGTAATATGGATCGCCACCATCAGCCGAGCGCCATCTTCCCAACAACTCATGGCGTCATCGACATCCCGGGTTTTCTCTTGATCCACGCTGAAGGTGTGGCGCCCGGTCCAGTCTTGGCGCAAAGAGCTGTCCCATCCGCGGTCCAAGACCGAGTTGGCAGCCTGTACGATCCCAGGTTCCATCTCCACCGAGACGCCTTCGCGCTGGAGCGCCAGATTCTCTTCCGGGGTCCAAATCTTGACCTCGACCAGTGCCTTGAACGCCGTATGCGCCTCATCTCCAGCCCGCCCAAGTTCTCTCAACAGAGGTTTTAGCTCCCCGAACTTCGGAGCTTCGCTCCCAAACAGCGCCACCTCCTTGAGCTGCCCCACAAGAAGTTCCTGGTTCTCCGGCGGCAAGCCCCCACGGATCCAAGCGACAGCCGCCTGCTGCGCCTCTTTCCTGCGTTGGGCCAACTGGCGTTCTCTTTGCTTCTGCTCCACCGTGGCCACCGGTTGCACCCGGATCTTGCCGCCCTTGAGCTTGAAGTGAAGGGAGTCCTGAAGGACCGCCCAGATCACGGCCATGATCTGATCCGGCTCCGCATCATCCCCAAACCACTGAAGCCCCAATTCTTCGGGCTCCACCACGTCGAGATCCCCCACCAACGCCTCCCAGAGCATCGGGAGATCGATCTCCTTGGACTGCTCCAAAATCGCCTTCTTGAGCCGGGAAAGCCCCTCCAAAATCGCGTCCTGAGACCCGTCTATGGAAAGTACACCGCAGACCCCAAGAAGCCGACGTTGCGGGATGTTCCGCTCACGACGATCATCACCCAGGACCCGAAGCTGAGCGCCCTTGATCTTCAAGACCGCGCCCAGCACGAGGTGCCCCTTTTCAAGAAACGCGCAAACCGAACCTTCTCTGGTTTCCTTCAACACAACACCATGCCCATTCTTGGAGCTTCGCTCATGGGCCTCGAGCTTCCTTCGCCCATCGGGACTCCGTTTCGTTCCAAAGCGTTTCGCCACCGTTGACAGCAGTTTCCCAAACCGGGGGCAAACTCTTCCCCGTGGTTGCTCCTTTTTACTTGAGTTCCGCTCCTAATCGCTCGCAGCCGCTCGCGCTAGTCGCCCGTTCCGCCCAGCCAAAGCCCAAACCGGGTCCAAAACCGCCCTGAGACCGCAGACCGCCCGGCGTCCAACAAGAATGTCCCAGCATGTTCCACGACTCCCGGACTCATTTTCGCCGGTACCGTTTGAGGAGTTTCTTGAATTTTTTCTTGTCCTTGAAGGGCGCAAAGTTCGGGTTCGTGGCAGCGTGCTCCACCAGATCCCCGAGACCTGCCCGCTTTTGGGTCTGAAACGCCTTTTCCAGCTTGTCAAGGAACTGATCGAAGTCGTTCCGGGGCACGAAGGTGGATGCCCAGAAGTAGTAGCTCTTCGCCTCCTCCACCGGACCGACGGAGGCACCCAGGGTCCGGGCATTCCCCAGGATCCTTCCCGCTTCCGCGGCGTCTCCTTCGTAGAGCGTTGTCATACCCCAACCCACCAAAGCTTGCCAGAGCTCCTTCTCCGTGAGGCTTCCCGTGGACTTTTGCGCTTCCACCGCTTTCCGGTAGGCGTTCTTTGCGGCTCCCACCTTTGGAGGCGATGCCTGCTGGTAGATCACCCCCAGTTGGAGCCAGGCCTTGGCGTAGACCGGCGCTGCCTTGACGACGGCATAGAATCCCTGTTCGGCTTCGACCAGCTCCCCCGCCCGCTGGGCGGCCAGTGCTTCCTGGAGGAGGCGGTCGAGGTAGGGGATCAGCTTCGCGTTGACCACAAACTCCTGGACGGGGCGATCCTGGCTGCCGACGAAGAGGATGACATCTCCCAGGCGCAAGCTCAGCCAACCGTGCCCATCGGCGGCGCCCTTGAACTGCGGCCCGGCCTTCGTCGCGCCTTTGAACGACGGAAAGGCAAAATACTCGACGTTGAAAGCGCCTTCCGGCGTTTCGATGGCGTGGCCTAGATTGATGGCAGCCGCGCCTGGAAGGGTCATCACCAAGCTGATGAGGGTCGAAATCTCCTGAAAGAAGACCGGGTCTTCCACACGATCCTCCAGGAGGATCCAGCCCGAAGGAAGCTCCCCTTGACGAAAGGCGATCCGGTTGATTTTGTCCAAGAGCGGCTGTTGAGCCTGCACCGGCGCCGCGCTCAGGAAAAAGAGGCCGACCGCGAAGGCTGTCGCGAGGCCACGAGGTTTCTTTTTCATGCTTTCGCCCGCTCCATGGACCTGCCCGGCACGATCCTCTCGGATTTCTGGTCTTTACGATTCTCCCAGGAATCCCAATCTATCGGAGATTCCCCTTTAGAAGGAAGAATATGCTAATTCTAGTGTTTTCTCAAAGTCAATGGCGCGGAGTTTCAGAAAAGGTGAGGGTTGCACGATGACAAGAGGCCAGCGGCTTTTCACGGAGACGCCATTCGCTCTTATGGCGGCGATCCATTTGCCGCCGCTTCCCGGCAGTCCAGGATTTGACGGTGACGCAAAGGCGGTTTTTGCCCGAGCCGTCCGGGAAGCGGCGCAACTGGCGGAATGGGGATTTCAGGGAGTGATCGTGGAAAACTTCGGCGACGCACCCTTCCTTCCCGGTGCCGTGGGGCCCGAGGTGGTAGCGGCCATGGCTGTGTGCGTCCAGCGCGTCCGGGATGCCTGCCCGAAACTTTCCATTGGCGTCAACGTGCTCCGCTGCGATCCTCTGGCCGCCATGGCCATTGCAACCTGTGCCGGCGCCGATTTCATCCGGGTCAACGTCCACTGCGGCACCAGGCTCACCGATCAGGGCCTCATCCAGGGCCGCGCCCATGAAACGCTCCGGCGCCGCCGGGAGTGGTGCGCCGAAAAAATCGCCATCCTTGCCGATATCCGTGTCAAACACAGCCGCCCCCTGGCCCCTTCTCCCCTGGAAGACGAAGTCGCCGAGCTCCAAGATCGCGCCCTCGCCGACGGGATATTGGTGACTGGCCCGCGCACCGGGGCGCCTCCAACCCCTGAACAGCTTGCCAGGGTCCGCGGCCTGGCCAGGGTTCCCCTCTATCTGGCTAGTGGCTTGAACCCGGAGAACGCGGTGCTGACGCGTTTGGTAGATGGCGCCATCGTTTCCAGCACTCTTCGGGAGAAAGGGCGCGCCGGCGCCCCCTTGGAGCGCCAGAGGGCGGACGCCCTGCTGGAAGCCGTAAAAAAGGCCAGAGATTCCTTGGCGGACTGACCAGGAAATCTATCCGGGAGCTCGTGGCGACGCCTGATGACCAAAAGGCCGTGATGAGGCGGCTCTGGGCGGCCTCAACCATCGGTGATAAGAATCGGGTCGAAGGGTTAGAAAAAAGGTGTCGGCCATCAGGCGCCGTGCCAAACTCCACGTCCGGGACAAGGAGTGGACCCCGAAGCCAAGTTAGGCCACAATAGCAAAAGAGCGCCGCTCTACCCGCTCGAACACCAAGGAGAGCCAATGATCCGACAGGGAGCATTTTTTGCCGCACCGGCGGTTCTGCTGATCCTTCTTCCCTCTTGTGGCGGCAGCTACAGCTATCGATCGGGAGATCTCTACATCTTCATTCTGATCTTGGCCTTGATTGCCATGATGGTCTTCTTTGGCATCATCAGTCAGGACAAGGGCGAGATTCTGGAGGCCGAAAACCTGGAGACCCGGAAGCTGCTCCGGCGATTTCACGAGGCGGAGGACCAGATCCGGCTCAAACGGCAGAAGGCCTATGGCGCCCAGAATGAGCTCCTGGGGCACTACGACAGGCTGCTTCCGCAAGATCGAAAGCGGGATAAAAGGCTCGTCAAGGCCAAACGGGAACTGCTCCGCCTGCAAAAAGAGATTCTGGAAGCGGAACGGCAACGGGAGAAGCTGGCCATGGAAGTGGCCGAGAGGCGCTAGTCTGAAGAGTGGCTGGCCGCTGGCTCCAAACCCGAAGTTCTCATCACGGCTCCACTGCAGCGGTCGATCCATCGTCTCCACGGGTATCCACTCAAGGCGGGACAATGGGGGGTATCCACGTAAAGCGGGACACTTCATGGATTGTGGTAATGCCAATCGTCCGGGCAACGCCTCGCGCTGCTCGGCGGGTCACGTTTGCGTGACTCGAAGGTCGTCTGGGGACTCCGTCCCCAGTCCCCTGGCAGGGCTTTGCCCCGCACCCACCAGGGAGCTAGCTGCGGACCCGTTGCAATTGGAAGGCAACGAGTTCCCCACCCACATTTTTGTACGCTGCGCGTCTTTTTCTGGTTTTGTCGTGTGTCCCGGCTTAGGTGCATACCCTACAATGGGTCGCTGGGAAAAGTAGCAAGTCTTTTTCGGTGGCGTGGCCGTGGGCCGCGAAGGTCAAAACAGTTTTCGTAGAATGGCCCATGCCTCATTTCCGGGCTTCTGGCGTGACCTCAAGGGTCAACCGCTCCCCTTTTCTAAGAACGACCATTTTTACCGGTTTCCCAATCCTTACGGCATCCAGAGCATAGGTGTAGTCGTAGATATTGACGATTTTTTGCCCTCCCAGCTCCACGACGATGTCGCCTCCTTGGACTCCGGCCTTGTCCGCCGGCCCATCGGAGCGCACGCCCGAGAGAGGCACGCCTTCAGCCCCTTCAGCCGCATAGTCGGGGATCGTCCCCAGGTAGGCGCGCATGGTATCCCGGCCCCCCGCCTGGCTCTTGGTGCTCTTGACCTCCGCATATTCGGGGCGCTTCTCACTCCGCAGAAGATCGAGCACAATCCGGGAGGCGAGCTTGCTGATCCGTTCTGTTTCCAGGTAGTTCAAGAGCTCCGGGTCGTCCGTGGGGCGATGGTAGTCTTCGTGGCTTCCGGTGAAAAAATTGAGGACCGGCACCTTGGCCAGATAGAAGGGAGTGGCATCTGTAGGCAAATAGGGATCTTCCTGGAGGCGTAGATCGAATCCCGCAACGATATTTCGCTTCTCTAATAGGGGCGTCCAGGCGGGGGAAGATCCAACTCCCTGAAGGATCAAGTGGTTCTCCTTTAGCCTGCCCACCATGTCGAAGTTGACGTAGGCCGCCATGCTTTCCAGCGGCACGAGTGGGTGTTGCGCGAAGTACGAGGAACCCAATGTGCCCATTTCTTCTCCCGACCAGAAGGCTACCAGCAGGTTTCGGCGAAAGCTCTCGGGATGGCGTCGGTGCTCCGCCGCCAGGGCCGCGGCGATCTCCAGAACCGCTGCCGTGCCCGATGCGTTGTCGTCCGCGCCATTGTGGATCTCCCCCTCTTCGCCCTTGTGAGCAAGGGAATTCCCGATTTTCCCGTGGCCGAGGTGATCGTAGTGGGCGCCGATGCAGACCGTCTCCGCGGTGTCTGGGTTTTTGTAGGCGGGAAGGAAGGCGACCACGTTGCCATCAGACTCCCGGATGCGCTCTAACTCTACCTTGAGATGCACCTTGACTCCCGGAAGGGACAAAGTCCCATCAGCGTGGGGATCTTCGACATCAAGCGCCTTTTGGATCGCCTCAAGTTCCTTGCCCGACTCCGAAAATAGCGCCTTGGCGGTGTCGAGGTCAATGGTCGCCGCCAGGATTCCGGAGCCCGCCAGGTTCGTGTCGAACGACAAAGGAGCCAACTCCCCCGAGTTCGGCGAAGTTGGTCCCGTCACCACCAGAAGAGCCTTGGCCTTGCGTTCCCGAGCCACCATTGCCTTGTAGCGAAGACCCGCATAGAGATTGAGTTCCTGACGCCGCTTCATCTCCACTTCTTCGGGGACGTAGCGAAGAACCAACACGATCTTGTCGGCCACGTCCAGGTCTCCGTACGAGTCGTATCCCTTCGCCGTATCTCCCGGAGCCTTCAGGCCGTAGCCGGCAAAAACGACTTCGCCTTCTACCTCACCGTTGGAAGAAAAGGCCAGCGGTCGGAATCCCTTGTGAAGCTCCACCTCCTTCTCTTCTTCCCCACCGACAAGCTTCAGTTCGGTCGCATCTTCTTGGATGTTCAAGCCCGCGGTAAAGGGGAAGGAAGCCAGATAATCTCCATCGTCCCCCTTGGGACCCAAACCCGCCTCTCGAAGGCGACTTGCAAGATAAGCCGCAGCTAGCTTCGCTCCATCAGATCCCGTTTTCCGACCCTCCAGCTTGTCCGATGCCAAATAGGCCACCACCGCTTTCAGATCGGCTGCCGTGATCTCTTCCGAAAGCTTCACCGCGGGCCTTTTGTCTATCGCCGCGCCAGTCTTTTCGGTATCCTTCGGTTCCAAAGAATCCTGCTTTACAGGTGGTGTTGCCGCCGCCCGCGGGGGCGCGGCTTCCAAGGCCGCCAAGGCCGCCTTGTGATCCCAGTGGGCCAAATAGAGATCCGACCTCTTCTGGGCGCTTCTGTCCGAAGTCCAAAGGAGCTTCTTGCCATCGGGAGAAAAGACCGGCAGCCCGTCGAACCGATCCGTTGCCGTCACCCGCACCGGTTCTTTCCGCCCCGAGGCATCCACTAGATAGAGTTCGAAATTCTCAAAGCCATGCTTGTTCGTAGCGAAGATCACATACTTCCCAGACGGGTGGAAGAAGGGGGCCCAGGACATGGACCCAAAATCGGTGATCCTCTGGCGGTCAGTGCCGTCAAGGCGCATCGTGTAGATGTCGGCCAACATGCCGCTTTCGTCAAAATGGCGCCAGATGATGCGCTGGCCATCGGGAGAGAAGAAAGGGCCTCCGTCGTAGCCGGCCCATTGGGTGAGACGGCGCTGGTCCGTGCCATCAGCATTCATGATGTAGATTTCGGCGAAATAGGCTGGATCGTTCTCAAGCCTCTTTTGGTCCTCCGCGGAAAGGTCACTCACCGGGTAGGCAGTCCGGATCGATGCGAAGACGATCTTCGATCCATCCGGTGAATAGGAAGCCTCCGCGTCATAGCCTTCGGTAGTTGTCAACCGCTTGATGCTCGCGCCGTCGCGATGGATGGAAAAGATGTCCATTGCCCTGTCGTAGTCCCACGAGTACCGCTTCTTTTTGCCAGTGGCCCTACGCTCAATCTCCGCCTTCTGTTTCTCCACCACTCCGGGATCCAAGTGAGTCGAGGAGAACAAAAGCTCATCAGTGCCCGGTCGGAAAAAAGCACACGTGGTCTTGCCTGACCCGGGAGAAACTTGCCAAGTATCCCCTGTTTCAAAATCAAGGAGGAATATCTGGAAAAATGGGTTCTCGGGGTCCCGCTCACTCTGGAAGACGACGTAGCGGCCATCAGAGGAAAAATAGCCCTCGCCGGAACGCAGACCCGTGTAGGTGAGCCGTCGAGTGCGCGACAAGAACCGCTTTTCATCCGCCTTTGCAGCCGTAGGCCCGGAGTTCTTTTCCGAGGCGGGTCGAGAAGCCGCTTTCGAGGTGGGGCTGGAGGCTGGCGCCGAAGTCGGCTGGGAAGTGTGGCGAGACCCCACTGTCGAAGCCGGCTGGGACTCTGGGGTCTGGGTGCCGCTTACCGATGGCAGGAAGATCCCTGCAAAGGAGGCGACGGTAAAAAAGATCGGGTTCAACAGTCGCATCAAGATTCCCTCTGTTGATTGGAAGGACTCGAAAGACGCCGGTGCCGCCGGCGGAGCAGGTGCCACGGACGACCCTTGGCAATGGTCTCAGGCGAAAGCCCACAGAATAGTCAAATTGCCGGCCACCCGGCAAAAGATGAACGCGTTTTCTTCGTGTTGGGTTCCGTTCCTCGATCACTTGTTCTTGGGCTGTCCGATCTCCTGGCGCTGCCGGTCCGGCAGCGCCAGATCGAGTAACTTGTCGTGGAAACCGGTCGCCAGCGTCTGATTTGGCAGCTCTCGCCGCCCTCGGCCAAGCAAAGCGTTGCGCAGCCTAGTTTTTCGCCGCGGCGACGACATTGTCACGTTTTACGTGAATACCTGGTGGGCGGAGCCGAGCGCCGCGAGAGTGGACGTTGCCTACTACCGATGACCGAAGCCAGTGACCGCCGAAGCGCAACCACTGATGACCGAGACCGTCAAGAGATCCATTTTAGGAGTTTGATGACCCCCATTTTCGCCGGGTGCCGATGGGAGGAGACATCTTTTCTGGCGTGGATCTCGTCGAAGTTCTCGGCGTAGTAATGGTAGGCCTTGAGGAGCATTTCTTCGTTGGTAGCCGTGGGCTTCCAGCCCAGTTTTTCCTTGATCTTCGACGTGTCGAAGAGAAAGTCCTCGGCAATCATCTTGTACTGGTACGGACCCAGAGGCGACAGCTTCAAGGCGTAGGCAAGCTTCATTGCGGGCAGGGCAAGGAAGCGCGGGAAATTGGCGATCCGGGCCTTGGTACCGGCTTCGCGGATGACATGCTCGTAAACCTCCCGGAATGACTTGACGTGGTCGGAGCCGATGTTGAATATCTCCGATCCGTCGTATTTCGCAGCCTTGAGGCAGGCATTGATGAGATCCGGAGCGTAAATGAACTGGTAGACGTTTTTTCCGCCGCCCACCACCCAAACCTTCCGGCCCTCGCGAACAAAGTCGAATAGGATTGTCAAGAGGCCTAGCCGCCCGGCATCCATGATGGTGGGGCACCGCAAAATCACCACGTCGAGTCCGTTCCGCATCTCCCACAAGACCTTTTCCCCTTCGACTTTCGACTTGCCGTAAATCTCTATGGGAGCGGGCTCGTCTTCCTCGGTGACAGGGCGGCCGAAGCCCCTGCCCCACAAGCAGTTCGACGACGTAAAAACAATCTTTGGAACGTCATATTTCCCTGCCATCAATCCGATGTTGCGCGTTCCCTCGACATTGCACCGCCAAAGGGCATTTTTGTCCTGTACCGCGTGGGCCATGATGGCCGCGCAGTGAAAGATCGCGTCGAATGAGCCGCCAGACTGAAAAACCGGTTCCAAGGCCACAGGGTCCACAAGGTCCACGCGCATGGACCGGAGGTTGGGGTGGTGGTCTTCGTCTTCGCAAAGATCCAGGCTCACAACTTCAAGGCCAAGATCCAGGCAGTGCCTTTTGAGCAAACCACCAAAGAAGCCGGCGCCGCCGGTAACTAGAACTTTTTTAATGCCTTGAATCCCGTGTTGGCCATCCGCCTTCATAAGGAAGCGGACGACGTGGTCTCGAGTTAAGCCGGAAGTGGTCATCGATGATGCCCACCCGAAAAAGTCGCGCAGCGCACAAAGAGGGTTGGGAAACTCGTTGCTTTCGGGTGTCCACTCAAAGCGGGACAGTTCGGCGACCGCTTGCCCCTCGCTCCGCTCGGCGGGTCACGTTTGCGTGACTCGAAGGGTCACGTTTGCGTGACTCGAAGGTGGTCCGGGGACCCGTCCCCCGTCCCCTGGCAGGGCGTTGCCCTGCACCCACCAGGGAGCGAACTAGGACCCGTTGCAATGAAAAGCAACGAGTTCCCCACCCACATTCTTGTACGGTAGGCCTCGCTCATGCTCGGCGTCTCACGTCGCTCGGCCCCGCGTTTTCCTTCTTGTTTTCATTCCCTGTCCCGCCTTACATGGATGGCCCTGAATCGCGACTCCGAATACATTCCCGATCGAGCGCCTTTCCTGCTCCGTCTCTCTTTCATCGTCCTTCACCCCTGGACCCGGATATCTCATCACGTCTCTACCGCGGCGGCTTATCCATCGCTTCCAGCGGCGTCCTCGTCGGCCGGCTCCTCGATGGTGTGAGGGACTACGCCTCCGGTGTCCGTCTCTCCTCCTCCTTACCCGAAACGCGTCTCTGATTTGGTAGGGTCCTGACTGCACAACACGTTCCCGCTCATTCCCGGGCAGTGACGAGTTCTTCCGTAGACTCCGGATAGACCGCGTAGGCTTTCCCGTCCTCGATCAAAAGGCATCCTGCCGGTCCACCATAGTGCCTTGACATCCCGACGTCGATCATCACGACACGGCCTTCAGCTCGCCTCTGGATTCCGCCTTTCGACACGGTATGTCCCGTGACGATCCTCCTGACGCCATGAGTCTCGAAAACGGTTTCCAGGATCGTTGCAATCTCGTCTTCATCCTTCCTGGCAAGACCGCGATACCACAACGGGCCGTCTATGTCCGTGGCAAAACTTCCTTTGTGGTGACCCTTTTTTTTCAGATCTTCCCGGATCATCTCGTTGATCTTCTTCAGGGGCATTGACGCATAGTCCGCACTGATGCCGCCATGAAGGAAAAGCGTATCATTGATTTGGATAACGGCATTGTGGCTGGCAATCCACTTCCCATATTTTCCCTCCGGACTCAACGCATCCAAATAGGCGTCTTTGCCTCCGAAAGAGGCATACTCTCCAGGATGCACATAGCGCAGATCCCGGAACAAGATCATAGATTCGTGATTCCCTATCAGTGCGTGGACACGGCCTCCCGCCTCCGGCGCCTGCACTTCCAGGTCCATCAGCAAGTCCATGACCTTCCGCGAGTCCGCCCCACGGTCCAGCACATCCCCGGTTTGCACTAGGTGGGTCTTGCCTCCGATCCACCGATTCTCCTTGTCGATGACCTTGGCAGCCCGCAACGTTCGGACAAGCTGTGCGTAGTCTCCATGCACATCACCAACCGCCACGATCCGCTGGACGTCAGTCCAGATCGAGTTCTTGGCAACAGGTCCCGCACCAAGGAGCAGCAAAAAAACCAGCATTCCTCTCGAAAAAGTTCTTTGAATTCGATCATTCTTGGACATTTTATTCCTTTTTCCAGTTGGATTTTAGCGGAGAAACCACCAGGAATCATGCTCCGGGACCCGAAGAAAGGCCAGGCGCGGCAACCGGGGGAAAACCGAAGAGGGGACCTATCAAATCCCCGCGTTTTTGCTTTACACTCCGCGGCGCCGCCCTGGTGGCACCGGCATCTTGCCGGTGGCGGGCCGGACGGGATTCACGGAATTGAACGGTGGGTTCCTTTCGTGCGTGGACTTGTCAACCGTATCTGATAGGTCCCCCGAAGAGCTTCCTTGACGGCAATCAATCCCTGACGGAAAGGGGAGAACAGGTCAGGTCGCCGGTTCTGTTGCCCGGGAAGCCCGCGCTTTGCTTTTAAGGACAAGCTTACCGTGACGGGCGACGGTGATCTGGTATTCCGCGGGGAGTCCCTGGAGGATCTCCGAATC
Organism: bacterium; assembly: GCA_024278345.1. GTDB lineage: Bacteria > CSSED10-310 > JAJRTK01 > JAJRTK01 > JAJRTK01 > JAJRTK01. The sequence continues at coordinate 12,463 of JAJRTK010000435.1, read as the reverse complement.
GCGGCCCTGGGCCAGCGGGCCTTCGATGACGATGGTGGCCGCCCTTCTTGCGATGGCCTTGGCGACGGCCTCTTCCGTGAGACAGGGAATGCGGTCTTGAGCGGCTTTCTTTTGCCTGTCAGCCTCTTCCTGTTGCTCCTTTTTCCGGAGCTTTTGGAGGCGTTCACGCTCCTTCTGCCACGCTGCCCATTCCCGTTTTCGGCTGCGGCGCCGCGCCCAAACGCGCAGCAGGATCAAAAAGATGAAAGGGGCTAAAAGAGTCCGCCAGTGGGCGAGAAGAGAACTCATATCAGTCTGCCTTGTCACGAATTTGGCGATGGGAGTCCCAGGTTCCAGGCTTGAGGAATTTGAAGAAAGAATTGTATCAGAGGAGGCCAACAAGAGACCAATCCGATCGATCATAATTGAAAGATAAGGAATTTCACTTCAAGGAGAAACAGTTTATGAAAACAATAACTTATGAAGGAAGGAATGAAATTCCAAGATCATGCAAACCTTGCTTGGAACTTTACCGTGAAAGTACACGCAAAGCAGACATCTGTCTCGCCGTGAAAGTACACGCCAGCATGGAGGCCGGAAGGCCTCCAGGCGAAAAGATTGGGGGGTTAAAACATCGGGGGTCCGCGGCGTCCCGCCTTTCATGCTTCCGGGGTGGTTCGATGGGTCTCCATGAGTGTTACCGTGAAAGTACACGCCGGCATGGAGGCCGGAAGGCCTCCATGCGACAAAATTGGGGAATGGAGTTTGTGCGCGGGCCTTCCGGCCCGCGCACGCTCTTGGCGGCGGAGACGTATTGGGGCATCCACGTAAAGTGGGACACTCCATGGATTGTGGCACTGCCAAGCGTCCGGGCAACGCCTCGCTCCGCTTGGCGGGTCACGTTTGCGTGACTCGAAGGGTCACGCCTCGCGTTACCCGGCGGTCGTCCGGGGATTCCTTCCCCGGTCCCCTGGCAGGGCTTTGCCCTGCAGCCACCAGGGAGTTACCTCCCTGGACCCACATCTTTGTACGCTGCGCGCCTTTTCTTTCATTCTTCGGGGTGGTTCGATTCTCCCATGAGCGTTAAGTGGATACCCTGTCCCTTGGATGGCAATCCCGGGGTTGACCTGAAGGTGAAAGCGCCATAACTTTAACCCAAATTTCCGCTCACGGTGACTGAATCCGCCATGCTAGATCGCCTCACCAGAAACGTCCAAGACCTAGAACGGATTTCGTGCTACAGATCCGCCGCGAGGAGAAAGGCGGGAGCGACGCTCCCCGATTTTTTTTGGTGGAAAGCTCCGCTTCAAGCATCTTGTTCGAGGATATGACAACTCACCAGCAATCCGAAAGACCGGCGATGATGGAACGACTAGAGGTTTCTCTTCCAAAGCGGCAAGTTGGCTGCCTGCCACGACCGCTACCATTTTTGAGTGGACTGGGAGCTCTGCTTCCGCTAATTTTGTTTGCGGGCTGCACCGAGAGTCCATTGCAGGCTTCCTTCAATCCGGCGAACGCGCTTCCCAGAGACAATGCCATCAGCCTGCAAAGCGCCGCTGGTGGAAACTCGGATGAAGTCTTTTTCCGCGTGCGGGCGGGGCGAACGGCGACAATCGGGGAAGATGATGAGCTTCCGGATCCTCTGCTCATAGAGGGATTGACCCGCGTCCGTTTCGATCTTCGCTATGATCCAAATACCATCGAGTTCCAGGGATATGATCCGGGGGATTTTTTCGAGGCGGCGGCCCCTGGGAGCCAGGTTTCCTACGTCATTGAAGAACGGTTCGCCAAGGGCCAGCCGGTTGGGCTGCTTTCGGTGGATATCTCGATTCCCGCAAGCAGCCAGGATCAACAGCAAGGTGACCTTGCGACTTTGAGGTTTATTGGGACCGATGTGGGTTTTTCAATTCTTTATTTCAAGGACTGGTTTGGCGAGGTGTACGGGGCCTCGGGCGAATTGTTGACGGGAATGAGCTATTATGGGGGCAATGTCCGAGTCAAGGACACGACCCGGCGTTGAGTTTTCTTGCGCGTTTTTAAGAGGGACGGCCAATTCTTGTTTGAGGGATGCGAGCGGCCGCGAGTAGCCCGAGAGGAACGCAGCCAAGAGAGGCTGATGCAAAGGGGGGAAGCGGCATTTGGAATGGGAACATGGCTCTAGGAGGGTGTTTTCGTGGCTCGATTTTGGGGGTTTGGAAAACTGGGCTTCGGGGTGATGGCGATACTCCCGTTCTGTTGGGCTCCGGGAAGTTCAGCGTCGGAGCTGGTCCACTACGTGGACCGAAACGGCGTGCTCCATTTCGTGAGCCGCCCGGTTCGGCGCCCGATTTCCAGGGCCCCAAGAGGCAAGCCGCGAATATCCAAACGGGAGGTGGAGCTGGTTCCGCTCATCGAAAAAATCTCGCAGCTGCACCAGGTCGATTCTCGTCTGGTTCGCGCCATGGTTCGCGTGGAATCCGATTTCCGCAAACATGCCGTTTCGACCGCCGGAGCCAAGGGTCTCATGCAGCTCATGCCGGGAATTTCGAGACACTACGGTGTCAAGAATGTGTTCGATGCGGAACAGAACCTCCGAGGCGGCATCGGTTTTCTCAAGCACTTGCAGACAAGGTATAGAAACGACCTTCAGTTGATGTTGGCGGCCTATCATGCGGGTGAGACGGCTGTTGCGGCTGCTGGCGGAGTTCCCGAGATCGCCTCCACGAGACAGTATGTCGTCGATGTCCTCCGCCAATACCGGTGGCGCGGGGGCAAGCTTCGGAGTCAAGGCTCCCGCGAACCTCGCCAAACCAGGAGACGCCCCCCGCGCAGCCGAAAGCCCGTGGATCGGCCCATCCGCGTTCGGGTCGATTCCCTTGGCCGCATCGAGATCACGAACCTCCGCTAACCCACTACCGGACTTGGAAGCCTGATGACCGCCAGAGTCGAAATCAACAAGGCCTGCTCTTACAAAATTCTTGCCACGGATCGATTGCATCCCACCCACGGGACACTGATTTCCCGCACTGAAGTTGATGGTGAGGATTCCGCCGTGAGCATCTATGACTCGGGCACCGTCGTGATCCGCTGGCAGGGCAGAACACTTACGATCGACCTCGAAACCGGAAAGATCGACTATGCGTAATCCGCTCTCTACTCCAATGAGCTCGCCACTCTCTCGAAGTCGGCCCGGGGAAAAGAGTTTCCCGGGTAAGAAAGCGCCTCGCTCTGCCGGTCGGCCATGGTTGGAGAGATTTCCAGGTCTGAAACGCTGGATTTTGCCTCTCCTGTTTCTCACCGCACTCCATGGTGGCGTGGCCAGTGCTCAGCTCCTCGATGCCGAGGAGATCATTGCCCTTCTCAAGGCTGGCGTCAGTGAAGAGGTCATCCTGTACAAGATCAATGAGTCGGGAGATTGGCTCGAGCTCACGCCAAAGGAGATTCTGAACCTGCGGGAAGCAGGTGCGTCGGACAAGTTCATTTTGGAAGCGCTCAAGAGCACGGACAAGTCTCCCGAGGGTGAAAGCCCGGTCGAGGAACGGACTGCCGGCGGGACAGGGGTGACCCTGGTGGTCCATACTTCTCCGCCGGGAGCCAATTTGATCATCGACGGAGTTCCGGTGGAGGGGAAGACTCCGTTTATTGGGAATCGCATCGGCGAAGGCCGTCACGAGATCTACATCTCCAAAAAATATTACCGTCCGCTGACCAAGCGGATTACGGCCAAGGTCGGCGACAAGATTCGCATCGATGAAGCTCTGGTGCTGGAACGGCTTGGAGTCTCAGTGGGGCTGCTCATGGAGGATCTTCCCGCCGGAAGCCAGTGGGCGGTCCGCGGCCTTGACCGCTGCGCCGGTGGCGGCGTGCCTGTTCGGCGAGACGACGCGGAAGATGGCCGGATCGTTTTGCGAAGCGCCGCTGGCAAAGAGTTCCCGCAACAGAGCACCTGCGTCGAAATCTATTTTTGGACAGGCGCGGTTCGAAGCCTGGATGGGACACGGGCGCCCCGGCCTGACGCTGTATTTCGGGTGGAGGGGCTCCAGCTCGATCCCAAAAGACTCGTGAGTCTCGATTTATTGGTGGCGCGTGAGAAGATGAGCCCCACGGGTCTTCGAGGGCGGATCGTCAAGGGCAGCGGGACTCTGAGCGATAGCTTGGGCGGCGCGAAATGATGGGCAAGAAAGAAGGCCAGCGGGGTCGGAAAGGTAAAGGATGGAGATCCGGATTCTTGGGGGACTGATGAAGGGAAAAAAGCTCAAAACATTGCGAGGCCGAAAAACGCGACCGACTTCGGCGAAGGTGCGGGGCGCCCTCTTCGACATTCTGGGGCGTTCCGTGGAGGGGACCAGGTTCTTGGACGTCTTTGCCGGAACCGGCGCCATCGGTATTGAGGCTCTCAGCCGCGGCGCCGAGAGGCTCACGGTGGTGGAAATGGCCCGGGGCAGCATCAAAGTCATCACGAAGAACCTGGAAACTTGTGGATTTCAACAGCAAACTGAAATCATCCACTTTGATGCCTCCAATGCCCTTGTGATGCTCAACAACCGGCAACAGTTGTTCGACATCGTCTTTCTGGACCCGCCCTACGGAGATCCGGCGGGTCTCGAGACCCTCAACACCATCGCGAAGTATCCGGTACAATCACCGGCCGCACCGGTCATTTACGAACATTTCCACAAAAACGATCCGGGACAGGCCTTTGGTAAGCTCATGCGCACGAGGCTCGTGCGCTGGGGCGATACCTGCCTGAGCTTCTATGCCCGAGGTTGAGAAACCCTGGCGCCACTGGAACCAAGCTCCCGCTCTGACCTAAGGAATTCGAATTCGTGACGACAGCCATCTACCCTGGAAGCTTCGATCCCATTACCAATGGCCATCTGGACATCATCGAGAGAGCCTCTAAGCTCTTCGACCGCGTTGTCGTGGCAGTCCTTAGCAACCCAGCGAAATCCTCACTCTTCACGCCTGAAGAACGAGTCGGTCTCATCGAGCGGAGCGTTGTGGGGCTTCCTCACGTGACCGCCGATCTCTTTGCCGGGCTTCTGGTGGATTATTGCTACCGGCACGATGCTTCCGTGATCATTCGGGGCATCCGGGCGGTGAGCGATTTTGAGTACGAGTTCCAGATGGCCCTCATGAACCGGCGGCTCCGGGACGAAGTCGAGACGCTCTTCATGATGCCCCAGGAGCTCTATACCTACCTTTCCTCACGGCTGGTGAAGGAGGTTTTTTCCCTTGGCGGCAGCGTGCGCGGCCTGGTTCCGGACTTCGTCCTGGAAGCCCTGACCCAAAAGTATCCCTCCCGCCCAAACCTGGAGTGGGTGGATTAGCCGGAAACTCTCACGACGAATCTAGTCCGCGCCCGCCCCGGATCGCCGCCGGGCCGGGCTCACTGCCCCCTCGATGATAAAGGCATCCCGGTTCAGGCGGACGCGAGCTCGAAGCCGCCTTCCACCATGGACTTCCGGTTCTCGATGAGGTAGTCGAACTCCTGGCGGAACTTCGTGAGGAAGCTTTCCACCGGGGCGGCGACGGCCATGGGTAGCACGCAGATCGTCTGGCCGGCCATGCGGGGCATGATCCCCGTGACGGCCCCCAGATCCTCCTCCGTCGCTTCGCTATCCAGAATCCGAAGCAAGGTCTCCGGTTTCAGCACGGTCCCGAACTCCTCCCTGAAGAGCTCAGGGCTACAACCGATGGTCGCGCCCGGCTCGGCTGGAATCATTTCGATGGTGGGTCCACCACGGGTCCGGCGGACCACGTCATAGAGTTTTTCGATGTCCCCGGGGTTTCCGCGGCCTTGGGCGATCCTTGAGGCGATCTGATCGATCCAGTGGGTCCCTTGACGGCACTGGGAACACTGCCCGCAAGATTCGTGGGCGTAGAAATAGGTCAGGTTGGCCAGGGCCTTGGCCATGCAGGTGGTCTCGTCCATGACGATGACGCCCGCGGAGCCAAGCATCGTCCCGATCTTGCCAAGGCTGTCGAAGTCCATGTTCACGTCGATCTCGTCGGCCGTCAGCACGGGAGTCGAGCTTCCGCCGGGAATCACGGCCTTGAGCTTCCGGTCCATCCGGATCCCGCCGGCATGTTCGTAGATGAGCTCCCGGAGAGAAACCCCCATGGGCAGCTCGTAAAGGCCGGGTCGCTTGACGTGGCCGCTCACGCAATAGATCTTCGGCCCCGGTCCGCTGGCGGGACCCATGGACCGGAACCAATCGACGCCCCGATTGACGATCCAGGGGACGCAGGCAAGGGTTTCCACATTGTTGACCACCGTGGGACAGGAATAGAGCCCGACGACAGCCGGGAACGGAGGCTTGAGCCGAGGCTCACCGCGCCCCCCTTGCAAGGAGGACAAAAGGCCAGTTTCCTCGCCACAGATATAGGCGCCAGCGCCGCGATGGACCACCAGATCCAGGTCGAATCCGCTGCCCTGGATATCCTTCCCCAGAAATCCCGCCTGGTAAGCCTGGGCAACCGCCCGCTCAAGAATGAGAGATTCTTGATGGAATTCGCCTCGGATGTAGATGAAGGCCTGGTGTGCATCCACAGCGTAGGAGGAGATGGCAATCCCCTCGATGAAGAGGTGTGGGTCGTAGGTCATGATGGCGCGGTCTTTGAAGGTTCCAGGCTCGCTTTCGTCGGCGTTCGCCACAAGGTAGACCGGTTTTCCGCCCCGTTTTTCCGCCGACGGGATGAAACCCCACTTGACGCCGGCGGGAAACCCGGCGCCGCCACGACCTCGCAAGCCGGCCGCCTTCACCAGACCGGTCACTTCACCGGGAGGCATCTCCGACAGCACTTTTTTCAGCGCCGAGTAAGCGCCATGCTCCAGGGCGTAATCGAGGTTTTGTGCGTCCGTTTGTCCCATGTAACGCAGCAAATACTTCTCAGACATGGTTTCCTCGCCAGCAAGAATCAAACCCACTCAACAGGAAATCTTCACGGCAAATCGCGGGCAGCGCCCGGTTTAAAGTTCCCGCCGGCCTCTTTCGCCGGTTGGGCGGACTGAAATCCAGGTGAAGGGGTTTCGTGGTTTCGTTACGAAGATATCGATACACGATCAACGGACTTCCGTCGAGAAGAGGGCGGTGGGATTCACAGCTCGCAGAGCTCCCAGTACGGCGTGCCGCTTCCCGGATTCGGCCAGGGCGACGATACATCCGCCCTGACCCTCACCGGTGAGCTTCGCTCCCAGGGCGCCACCAGAAAGTGCGGCTTCCACCAGTTCATCCAAGCGCCTAGTGGAAAAGCCCAGCCGCTGAAAAACCTGATGACTCCGCGTCATGAGGGCGCCCAGCTCCACCAGGCGGCCAGCGGCAAGCTCCTCCCGCCCCTGCTCGGTTATCTTGGCAAGCTCCTCAATGGCGGCCTCGAACCGCTCCGGTTCCGCCTTCATCGCCGCGTCCCAACGCTCTCGCGCCCGGATCGTGGGCGCTTCTTCCCCGGTATAGGCAATGCAAAGATCGAAGTTTGCCCCGATGGACAAAAACTCGAACTCTCCGCCCCGCAAGAACCAAACGGGACGCTCGTAGGTGACGACGGTATTGTCCAGCCCGCTAGGACTGCCATGGCAGATCTTTTCGGCCTCGAAAGCCACCTCGTTGACGCGCCGCGGCCCCAGGTCGAGGCCATATTTCTGTGCAATGGCTCGCGTGATGGCCACGGCGAAGGCCGCCGAGCTTCCAAGCTGCGCGTGAACTGGAATGGAGCTGTACCCCGTGATGGTCAATGCCGTATCCTCCGGCAGCCCGAGCTCCCGGAGCACCGTTCGCGTGATGGCCACGGGAATCTCGTCATCCAATTCGTTGGGCGACCGGATGAGGATCTCTCCATACTCGTTATCCTCCACCAGAATGGTCACCAAGGCTTTCCTGACTGGAAGCGCAATCGCCGGCTTCCCGTAGTCCACCGAGTGCTCCCCGAACAGGTTGACCTTCGCCATGGCGTACTGGTTGACGGGACTTGGATCGGGACGTTTCTGCCCTGCATGAGCCTTCAATTTTTCCACGATATCCCGGGCCGCCGCATGGCTGATATTCCCCCGGTCGATCATCTCCTGGACGACTCTGTCGATTTCGGTGGTGGCGGCGCCCACGGAAAAGGCGATATTCCGTGCATGGAGTGCCATGTGGCCCCGCTGGATTCCCTCCGTGGCCAGGGCCTTCAACGCGGCCAGATTCGAGGCCAACCCCGACGCCACCGCAACCTCGGCAAGCTCCTGAGCCGTCCTGACTCCGGCGATCTTCAGGGCAAGCCGCGCCATTTTGTGGGCGCGGGTGATCCCGCCCACGATTCCCAAGGCCAGCGGAAGCTCCAGGACTCCGCGAAGATCTCCTTCTTCGTCGCACCACCACTGGCTCATGGGTCCGTATTGCCCCGTGCGGGCGGCATAGGCATGGGCGCCGGCCTCCACGGCTCGCCAGTCGTTCCCCGTGGCCACAAGAATGGGATCGATACCATTCATGATCCCCTTGTTGTGGGTGCAGGCGCGATAGGGATCGGCCTCGGCAAACTGGTGCGCCTCCGCGATCCGCACGGCCACTTCCCGGCCGTTCAAGCCGCGGCTTCCCAAGACCTCGTGCTTGATCCGAACCTCGGCCCGCGCGATCCGCCGATCACTCAGGTTGGACAAGATCCGGAGGCGCGCCTCCCCGCCAGTCAAAACTTCTAGTCTTGGAGCCATGGCCTCGGCGATGGAGTTCACCAGGTTCGCCCCCATGGCGTCGCGCACATCCACGATCAAGTGAACGACGAACATCGGCGGCCCGCCCTCGGCCTGGACCACCCGGGCCTCCACATCCCGGACCCCGCCGCCGCGCTCCACCATCCGAGGAAATTGATGGTTGGCCTCGGCCACGAGATCGGCCCTCTGGATCTCAATCTCTCGCCAGGCGGCTTCCAAGCACGGCACCCGAAGAAGCTGGACCTGAGCGATCATGAGGGGATCGGAGCTCCGGCACTGGAAACCGCCGCACTCCCTGGCGAGCTTGGCGGCGTAGCTCGCGGCCGCCACGATGGAGGACTCCTCCACCGACATGGGGACCAGGTAATCCCGCCCGTTGATGCGAAAGTTCGTGGCCACGGAGAAGGGGAGGGCGTACCGTCCGAGGACATTTTCGATGACCTTTTGCGCCTGTTCCAGGGGAAGCGCGTCGCCGTTGGCGAAAAGCCTGGCTTCTTCGTCGGAAAGAGCGGCGAAGTCGCGCACGGCGGCGACCCTGTCCTCCCGGGAACGGCCATTAAAGCCGGGTAAACGCGATGTATGGGTCATGGCGGGGTGACCTCATGCAAACTCGGGGATCGACTCGTTCTTCGGTGTCGTGGCCCAAAAGCGCGGATTATACGGGCGAGTATCGGCGGACGGATTGCCGCCGATGGGAGCGGAACGCAGCCAAAAAGCAGAAGATAGCCAAAAGAAGGAGTCCAATTCTCTCAGTAGGCCTTGGCGAACAGGACTCTTTTGGAAGAAGGTTTCCCCGAATAGACACAGCGGCCTTCCCGGGCGTCGTCCCCAAGAGGAATCAAGCGGATGGTGGCCTTCGTCTGCTCCTGGATGGCGGCCTCCGTTTCGGCGGTCCCGTCCCAGTGGCAGTTCAAAAAGCCTTCCGGCTGACGGATCCTCTCCTTGAAGTCGGCCCAGTCGTCCACCTCGTAGGTGTGCTCTTCGCGGAACTCCAACGCCCGCTGGAACAGGGCGTCCTGGAACTCATCGCACTTCTGGAGCAAGAGTTGCGCCAAACCATCCGTGGGAAGAGGCGTTTTTTGACCACCAAGCCTGGAAACCAGCGTCACTTGCTGTTTCTGGAGGTCCCTTGGCCCCAGCTCGATCCGGAGGGGAACTCCCTTGAGCTCCCACTGGGCAAACTTCCAGCCTGGCCGCATCTGATCCCGGTCGTCCAGATGCACTCTGAGCCCCGCGGCTTTCGCTTCCCCCAGCAATTTCTGGCACTGGGCGAGGACCGCGGACTTTTCGTCGTCACTTCGGTAGATGGGAACGAAAACCACTTGGATCGGCGCCAATTTGGGAGGCATGATGAGGCCGCGATCATCGCCGTGGGTCATGACCAATGCCCCGATGAGCCGAGTCGAAACGCCCCAGCTCGTGGCCCAGACAAACTGACGACTGCCATCGGCGTCCTGGTAAGTCACATCGAAAGCCTTGGCGAAGTTTTGCCCCAGGTTGTGGCTCGTACCGGCCTGGAGCGCCTTGCGGTCCCGCATCATGGCCTCGATGCAATAGGTCCGAACCGCTCCGGCAAACTTCTGGGCATCGCTCTTCACACCCACAAGAACCGGGACGGCCATGTACTCCTCCGCAAAGGTCTTGTAGACGCCCAGCATCCGCATGGTCTCTTCCTGGGCTTCGGAATCCGTGGCATGAGCCGTGTGTCCTTCTTGCCACAGGAATTCCGTGGTCCGCAGGAAAAGCCGCGTCCGCATTTCCCACCGCACCACGTTGGCCCACTGGTTGTAAAGGAGCGGCAGGTCGCGATGGCTCATGATCCATTTCCGGTACATCGACCAGATGATGGTCTCCGAAGTGGGCCGAATGACCAATGGCTCCTCCAGCACCTTCCCGCCGCCATGGGTAACCACGGCCAGCTCCGGGGAAAAACCCTCCACGTGCTCCGCTTCCTTCTTGAGATAACTTTCGGGGATGAGAAGCGGAAAATAGGCGTTCTGGTGACCTGTCTCCTTGAACATTCCATCCAGCACCCGCTGCATATTTTCCCAAAGCTCGTAACCGTAGGGCCGAATCACCATACAGCCGCGGACACCGGAATAATCCGCAAGCTGGGCTTCCAAGACAACGCCGTTGTACCATTCACTGAAGTTCTGGCTCTGTTTGCATAGTTTTTTTGCCATTCGCCTGCTCCATCACGGCGAGCCTCCCTTCGAGTCCCCCCAAAGGAGCCCACCCGCCTTCTTCTTTTGAGTTGGCTTCCGCTCCCATCACTCGCGGCCGCTCGCGCTGGTCGCCCGTCCCCACCGTGAAAATCCATCGGTCTTACCGGAAAACAAAGCTCTCAAGAAATGGCACGGGCTACCGACAACCGCAATCCTATAGCACAGCCCCGGGATCGAGGGCCATTCCTTCCGTCAGGAAACTAGAACTTTCCGGCCATCTTTTCCCATAAACCCGGCCATTCCTTGCTTTCTCCTGCTTGGATTTTGCGCATGAACAGGTTTTTGCAGGAGCTGCCGACTTCGGTGGCAAGAGGCCAGTCAGGATCTGGCCGGGAAGTTCTGGTCAGGAAACTCGAGCCTCTGATTCTCCTTGGGGCCCGCCGTCGTCGGGCAGCTCCACCTCCAGTTCCTCCCCATCCTTTGCCGCCACAGGCGGCGCCTTCATCCCGCTGGCGTCGGGCAGGTTCTTGTCCAGCGCCAGGATCGTAGGCGCCGCGGAGATAGGCTCCGTGGCCGAACTCGTTGCAGGAGGCGAAACGACACCATTGGCGCCATTTCCGAACAAATAGGCGTTGACCCGGCGGTGGAATTTTCGGATGAGCAGGCCGAGGACGATGGCTATGACGATCCCGACCACAGCCCAATTCCGATAGTGGTGCATCTGGGTCTGGATCACCTCGATGGTGAAGGTCTTTCCCAGATAGTAGGCAAAATAAATGGAGGTGGGTCCTGAAATAATCGCTCCCAAGAAATCCAGAAAAAGGAAGCGCAGGTACTTGACCCGCATCATGCCGGCGGTAAAGTAGCCCACCAGGCGGACGCCCGCCATGAAACGGGCACCGAAGACGAACAGATCCCGCCGGCGGTGGAAGGCGGCCTCCGCGCGGTTGATCGTTTCCTCCTTGATAAACCTGCGGAACGGGCCATGGGTTACGGCACGCCTCCCGAACCGGCGACCGATGTAGAAGATGCTGGAATCACCCGCCAGAATGCCGAAGACGGCCACAACCGAAGCCGTGAAGGGATCATACGCTCCCATGGACGCCACGTAACCACAGGTCAAAAGCGTGATCTCTTCGGGAATCGGCAAGCCCAAACCCGAAAGGTACAGGACCGTAAAGGTCGCCACCAGGCCCCAGTCTGAAAAGATCCGAATCAGGTCGCTTTCCATTTCTTTGCCACTCCAGGCCCGAATCTTGCCCCGGCGGACCCCTCCCTGTAAAGAGCAGGCCAACAGGGGAGCCCCATTCCCGGCAGAAACAAGCGAATCCCTCACCCTGAACTCTCATGGAAAATTCGTAGCGATGCATTCTGAGGCGCGGTTCCACCTGCGAGGAGTGACGGAGAGTGGAGGCCCGTGGGAGAGCTTCAACCCACCCGTCGCTTCGCCGAAGGAGCCGGCCCTAGCTTCCGAAGGGTCTCCACGCAAGGCGGGACATTCCCGGGACTGTGGAGTCGAAAGCGGCCGGGCAACGCCTCGCTGTCGCTTGGCGGGTCACGCCGTGCGTTACCCGAACGTCGTCCGGGGATTCCATCCCCTGGCAGGGCTTCGCCCTGCACCCACCAGGGAGTTACCTCAACTTCCCGTTGC
>JAJRTK010000434.1 GCA_024278345.1 bacterium | reverse complement strand
CGTCCGGGGACGCTGTCCCCCGTCCCCTGGCAGGACTTCGCCCTGCACCCACCAGGGAGCTCGCTCCCTGGACCCACATTTTTGTGCGCTGCGCGTTTTCCTTTTATTTCCAATCTTTGTCCCGCCTTGCGTGGATACCCCCCAGTCTACTCCACCTGCGCGTACCGAGCCGTGAAGTGACGGAGAAAGTTGGCCTGGTGCGTAATCCGGTAGCCAGGCATGGTGTCGCGGGTCTTGTAAAGCTCCCCGACGACCTCTACAACGTAATCGATGTGGCTTTGGGTGTAGGTCCTTCTGGGAATCGCCAGCCGGACCAGCTCCTTGCGTGCCGGCATTTCTTCTCCGGTTTCGGGATCGCGCCGGCCGAACATGGCGGTCCCGATTTCCACGCCCCGAATGCCACCAAGAACGTAAAGCTCCACGGTCAGCGAAATCCCCGGAAGCCGGAGCGGTGGGATCTGAGGCGCGAACCTGGCGGCATCGATGTAGATAGCGTGCCCCCCGGGAGGCTGGATGATGGGCACGCCCATCTCCACGAGGTGCCTGCCCAGGTACCGGGTGGACATGATGCGGTAGCGGAGATAGTCTTCCTCCACGACTTCCTTGAGCCCCACGGCCATGGCTTCGAGGTCGCGACCCGCCAAACCGCCGTAAGTGGGAAAACCCTCGGTGAGGATCAAGAGGTCCTTCTCCTGCCGTGCGAGGTCGGGATCGCGGGTGGCCAGGAAGCCCCCGATATTGACGATGGCGTCCTTCTTCGCGGACATGGTGCAACCGTCGGCCAGAGCAAACATTTCGGCCACGATTTCCTTGACGCCGCGATCCTCGTGTCCCTTCTCGTTGAGCTTGATGAGATAGGCATTTTCGGCGAAGCGGCAGGCATCGAGGTAGAGCGGGCGAGCGTATTCCCGGCAGACCTCGGCCACCTGCCGAAGATTTTCCAGGGAAACCGGTTGACCGCCGCCCGAGTTGTTGGTGACGGTGACCATGACCAAGGGAATCTTCTCGCGGTCGTGGGTCTCGAAAGCCCTTCGCAACCCCTCGATATCCATGTTCCCCTTGAACGGGAAATCCGAGTCGAATTCCCTGGACTCAGCGCAGGGCAAGTCCAGAGCCGTGGCCCCCTGAAATTCGACATTGGCGCGGGTCGTATCGAAGTGGGTGTTATTGGGCACGACATCGCCAGGGCGGCACATGACGGAAAAAAGGATCCGCTCCGCCGCTCTGCCCTGGTGGACCGGGATCACGTGAGGAAACCCCATGAGATCTTGCACAGCGCGCTCGAAGCGATAGAACGACGGACTTCCGGCATAGGATTCGTCGCCACGCATGACGGCGGCCCATTGTTCCGCGCTCATGGCCCCGGTTCCGCTGTCGGTGAGAAGGTCGATAATCACGTCCCGAGACTGCAAGAGAAAGACGTTGAAATCGACATCCCGGATCAAGCGGCGCCTCTCTTCCCCGGTGGTCATGCGGATCGCTTCGACACTCTTGATGCGGAACGGCTCGATAATGGTCTTGAACATGGACATACCTCCAACGCAAGGGGCCCAAACACGCCGCTCCCTCTGGCGGCAAACCAGAAAAATCTCCCCGACTCTATTCCTCCGGGGCCAACTTTTCAAGAACCGCTGGCACGCTTTTTTGCCTCTCGCTCCAAGAGCGCCATCTCCCTCATCGCCCTTCACCAGGACCATCTTCCCTGGAAGCAACCAGGACCGGGTTTTCGAAGCGGGCCTTGGTCCAAAAGGGAACCCAATTGCTCCATGGGTTTGTTTCTTTTATGCTCACCTTCCGTTCCCATCGCCTGCCTCCGCTGGCGCTACTCACAGGCCAGCCTGCGGGCGGCGGGCCTGGATACCGGTCACGGGTCGTGAGGGAGCAGGCTACAGCTAGCCCGTGCCGGATTCCCAACACGGCAAGCCAAACCTGGATATCTGTTTGACACGGTGGTGATGGGACCCGACCCTCTGCCGTTGGATCGTGCCTTGAAAAGCCATCTCCCCCTCCGACATCCATTACGGGAGAACTTCTATACCATGCCGGCGAAGAACCACGAAGCCATTGCCCAGAAGCTCCATGGGCTCATCGGAAACGTCCAGAAGGCCATCGTCGGTAAGCGCCGGGTGATCCTCGAAAGCGTGGCCGCTCTGATCTCGGATGGCCACGTCCTTCTAGAAGATGTTCCCGGCGTGGGCAAGACCCTTTTGGCCAAGGCCATCGCACGGTCCGTGGCCGGCGAGTTCCGGCGGATCCAGTTCACCGCCGACCTGCTCCCGTCCGATATCACCGGCCTCAACGTCTACCAGCAACAGTCGGGTGAGTTTCTCTTCCAAGAAGGACCCATCTTCGCCAATGTCCTTCTAGCCGATGAAATCAATCGGGCCACCCCCAGAACCCAATCGAGCCTCCTGGAAGCCATGGAGGAGGGGCAGGTGACCATCGACGGCGAACGCCACATCTTGCAGCCTCCTTTCTTTGTCATCGCCACACAAAATCCCATCGAGCTGGAAGGTACCTATCCCTTGCCCTTTTCCCAGATGGACCGCTTCATGATTCGCCTGAGCATCGGCTATCTGGAGGCTGCCGAAGAAGAAGAGATGCTCCGGCGCCAACGGCTGGAAGACCCGTTAATTGACCTGGAACCCGTCCTCGATACGGTCGAGCTTCGGAAAATCCAGCGGCGGGTGCGGGAAACAAAAATCGCCGACGATCTGGTTTCCTACGTGGTCCAGATCGTCCGGGCAACGCGGGGGGCCGAAGCGCTGGAGTTTGGGGCAAGCCCGCGGGGTTCCCTCGATCTGATGCGTTACGCCCAAGCGCTAGCTCTCATCGACGGTCGCGACTATGTCTTGCCCGACGACGTGAAATCGAGCGCACCTATCGTCCTCCAGCACCGCGTGATCCAAAAAAAGGGCTCGCGTTTCGCCACGGTTTCGGGCGGCTTCCTTGTGGAAGAGCTCGTGGAGCAGGTGAAGGTTCCCGTATGATCCGGCCCACGAAGACCGGCGGCGCTTTCGCCGCCCTGACTCTCCTCTTCTATCTTGGCGCACAGCGGTCGGAGACGTCGCTCCTTTTCTTGGTGGTGGGCCTCCTTTTGAGCTGTTTTATCCTGAACGCCGTGGCGGCCCGCTGGAGCGTCCGAGCGCTGGAGATCGAGCTGCCTTCGAAGATGACGGCCACGGAAGGCGACCGGCTGGATGGGCAATGGGGCATCGCCAACCGGTCCCTCCGCGGCGCGGGCCTGGCCACCGTCCAGGCGCCCTGGGGTACCGCTCTTCGGATCGGGCCCCTGGCCCCGGGCCAGCTCCTCCACAAAACCCCCGAACTCCTGCTTCCAAGGCGCGGAGTTTACGAGGTTCGGGATCTCGTCCTGGAATCGAGCTATCCCTTCGGCCTCGTCAAGGCCAGCCGGAAACTGGGCCTTCGCGGAGAGATCGTTGTGCTTCCACGGGTTTATGGCTGCCTTCCTCCCCGCGCAGCCGGGTTCGAGCCGCTTTTGGGCGGCTCCTTCACCGGAGCCCACAAATCCCGGAGCGGCGGCGAGTTCGTGGGGGTCCGGCCCATCCAGCCCGGCGACCCGCCACGGCTCATCCATTGGCGGTCCAGCGCCAAGGGCCAGGGCCTCCAGGTGAAGGAGTTCCAGCGGGAGCTGGCGGGCCGGGTTTCCATTCTCCTCGATCCAAGGACGATGCGTACCATGAAAGACGGGGGAGAGGCGGGCGCTCTGGCCATGGCACTGGGCCACTCCTCCCAGGCCCGGGAAACCTTCTTCCGCTGGAAAGCCTTCGGGGGACGAGTGGTGAAAACAGGGAAAGAAGAATCAACCCTGGACTGGGCGGCCCGGGCCGTGGCCTCCCTGGCTTTCGCGGCTCTGGATGCGGGGCACCATCTGAGCTTCATCGATCTCTCTGGGCTGACTCCCATGTCAATTCCTCCCTTCTCCCACGGCGACGAGCTCCTGGAAGCCCTGGCCCGGATCGGGAACGACGGAGCGAACCTGACTGCCAGGCGGTTGGAAGAAGCCGTCAGCCTGTTGCCCAAAAGATCAAGCCTTTGCTTTGTTCTTTGGAAGCTCGATCCGGAGGTGGCCCGGTTCTTCCGGGAAGGTCGGGTTGGCCGGCGCCCCGTGGAGATCTATCTTCCGGCCCCGGCAAGAGTGGAGGCCATCAGCCCGGGCTTGACTCTCCACCGCTATGGCCCGCATTCCGTGGGTGGCGCTCCGCCTGTGGGACAACCCCGGCTATGATTGCCACGCGAAGACTCATCCTGCTGGGTTTCGTCAGCCAGGGGCTTGCCAGCGCCAACCTTCTTCTCCTGGCCTTCTTCGTCGGTATTTGGTTGCTGGGCGACCGGCTGAGACGTGATCGACGCGTCATCGGCCAGGAATTCGAGGCTCTCTTGCTCCTCTTTCTCTTGCCCGCTTCCTATATCGTGGCCAAAAAGACGGAAATCCCTGTTTTTGTCGCCTTGGGGTACCCGCTCCTGGCCCTCCAGTTCTTGCGGTTGCTCCGGCCCAACGAGCAGCGGGAGGCGCTCTTCTCTCTTCTCATTGCCATGACCCACGTGGCCATTGGAAGCCTGGCAATCTTCGACTACAAGTTCGGCCTTTTGTTCGCTGGAGCGGTAGCGCTCCTTCCCCGAGCCTTCTTCGAGCTCGAAGCGATGCGGTATGAGACGGCCACAAGGGAGCGCCCGAAAACCGGGGACAACCGGGAGAAAAGGAGAGGGCAGGCTCCGAAAGAGGCCGCCACCACTTGGGACTGGGACCGGGCGGAGGAAAACGCGCCGCTGGGCCTGATGCCCTGGCTGTTCGCCGTTGCTTTCACGCTGCTTTTCTTCGTTCTCTGCCCCCGGGCCGAATTCAGGGGAGGCGGGCTCTCCATGGGCCTCGTTTCGCCCATGTTGGACGCCGCCAGAGGGGGCCAGCGTTCCGGAAACCGGCCCCTGTTCGAGATAGAAGGCGAAGAGATCGGCTATCTCGCCACCCACCGTCTCGATCAGTTCAACGGCGACACCTGGAGACCTTCGGTGGAAGGCTTGGAGCGCAAACGGTGGATGCCCACCGAGCCTCCCGCCGGCATGAAGCTACGTACAGTTCGAATCCTCGATCTGGATGCCGTGAGGCTACAGGTTCCCATCGATGGGCTGGCGGCCGCGATCCAGGGCGATTATTTTGAACGAGTCAAGCTGCTTCGGCAAGGAAGCTACAAAATCGCCGCGGTTCTGAACCCGGAACGCCCGGAATACCGTTACTGGGTGAACTCAACTCCCAACCCGGAGCCCCTGACCCGTGCGGAACGGCGGCGCCTCATCGATCTGCCCTGGCGCTCCAAGAGACTGCTGGACTGGATCGACCGGGGGACGGGGAATGCCACCGATCCCGAAACCGTGGCGAAAAAGCTGGAAGAACGGCTCTACAGGAACTTCACCTACGAGCTGGGTGCCCCGGATCTCTCCCGCTTGAATCCCGTGGAGGAGTTCATCTTCGAGGTCCAGACAGGCCACTGCGAAAGGTTCGCTTCGGCCCTCGCCACATTGCTCCGGCTGAAATCGATCCCGGCACGCGTGGTGTTGGGCTACCTGCCCACGGAAGAGTCGCGCCGGGGTGAAGGATACAGGATCACGCCTCGCCAGGGGCACGCCTGGGTGGAAGCCTATCTGGAGAAGAAAGGTTGGGTCACCTTCGACGCCACTCCCTATGGCGAAGAGATCCGTGGCGCCCCGAAATCGCTCTATACCAATCTCTATGACTGGGTGGTGGATAGCTGGTACCAGTACGTGGTTTTCTACCGATCAGAGGAGCACAAACAGGTTCTGGGCTCTATCTTCACTTTGGCAAAATGGTCGCTCGCCGCCCTGGGAGCGGGGCTCTACCCTCTCCTTCTGGCCTTTTTGGCCCTGGGAACAGGAATCCTCTTCCAGCGCCTTGGCAGGGGCATCCCGAACTGGCGCTGGAGCCGGAAAAAACCGACTTCCACGGCCAGGGAACGGATCTCCCATTTCTATGGACGACTCCTCCATGAATTGGCACGCTGGGGCTACCGGCTGAGGCCCAGTCAAACACCGCTGGAGCTCTTGGCGGAGCTCCAGCGCACCGGTTTTCCTCTCGTGGGGGAGGCAAGGCTGGTCACCCATGCCTTTTGCGACGCCCGATATGGCGAAATCCGGTTATCGCCAGCCGATCTTCACGCGGTCCAGGAGGCTCTCGGTAGAGTGACCCGATACAGGAGGCCTCCCGGGGGCGCCCAAGACCTTGGGTCGTTGATGGCAAGAGGGGCACGAATGGCGAACAGCGGTCGCCGGACGGCGCCCGATGAGAGCGGAACGCAGCAGAAAGAAAACTCTTCACGGCGAAAATGATCCCCCGTTCAGAAACCATGAAAATCCTTCCCGGCGAAAGTGATCCCCCGTTCAGAAACAATTCCCGACGCTCCGGGTTAGTGTTTTCAGGCACGCAACCTTCTTTGCAAGGAAAGGCCCACGCCATGTCTACCTCCTGGCCTGATCCTCGAAATCACCGCCGCATTGTCTCGGGCGTCTCGTTGATGGTCGCCCTTCTCCTGGAAGGCAGCCTGGCCATGGCCACCGGCATGGCTCCGCCCCCCGATCCCGACATTCCGAGGCGGGGCACTTTTTTCGAGCCGATCCAGAGCGTCGTCAGGTCGAAAATTCCACCCATCCAACCCACCGACGGGGCTGTCTCCATCCCCTACACACGGATCGATGTCGCCCTGGTGGATGGCATCGCCTTCACGCGACTCCTCCAAGTTTACCACAACCACGACACGTCGAATCAGGGCTACGCCTTCACCATGCCGCTGGAGCAGGACAGGCAGATCACGGGGTTCACTCTCTGGGACCGCGGCCGGCGGCTGGTGGGAAGCATCGAGGAACGAACCCGGGCCGAGCAAGCCTACAAAGAGGTCACCGGCGACGAAGCACCGGAAATGAGGCGCGATCCCGGCCTTGTCCGGCAAACGCAAAATCGCTTCGAGCTCAGGGTTTTTCCCATCACCCCTGGAGAAAACAAACAGATCGAGCTGGTAAGCCACCGGCGGCTGCCCCTTGTCAACGGTAAATTCGAGCTCACGCTGCCTATTGCCCGATTAACCGGCCCCTGGGACGACCGGCACGGCGCTGTTCGAAGCCAGGTGACGGAGGTCTCCATCTATGTCAAGGACCGGTTGCGCCTTGTGGATCTCGAGGTTTCCCATGGCCGGGCGGAAATCCGGAAGTTGGATGATCGGCGAAGGCTCATCCGCGTGCGATTCAACCAGAAAGTCCCGGAAAAACTGGTCCTCCGATATGGACTCGAGCTCGACTCCCCCATCTCTGCTTCATCCTTGACCTTTTCTGAAGGCGCCGAAAACTTCTTCAATACGCGGATCCTCTTTCAAGCTCCCGATTCGAAGACCATCCAGAAGCCCACTACTGGCCAGCGATCCGTCTACCTGGGTGTCTGGCGCGCCAAAAGCGAGCTCATCCACAAGAAGCAAAACAGGCCGGAGCAGCTTTTGGAGGAGTTCCTTGGAATGCTCACCTTTCTTCAGATGGACAAGAGCAATCGCTTCCAGATCTCGTGGCGGCCACTGCGGCTGAGCGACAGTGGAAAGATGAACGACTTCTTCCCGCCCGTCGCCACCTCGCAGCCCCTCCCTTTCCAAGATCTCTTCAAGGAGATCAGCCAGAGCTTTCAACGACAGCGGGCCTCCGGTGGCAAGGATGCCACGGAGGATATCGATCTGGTCGGGCACCTTCGGGGCGCTACCGGGAAGGGCGGCTGCGACCTGGTTTACCTCATCCTGGGCAAGATCGATGCCTCCCAATGGAAAAAACTCACCGAGCTGATCCGGCAAAGACCCAAAATCCACTTCATCCTGCTGGGCCGCAAAGCGCTAGAAATCCCCGAGATCCTCGAACTTCCAAACGTCAGCTCCTATGCCATTGACACGGGATGGCAGAGGATTCGGCACTCCTATACTGGCCGGATCAATGTTCTTCAATCCCGAATCATGGCGGAGCTCGGGTTGGCCAAGCTCAGCCCCCGCCGTCTGGCGGAGCTCTGGTCGAAGCTCCCGAACCTCAGCCCCGCCGTCCCCCAAGTCCGCGTCTCCGGACCCGTCGATCTGATACAGGTTGCCGTCGATACCGGCAACCGCTGGTGGTCGGGACAAAAACCAAAGCCCGGCCAAATGGGGATCCTCTGGCTGTCGGGCACCTTCTCCGGAAGCGGCACGGCCAGCGTCGAAATCGTCAATCCGTTCAACGAACAACAAGATTGGACTCCCGCCGCCCTGATGGGAACGCCTACGGTCACCACGTTGAAGGCCGACCTGAAGCTGGAGCCGGGAAACCGCGCTTCTCGGTTCGTGGGCGCCCTTCATGCCCGCCCCCAAGTGGAGATGCTGAATAGCCGCATTGCTTGGCTCGATGGGACCAGTAGGCGGCAAGGAAAGAGCGAAGACGCAACTTCAGAAACATTGACCGAGCTCGCCGGGCTTCGCGCCAAGGTCGTCAAACTCTCCAAAAGATTCAGCTTCATCAGCTCTGAAACCGCATTTATCGCCCTCCCCAAGGATCTCCAGAAACGGTACGGCTTCACACCCCAACAGTTCGGGACCGCCCAGATGTACGATCTCAAGGGCATGAGCAAGGGCGGAATCCCCGAACCCGAAGAGTGGCTTCTCCTTTTGCTTGGAAGCGCGACCCTCATCTTTCTGGCCATGCGCCGAAGGAAAGTCACCGCAAGGGCGAATCTTCCTCGGCCACACTAGCTCTCCCTTGGATCGTCGGAGGCCTGAAGGGAAAGATCCCTGAAAACTAATTTTTTTCTTTTGGTTGGGGTCCGGTCGGGTCGCCGGCAGTCCGTCCGCCGCCCCTCCCCCCTCACCACCGCGTTTCCACTCCACGGCCCCAAGAGAACTTCCCACCCGCCAACCCTCGAAAAGCAGCTCCAAAAGTTGTGTTCCCCCTGAAGCATCCCCTCATTCCCAAAGCGTCCCATGAAACAACGGAAAGGCAGGAGAATCAAGGAGGTGGTCATCGGTGGTGCCTTCGGCAGCTCTCGCTGTCGCTCGGACCCGGCCACCCGTCCAAAAGAGGCGTAGCGTACAAAAAGATGTGGGTCCAGGGAGCGCGCTCCCTGGCGAGGTTCAGGAGCAGCGCTCCTGGCGGAGGTTCGGAGGCGGAGCCTCCGCCGGGTTCCAGGGCCGGAGGCCCTGGAGGCGTTCCAAAAATCATTGGGTGGCCGGGTCCGAGCGAGAGCTGCCGAAGGCACCACCGATGACCGAGGCCGGAATAAAGAAAAAAGACGCCGGGCAAGGCCGGAAGGCCTGCCTGCAAATCAAGCGTGCAAAAATTGGGTTCAGGGAGGAAACCCCTGGTGGGTGCGGTGCAAAGCCCGATGCGTGCGGGCCGGAAGGCCCGCACGCTACAATTCTCGGACGACCGCTGAGCAACGCAAGGCGCGGGCCTGCCGAGCAACGCAAGGCGCGGGCCCCCTCAAGAGAACTTCCCACCCGCCAACCCTCGAAAAGCAGCTCCCAAAGATGTGGCACAAGCCTTCAGACAAGCCGGGACGAAAGAACCCCCCATGCCAGCTTCTGTTGGCTTTCCTGCCGCTCCTTCCGATTTTCCCGGCTCTCCTGGCCTACCTTTGGAGCCAGCACCTGGGCTTCACCACCTACGGAACCCACAAGCTTCTGGTCATGGGAAGCGTCCTGGCCTTGGGCTGGAGCGCACCTGGAATGCTTCCGCGCCATTGGCCGTCCCTGGCGGGCGGATTGGGCCTCCTGGCTCTGGCCGTCTGGACGCAAGGGGCCGGCTTTTCCGCTTGGGCACTCTTCTTCGGGTTCTCGGGCTGGGCCCTCTGGAATGAGGCCTGCGCCTACCGGCCACGGGCAACACGCTGCTTGTCCATTGCCCTGGTCCTGGGAATCTTGTTGATCCCTTCGGTCAACCTGGAATTGATCTCCTGGTCGCGGGAACTGTCATTCTGGTTCGTGGACCGGATCCTGACGTTCCTGAAGGTTTCGTGGCGGCGGGTGGGAATCTCTTATTTCATCGGACAGGACCAATTCCCTGTCTGGCAAAAATGTAGCGGCTCCAGCACGATCAGGGTTTTTTTTATTTTACTCGCCGCTGGTTACCTCTACAGGGGCCGGTTCGACCGGATCTGGCTCGTGGCTCCCATCCAGGCATTGCTCCTTGGAATCGGCTGTAACACACTCCGGATCGTGGCACACTTGCAGGGAAGCGCCTGGAAGGGCCAGGCCCTGGGACCCGCGATCCACGAAGCCCTTGGCATTGCGTTCTTTCTGGCCATGCTCCCGGTGGTTCCCTGGCTTGTGGGGCGGGCTAGCCCCGACGCGGGCATCCACGTAAAGCGGGACAGACCAGGAAAAGAAAAGGGAGGCCTTGGTCATCGTTCTGGCCAGGAACCAGGCAAGGATGTGGCGCAGTCGCCCTCGACTGCGATGAAATGGCCTTTTGCGCAGCCGAGGACGGCTGGGCCCCATCAGGTGGCCGAGACGATGACCCGTGCCGAAAAGGGAAAACGCACGCGGCGGTCTCCGAGGCTAAGTTTTTTGGCCATCCACGCAAGGCGGGACACTTCAAGGATTGTGGAAAATCCAATCGTCCGGGCAACGCCTCGCTCCGCTTGGCGGTCGTCTGGGGACTCCGTCCCCCGTCCCCTGGCAGGGCTTTGCCCCGCCCCCACCAGGGAGCCAGCTCAACTTCCCGTTGCAACAAATGGCAACGGGATCGCAGCCCACATTTTTGTACGGTGGGCCTCGCTTATGCTCGGCATCTCGCTGCGCTCGGCACCACATTTTCCTTTTTTTTCTGTTCTGTCCCGGCTTAAGTGGGCGTGGATACCCGGAAACGCAGACCCGGCGGCCGGGACAACGTCGGCGGCGGATCCCGAGGTCAGCCCTTGCTCGACCGACCGGCAGGCTCCAATATGGGCTCTTGCCGGCCTGGCGGGTCTGGTCTTGGTTGCGGCCTGGGCATCTCCTCTTCTTCCGGTGGCCAAAAGAATGAGCCACAGCTACGAAGTGTGGCCCACTTTGCTCCTGGAACGGGTCCATTCCAACCAGTTCGTGGAGGAATGGGGGGGCGGAGGTTGGATTTTGTTGGAGCACCCCTTGGAAAGCTGCCTCGCCCTCCGAGGCTGGAACCTGGAAAGAACCCGTACCCGGTTCAACCGCCTGGGCCAGACCATCCGTCTGGCCGCGGATTACCAGATGGGTGACCGCCACTTCCGGAACCGTTGGCGGGCAATGCTATACAAGTGGGCCAGTCCGCGGGAATGGAAAAAACCGTTGAAGGCGAGCATCCGGGTCATCGTACCAATTCTCGCCAGCGGGCCGGGGCCTTCCGGCTTGAGGAAAGAACCTCCTTGAACGTGAGTGACCACCATGGCGGACAACTTCCGGCGGCGGCGACAAAAAAAGTCGAGCACCTACCCATGGCAATCGCATCAAATAATCATTTGTTTCAAGAGATTACCGAGATATCTATGGTCCCATCCGGCCTTGAGCCGTCTGTTTTTGATCCCAAGACGAGAACTTTTGTCTTGCCGCAACGTGTTCAGTGCGATGTGCCTCAGTACGGCAAAATTTTCTGCGCCGTTTCCCTTGCGGATGCGACATTGGTCTTCTTGGAATGCCACGTCTAGTACCCAATGCAGAGAAGTTTCTATGCCCCAATGCCCTCTTACTGCCCAGGCAAATTTCTTAACATCGT
>JAJRTK010000433.1 GCA_024278345.1 bacterium | reverse complement strand
CTCCCAGACCCACGCCAGGGAGCCAGCTCCCTGGACCCACATCTTTGTGCGCTGCGCGCTTTTTTCGGGTGGCCGGTACCATGACCGAGGCCGAAGTTCGATCTCAATTCGACGGGTAAGTCACGTCAACGGAATAGTTGTTGATTCCCGGTTGCCCGGTTCCCTGTAGGGTGAGCGTCCAGATCCCTTCCAGTGCCGTGGTCAGCGACCGCGTTTTGCCTCCAAAGCCCGCACCCAATAGATCGAAAGTCACGCTCCCGTTTGGATCCACCAGAGAAAGGCGCCCGTCATCGGGCGCGGGACAGAGTGGACAACTCCACGCGAGGCTGATGTTGCCCGCGCAACCGACCCTAAAGGTGTGAGTGCGGACATCCGTCGGGCCGTAGGTACTCGTAAAGTTGTCAGTCACCGGCGAGCACTCGTTTGTGTCGGGGAGCTCGCAGCTTGCCACTCCAAGAAGAATGGACCCCAGAAAGAAGGCTGTCTTTTTGTTCATGGTTGAAGTCTCCCGGGTTGGATGGCGGTATGAACCCTGAACTCTCATCAGGGACCTTGTTCGACGAATCGATGCCACGGTGCGGAATTGTGAAGAGACTGCCGATTTGAAACTGTTGAGGAATAAAGCTGTAAAAAGCTGAGTAGTCCCAATTGTTCCTTGACATTGGCTCCTCGGGTTCGGTAGTTTTACTCGTGGAGGATAGTTGAAGATGGTTCGGGCCGCTGCTTCGATGCTTCTGGCGTGCTTGGTTTTGGCTTCCTGTGCCGGGAGCCGTCTGGTCCGCTTGGAGCGGGATCTCGATCAAATCAAAGGTGAGCTTCAATCCGTCCAAAAGCGGGATGAGGAGCTCAATCGGCGGTTGGCGGAATTGAGTAAGGAGAATCGAGAGCTGAAAGAGGTGATTGCTCGATTGGGTTCTTCGGCGTTCGAGGTTTCGGAGCGCCCTTCTGTTCCATGGAGGGACTCAGGTTTCGCGACGGCGCCTTCCGGCCCAGGGCCTGGAGGCGCTGATGCAGCGCCAAAGCTTGATGGAGGGAGCCAGGGGCAAGAGACTGTTTCGTGGGGAAACTCCAGTGGCGATGAGGTGCGGCTCAGCGACGGTTCTGACGAAAGGTCGGATAGCTTTGGTGTGGAACAAACGCCCGGCGAACTTTACCACGCGGCTTTTTCAAACTATCAGAATGCCCGGTACCACGAGGCGATTTTGCAATTCAACGTCTTTGTCGAGCGTTACCCGGCCCATGATTTGGCGGATAATGCTTACTACTGGATCGGAGAATGCTGGTACGGCCTTCGCAACTTTGGCCGTGCCATCGCGGCATTCGAGATCGTGGCAAAACGCTTCCCTAGCGGTAACAAAGTTCCCGATTCCATGTTAAAAAAAGCTTATGCCCTGGAAAGATCCGGGCGAAAGGCCGAAGCTGGAGCTGTTCTGAAGCGCCTCTTGGAGAAGTTTCCCGGAGGCAAGGTTGCGGCTAAGGCGGAATTGAAGTTGAAACAGTTGAACAAGCCCCGCTCCTAAGAGTAGGCGGGTTGCCGCCCACTGCGGGTGTAGGGCAAGACGGTTCTCGACAGTGGCGTTGCCACAAATAGATGGTGTCGGGCGAAAGTGGCTCAACATCAGAGACTAACCAAGCTGGAAAAGCGGAGAAAGGAGTGTCCGATGAAAGGGCGCCGGTGGGTTCCAATTGCAGGGCTTGCTTTGGTCATCGCGGTGATGCCGGAAACGCTTATTGCCCAGAGTTCCGATACTCGGCCGAGCGTGACCTATGATGGCGTGGAGTATTTCTTGCCCGCGCCTCGGGACAAGATCGTGTTGCCCACGGGAATTCCCGCCACCCATACGGTGGTGGCCGGGGATACACTTTGGGGGATCGCCAGGCAATATCTACAGGATCCTTTCCTTTGGCCTCTCGTCTGGGAGGCGAACATCGATCAGGTTTCCAATCCTCATTTGATCTATCCCGGGCAGGTCTTGGCTCTTCTGGAGGGAACCGTTGTTCCGGCTGGCACGGAAGGCGGGACTCCTGCCAGCAGGGAATCGCTAAACATCTTGTCTCTAAGAGCATTTCGCGGTAAGGGGCGGGAAACCATCGCTTTCGCCGGGACTCGACTCGCCTACGAAGACCTCTTCGATCCCCACGGTCGGAGGCCCGGAACCTCGGATACTGTCGTCAATACGGCGGGATTCATTGCGGCGAAGCCGCTGTCCGTTGTGGGACAAATTATCGATGCCGAACTCCCCTTTCCCCAGATTGCTATCCGCCAAGTTGTCTATCTGGATGTCGGGACGGAAAATGATATCGTTGCCGGACAAGAGCTGGAAATACTTCGGCAACGGCGGTCTGTCTACCATCCGGTAACGGAGAAGCCCTTGGGAACCTTGTTTCGGCAGGTGGGCCGTGTCCGCGTCGTTTGCGCTAAGGCAAAGACCTCCATTGCCGTGGTTTCCAAAGCCTATTTTGCTGTCCATCGCGGAGACTTGGTCACCCCTTACACTCCCAGGCAATCCCCCATGACAGTGGGCTCGCCAGAAAGTGATGTTTGCCAGCCGGCGCAAGGGGATATCTCAGGTTATATCGTCGATGCCGCAGAGTCGCCTGAAGGTACGCTGGAAGCCGCTCTCTTAGGGCCTGGTGACGTTGTTTATATTGACGCTGGCAAGGCGGATAGTGTGGAGCCGGGGCAGTATTACGTCATCTTCCGCCCAAGCCGCTTGGGGCCAGAGTTCCCTGAAATCCAGGTTGGGGAAATGATGGTTGTGGCGGCCGAAGATCGAACGGCAACGTCGGTGATTGTCCGGATTCGGCAGGAAGTCCAGGTGGGTGACCGCATACAGCTCAAGTAGCAGCTTTCGAATACTGAAAGTCAGGAGAAACGGCGCCATGCGCCGTTTCTTGCTTGAGCGTGGGGCCATAGGGCTTGGACCGCCGACGCCCTGGGCTCCCGGAAACTGGACAGTGCCAAAAACCTGCTGATTCCCGGAGGAATGCCCTCGTGGTGAGTAAGGCGGCGAAGACTTGGTTGGCCATCAGCCGGATCAAGGGGGTGGGTCCGGCGAAACTTGCGCGGATCGCCGCCAGTACCTCCGATCCCGTGGACCTGCTTGCCAGGTTGCCCAGCCTGCTTTCTCGCCTTGCCTTGCCGGCTTTGACACCAGAGGATCTTGACTGGGACTGGGTTGAAGAGGAGATCGCCCGCTCCCGGGAGAGAGGAATTAACATCCTATGCCGGATGGATGGTGGTTTTCCCCAGTTGCTCCGAGAGCTTCCCCGCGGGCCTTCTCTTCTCTATCTTGCTGGCCATTACCAGCGGCCAGACAAACGAGCCGTTGCCATCGTGGGAACTCGAGGGGCCACGGGTGCGGGCCGCCGGTGGGCTCATGATTTGGCGGCGGCGGTAGCGCGAGACCGGTGGACGGTGGTCAGTGGCTTGGCCCGGGGGATCGATCTTGCCGCCCACGAGGGGGCCTTGGCTGCAGGCGGCCGAACTCTGGCGGTGATGGGCGCTGGGCTGGGAATGCCGCCTCCAGAGAAAGCAGAGCTCTCAAGGCGGATTAAGCTTTCGGGCTGTCTCTTGTCAGAAAGTTTTCTTGATGCTCCGGCGAAGCCTTGGATTCTTGCCAGGCGGAATCGCTGGATGGCGGCTCTTTCCAAAGTGGTGATTCTGGTGGAGGCTCCCTGGAACAGCGGTGCCCAGCGCACCGCGGATCAGGCGTTGGGGCTGGGGCGACCGGTTCTCGTGGCTACCGATCCAGCACTGGCACCTTCACTGACGGATCATGCCGCCCTTCTGAAAAAGGGAGCCCGAGCAATCAGTAATATTGGGGAAGCGCTAAGAATCCTCGACATGAAACCCAAGCCGCCGCCGCGGATCGATTGCTTGAGATTACCGGAGATGGATGATGAAGCGAAACGGGTCTGGAGCCTTTTGTCAACGAGCCCACTTACGATGGATTTGTTGGCGGTGAAGAGTGGTTTGCCGGTGGCGTTTCTCCGATCGCTGTTGGTCAGGTGGTTGCTGGAGGGGTTAATCCTGCAGCTTCCGGGGGAAAGATACGTGCGGGTTGTGGGAGCATCATT
The DNA here is from genome assembly GCA_024278345.1 of bacterium. Lineage (GTDB taxonomy): Bacteria > CSSED10-310 > JAJRTK01 > JAJRTK01 > JAJRTK01 > JAJRTK01. Next base: position 5,636 of record JAJRTK010000433.1, on the reverse strand, counting down.
CTTCAGGTCCGGCGGAAGGAATGGCCAGATAACTTGACTCTTCGGACAGTTTGCTGCATGATGCGGGCAGTTTAGTCTGGCTTGTGGCTCGGCGCGGTCTCGCCCTGAGCGATGAGCCCAACGGAGAGGCAGTTCCGCAATGGGGGGAGCGGGTTCCGCATCGAATACGGTCGCTTTTACCTCGTAACGTAGAGTTCGTTAGCGTCTCTCGATGCGCTGGATGGACAAGCCAAAAGTTGGCTGGAAGGTCCGGTGCCGAAAGGCCGGCCCTACCGGAAGGGGTGGCGTCCCACCCTCGAATCTGCCAGAGGCATCTACAGCATAAAAGGAGACCATCGATGGAAACGTGTCGAAAACGTTCCCTCACCATCGCTGTCATCACCTTGTTTTCAGGTTTGGCTTACAGTACTTCGGTTTTGGCTGGGGGTTATTTCGTCCCAGAAATGGATGCAAAAGCGATGGCTCAATCCGTCGCCTGGACCGCTCGAGCGCGAGGGGCATCTTCGGTGTTCTTCAACCCTGCCGGTTTGGCGCGTTTGGAGGGCTGGGAGATTAAGTTCGGCACCACGCTCGTCGCGTGGAATTCCACTGCGGTAGGTCCATTGCCCTTGACACTGCGCAGTGAGCTTGTCAACAACATTACGCCGCCGTCCCACGGGTTTGCCGCCGTGCGTCTCAACGACAAATTTGCCGTGGGCATCGGCCTCACAACTCCTTGGGGTCTGAAGCTGGACTGGGGCCCAAACTGGCCTTCCGGCTACGATTATGGCGCCTTTATGATCGAGACCGTTTACCTCAAAACTTACCTCATCAGCCCCACCATCGCCTACGCCATCAACGACAAGCTCTCCATAGGTGGCGGCGTGCAGTTGGCGATGGCAACAGCCGAGTTGACCAACTTGATTGATCTCGGCTCCCTGGCGCAGGCGGCAGGACTCCCGGGAGCTCTTCCGGCAAGGCTCGCGCTCAAAGCGGACAACGGAATCGGAGATTTCGGTGTCCAGGCCGGGATTCAATATGAGAGCGGAAAGCTCTCCGCGGGACTTGCTTACCAAAGCGCTATCAAACTGGGGCTGGAAGGCATAGCCGACTTCACCATTCCTACGTCCGGTATCGGGCAGGTCGATGGGCTTTTGAAGTCCCTTTTTCCCGATCAGGCTGGGAAGACGGAGATCCCGCTTCCCCACGTGGTTTCCGTTGGCGTTGCCTATCGACCGCTGAAACACCTGGAAGTCGAGGTCGATGTCAACTACACAACTTGGAGTGATTTCGAGACTTTGGTCATCGACTTTTCAGAGGAAACGGTTTTCTCTACGCCGGCGGGCGACATTCCCGTGCTAACGGATGCCAAAATCGACGAAAAGTGGGACAACGGATTTACTTACCGCTTTGGAGCAGCCTATGATCTGACGGATAAAATGCAACTTCGGGCCGGTGCGCTTTACGACCCGACGGTCATTCCCGACGAAACGCTTTCGCCGTTCCTGCCGGAATCCGACCGCATTGGTTTCACCGCTGGAATCGGTTTTGAATTCGGTGACATGGAACTGGACCTTGCGTATATGTATCTCGACCTGAAGGAACGAACGACGATGGTGCAAGATCGTGGCTTCAACGCCACTTACGACTCGGTTGCCCACCTATTTGGGGCAACCTTGACGGTGGGTGGAGGAAAATAGCAAGAAGCCTATGCACCTGCCGCTTCCTCTCGAGAGTAGAGTGTCTCCGCGCCGCTGATGCCGGAGAAACGCGTTCTCAGTCACGTCCCGTGGAGCGTGACTGAGAGCCCAGAGGATCTTGATCCCGGATGCTGAAATGCTGAATCCAGTCGTGGTTTTCCAAAAGGTGGGGACGCAAACCCAAACCGCACGTATCGACTTCGAGAACGGCCCGACGCGTCACCAGCTCTACCTTTCGAAAGGACACCTGGTGTATGCGAAATCGAGCGATCCCTATTTTTCGCTCGTTTCCTATCTGGTCCGAAAACACCGGATCGATGCGGACGCGCAGCGCCGCATCCTCGCGCTCGCCCTGGATGAAAGCAAATCGGCCGAGCAAGTTATTGAAGGGCAAGAACTCCTTCCTCGGAAAGAGATTGCCAGTCGTGTGGCATCCCTCACAAGGGAGATCCTTTACGACCTCTTCTCCTGGGACGAAGGCGAGTACTCGGTAACTGACGGGAAAAAGCCTCCTGCTGGGGCTTTGTGGGTTAAATTCCCCCTCTCTACAATTCTGGAAAAGGGTCGCCAGATCCACGAAAAGTGGCAAAGGCTGTCTGGTAAAGTTCCAAAGCTTGAGGCAGTGCTTCGCCGAGCAGGCCAGCCGGACCAGATTGAGCTGAGCCCGGAAGAATGGAAAGTTCTTAGCGCCGTAGATGGAAATCGCACGGTTTACGAGGTTTGTGAACAGCTCAGCGCCAACCGGCTCCAGATTCTCTCAAGGCTGGCCCTGCTCTTGGACAAGCAACTGGTGGATATCGCGGACTACCGCGAACAAAGTCGCACCGGGGGCCTGGGGGGAAGCGGACTGACCTTCCAAACAGTATCCCAGGTCTACCGCAACCTGTTTGCGATTCTCATCGAAAGGCTGGAGCCAGCGGACCCCGGGGCGGGCTGTCGAGCTCTGAATCAGGCAACGATGGAATTGGAGAATCCGCCACCAGCCCTTTTGGAAACCTTGGAGTTTCAGCCTCGGCCAGTCTTCGATGAGCAGGGTGTATTGAAGACTCTGGCACTGACGGGAAACTCCATCGTCCTCAAAGATCTCTTGCTTTGCTTTTCCGCACTGCTCAAAAGCATTTTGACCCAAATTGGCCACCGGGATTCTGAGCTGTTGCAGGAAGTCATTTCTGATGTTCGGGGCGTTCTCGTCGTCGCCGAAGAAGTTCTTCCATCATTCCACCTCAGCCTGCATACCGCCGTGGAAAAAGCCCTGATGTTAGAAAATCGGGCCTTTTCCATGAACATGCATGACTCGAGTGGTGCTTCCACAGCCTCCTCCGCGGAGGAAATGGTTTTCTCGGGCCGGGCGATGACGGAAGCCTACGACTCCGAGGTACCTCCCTCAGGCATCGCCACGGAGTTAGCCCCCGACGAGCTAGAAGAATTGCTTCAAAGCGATTCTCAACTTGTGGCGGTAAAGGAGGAACCGCAACCCAAAGACCATGGTTACCACGAGGCCAAGACTCTCCCTATTCTGCCGGATGACCAGGAAGGTCCCGCGGATGGCAGCCGGGATCCTCCCTCGCGAGCACCGGAGGAAAGATCGCGGCCTGAGCCGCCTGCAACAGGAGCTTCCGCCGTGTCGCCGGTGGAGGCTCAGGGCGATGGGGAACCGATCCTGCCAGTGGTTGACAAAGACCAGAGCATCGGTCGGGGCACGGTCACCCCGGAAAGTCTGACAGAGGGCCTCGAGGCGGTCCCGCAGCTCCAAGGGGCGGCGGGGACGGATTCCTCGTCTGGCTCGCCTGTTGAAGCCGGATCGGCAGAAGAAGCACCTCCGGTTTTAGCGCGAAACGGGGAAGATCAAAGAGCCTCGGAGGTGCCAAACCAAAGAAGGCTCCAAGCAAGAAAAGAGCAACGGGATCTGTCGGACGAAATCTCCGATCCGCTTCTCCTGGACGAGGAAACGGGATCGAAGCGAAAGCTGCTCATTGGAGTGCTGCTGACAATGGTGGTCATTCTGGCGACATTGCTCGCAGCCAGTGGTTACGTCCTTTACACAAACAAGGGGCTTCGCCTCCGAATACAGCGCACTCTTCGCCGGCTAGTCATCATGACAGACAACTCGGTTGGCCCGAAGAGAGGGCACGGTCTCAATACAGACTGGGAAGAATTGGCCAATCGCGTGGGCGACGCCGAATTCTCTTCATTCCATGGCTTTCCTTCGCGGGCAAGGTGGCTTGTCAATCATGCTGGTGACGAGGTGAGGACCGTTGACGAACCTTGCTTTCATGGCGGAGGAAAGCCGCTCTACGATCCTGAGAGGAATTATTATGTCTCGTAAGGTGATAGCTTCGTTTCTTCTCCTCCTTGGAGTCGTTGTCTCAAGTTGCGAAAAGGGACATGTCGACACGGAAGTTTTTTCTGAAAGAATCCCCGAGAACGTGGGAACTAACGTGGTTGCCAGAGTCGATGCCGTAGTGCTCGCCGAGCCCAAGATCGAAGCCGACTCCGTGGGAACCGTACAAAAGGGCGATTTGTTGACCCTCTTGGCTCAAAAGGGAGAGTTCAGCAAAGTGACCGTCCGTCCCACGAATACTTCGGGCTGGATCTACACGGATCTGTGCATGACAATCCCCCAAAGTCCATACTGGGAAGGGGATACCGAGAAGGCTAGAGAAATGGCCAAGAAGGTCTACCAAGACAAATTCATGGTAGAACGGAACGAAAAAATGAGCTTCGGTTTCCCATCACGAAAGTCCTGATCGAATCGGCATTCAACAAAGTCACACTCTTCACTGGCAAGAAGGGTGGCGAGAAAGTCACCATGAAAAAGAAGGATGCCGAGGCACTGGCAACCTATTGGATCGAGAAAATTATCGAAGCCTTTCCCAGGTGGAAGCAACCCATCATCTTCATCACGGCTTTCGATGGTGAGAGCGACTACACGATGACGATAAACAAGAGTAAAGAGATCACCTATCTGTGAAAAGGCGAGTAAAAAGGGTCTGAGACCGCGCCAGCCTGTGACTGTGCATCGCACGGAGGAGAGCTTGGAGCGACCGACCATGATCGGCTAATCCACGGAAAGAAACTGAGGGAGAAGATGAGCAATGGAAGGCGGAGCCCTAATCCCCCTCACCTCGGCCATGGTTGGATGCTTGCCACTCTTTCGGCGATGCTATTATTGGGGGCCGTAGGCGCGGTTTCGCAGACATCCGCCCCTACGCAACACGGGAACACCCCCGCTTCGCCAGGGTCCACGCCTTCCCGACAAGAGGAAGAAAACCGGAAGCTCCCGGTCATTCTGGATAGGCTCGAAGGATTCTATTCAGCGGCTGAAACCCTGCGTACCCGGTTCGAGATCGAAACTGTCAACGAGCTTGTGGGAGACGTGGAAGTCGAGCGAGGCGAGCTTTTCCTGACCCGACCGATCCAAATGAGGTGGCAATACTCCGAGCCCAAGGGGAAAATGATCCTCTTGGACGGGCATTTCCAGTGGCTCTACTTGCCTTCGGAAAAACAGGTGTTCCGAGGAGGACAGCAAGAAACGGCCTCGGGGCTGACTCTGACCTTGCTCTCGAATCCAGCTTCTCTGCAGGAAGAATTCAACATTCGACTTGTCGATGGACCGGAAGATCCGAAGAGTGTTGAGCTCCAATTGAGTCCCCGGGAAGCGAACAGTGATATCCAGCAACTCATCCTGAAGATCGAGCGGGCAAAGGGATTCCTCATGGAAATTCGCATGACGGATGAATTGAACAAGCTGACAGTGATCCGCTTGTCGGCCCCCAAAATCAACACGCGAATTTCCAGTAAGACCTACCGCTTCCAGCCACCCCGGGGGACGGAAATGCTGGATTTCAATGGTGATCCCATCGTAGATTGACGGGGACCTATCAAATCCCCGCGTTTTTGCTTTACACTCCGCGGTGCCGCCCTGGTGGCACCGGCATCTTGCCGGTGGCGGGCTGG
>JAJRTK010000432.1 GCA_024278345.1 bacterium | reverse complement strand
CGCGGGGATTGGATAGGTCCCTTCGGTCGTTAGCCGCTGATTAGGGCATGTCGTTGGCATGCAGTGCGTTGATGGGCGGAAGGCGGCGGCCGCGGGGAACTCGCGCCGCAGGCGGGGGGGCGGTGCTGACAGGAGTGGGCCACAGCCAGCAGAAGAAAAAAGATTTTTTAAATGAACCGCCGGCGACCGACCACTGAATCTTTGTGTGAGCGTTTTTTTTGGTGGGGGGGTGTCGAGAGATTCCTGGTGGCCGCGGGGAGTTGGCCGTGGTGGTCGCAGGGATGGACGACAGGGGGTGGAGTGTGGTTTTCTTGGTGATCTACGGTTTTCTTTCGAGGGTCGATCATGGGGTTCTATTTCGGATTTGGAAAGAGGGTGCGGCTGGTCTTTGCGGGAGCAATGGGGTGGTGGCTTTTTGCGGGAGTGGCCTTGGCTGGTGCGGGTGTGGAGGCGGGGAGCGTCGCTGACAGGACCGCTGTGACGGGAGGTGCCAAGGTGAGGGTGGGGAGTTCTGGGTGGAAGGTATGGAGTGCGTCGGAGGAAACCGCCGTGGCCATGCGGGCCCAGGGGCTGGTTCCGAGTTTGTTTCGCGTGGCGTCGGGGGCCTTTTTTGCGGCGCACCGGGAGCGTGCGGCGGAGTTCGACGGCGTTTTTCTCCAGGGGCCGGCACTGGTGATTCGCCTTGGATTGGGCCGGGAGTTCCTTCGGTCAGGGGCGCTGACCGACGAAGTCCTGGAGGACCTGAGCTGGCAGGTCATCGGGGCTTTCGACGAGTGGCCCGATCTTCGGGAGTTTCACGTGGTGGCCAGGGAGCTGGAGGATCCGGATGGCGTTTACCGGACCTTGCCTTCGTACTTACCGAAGTTTGACGCGTCGGTCTTGCGGAAAGAGGAAGCGGGGGAGGCGGGGATTTCCAGGAAACCGCTGGTGCGGCGGGATCGCCGGCCGGCCGGTGTGCCGCAAGGGGCGCTCACCGGGAAGCTCATATTTTTCAGCCAGTGTCACGGTTGGCTTGATTATGGCGGTTCCCGGGGCTGGGATACGCAGCGGGGCATTACCAACGGAATCGTGGAGGATTTCGTGAACCCCGAGGGTGCGGACCAGTACCTGCTCCGCTACCTGCGGAACGCGGGCGCCGACTTCTTCACGGTGAAGGAGAGCGACCTCAACAACGACATGGTCATCGTGGACGAGGGGGACGGTGCGGCGTTTCCCGGGAACGGGAGTTACGTGGAGAGCGGGGATCCCTCGCTCTTCCTGGATTCGGGGCAGAGCGCTTTCCTGAACTTCCAGGCGCCGTACGCCAACGGGACGAATCCCTTCAGCGGGGGGACAGCGCGGCTGATCCAGACGGCGGCCACGGAGACGGCCCGGGCGACCTGGACACCCAACCTGCCCGCCGACGGGTTCTACAACGTCTATGTCTCCTACACGCGGGACGGGGCGAACCGCGCCAGCGACGCCCACTACATCGTCCTCCACGCAGGGGGCGAGTCGCATTTCCGCGTCAACCAGGAGCGCCACGGCTGGACCTGGGTCTTCCTGGGCCGCTTCTATTTCAAGGCCGGTTCCGACTCCAACCGCGGCGCCGTGGTGCTGGCCAACGATTCGGCGGAACTGGGTGAGACGGTTTCGGCGGACGCCGTCCGGTTCGGCGGTGGCATGGGCGACGTCCTGGGCGCATACACCGGTGTCGTGAGCGGCCATCCACGGTGGGAGGAAGGCGCCAAGACCCACACCCAGTTCCTGGGAGCACCCAGCTCCGTCTATGCCGGCGACGTGACCGCCCGCTCGAAATACGCCGCGTGGGAGAACTTCGCCGGCCTCGACGATTCCCTGTACGTCTCCTGGCACTCCAACGCCTTCGACGGAACCGTTCGAGGCACCAGCTCCTACATCTACAGCTCGAATCCTCCCGATGGCTCCTACGACACGACCCAGGCGGCCCCCGGCTCGGTGGAGCTCATGAACCTGATCCACGACGAGATGATCAACGACTTCCGCCAAGGCTGGGAGGCAGGTTGGGCCAATCGAGGCTACCGGTCCGCCTACTTCGGGGAGATCAATCCCGCCTACAACAACGAAATGCCATCGGCCCTGCTGGAAGTGGCCTTCCACGACAACGCCACCGACGCCGAACAGATGAAGGATCCCAGGTGGCGCAACCTCCTGGCCCGAGCCATCTACCAGGGGATGGTGAAGTACTACGCGCAACGGGACGGGATTCCGGTGAAGCTATTACCCGAGCCGCCCCGGGCGCCGGAGGCCCACGCCACGGGGACGTCGTCGGTCCGGGTCACCTGGGAGCCGCCGGTGACCGACGCGGGCGGGTTGTACGGCGATCCGGCCCAGTCGTACCTGGTCTATCGAAGTGACAATGGCTACGGTTTTGACGAGGGAACGCCGGCAACGGGCACGGCGCTGGACATTTTCGGACTCGTCCCCGGGAGCATCGTCTACCTTCGGGTTGCCGCCGTCAACGAAGGTGGCGTCTCGTTTCCCACCGAGACGCTGGCCGTCAAGCTGCCCGCGGCAGGAACGCAATCCAGGCTGCTCCTGGTCAACGGCTTCGACCGCCTGGACAAATACCTCTTGGTGAACCAGTACGAAGCCGATCTAGGCGGCACGGTGCAGCGGATGTTCCTGGACCGGATGAACAGCTTCGACTATGTGATCCAGCATGCGGAGGCGATGCGGGGGCTGGATCTCTCCTTCGATTCCGCCTCCAACGAGGCGGTGTTGGCGGGGAGACCTTTGCTTTCCACCGCCGTTTACAGGGCGGCCTTCTGGATTCTGGGGGAGGAATCGACCGCCGACGAGACCTTCAGCAGTTCGGAGCAGAGCCTGGTCCAGAACTGGCTCCAGGCGGGAGGCAACCTGCTGGTCACGGGCGCCGAGATCGGCTGGGACCTCGACAACCTGGGCAGCGCCTCGGACCAGGCGTTTTACAATAGCTGGCTCTGGAGTGCCTATGTCCAGGACGACGCCGGAGTCTATGCGGCGGAAGGAGAGGCAGGGTCGATCCTCGACGGGGTTTCGGCCGTGGCGTTCGACGACGGCACTCACGGGACCTACGATGTCAACTATCCCGATGTCATCGATCCCCTGGGCTCCGGTTCCAGGTGCATGACCTATACCGGAACCTCCTTTGGCGCTTGTGTTCAGGTGGATACTGGCACCTATCGCGTGGTCAATATCGGTTTTCCCTTCGAGACCATCTATTCGGCGTCGAAGCGGGGGGAAGTGATGACCCGAGTCGTTTCGTTCCTCGCCCCTCCACTCCCGACGCCAACGGTGACGGCGACGCCTACTGGGACCGGAACCGCCACGCGGACGGCGACACGGACGCCCACTTGGACCGGAACCGCCACGCGGACGCCTACTTGGACCGGAACCGCCACGCGGACACCCACCGGGACTTTGCCGCCGACGAGAACCTGGACATCTACGGTGACGCCAACGGCGATGGGTTTCACACCGTCGGCGACTCCCACCTCGACGCCGCCCGGCGCTACTGCATCCCAGACGGCGATTCCATCCCCTCCGGGAGCGACTCTGACCCCCACGCGGACACGTACCCCGCAGCCAGGGGCCTCGGCCACGGCAACTCCATCTCCCGCGGCGGCGACTCTGACGCCGACAGCGACGGGGACGCCTTCAACTCGGTCGGTACCGGCTCTTCCCTGGTGGCCTTGGAGCCTGGTCTTCCTGATGGTGGTATGCCTTATCCCGGAAATCTCATCCCGAATCGACGGCGTCTGATCCATCGTCTCCACCGGCGTCCTCGTCGGGCGGCCCTTGAACGAGATTCACGGGCGGGTTGCAACCCGCCCCTACGCACCTCCGGTGTCCGCCTCTCCGCTCCTTGGTGGAAACGCGCCTCCGACCACCTCGCTACGATTCGTGATGAGAGTTCCGGGCTTATCGTCCTCTTTTTCGGGCGCCGCCCGTTTTTCGGATGGGAGCCAGTGGATTGCCGTGGAAGAGGGAAGTGGACTAGGTCCCCTTTTCTTTTCCTGTTCTGTTCCGCGTTACGTGGATAGCCGCGTCATCCAAGTTCATGGTCTCGCTGCCTACGTCCATCATGTCCGGAGACTCCTCGAAAGCATGATACAGGCAGAGTTTCTAGGGGTGCAGCGGGTGACCGATCTTGAGCCGGGTCTTGTCTCGCCGCTATTGGACTTGCGGTTGACGCCAGCTTTGTATCGGGCCATGGATGGGTAGAGGACGTTCCTTCAACAACGGCCTCGTCCATCGTCTCGGCCACCTCGTAGAATCCGGGTGCTACCCCGGGGCCTCCGGCCCTGGAACCCGGCGGAGGCGCCGCCTCCGGACCTCCGCTGGGAGCACTGCTCCCAGACCCACGCCAGGGAGCACGCTCCCTGGACCCACATTTATGTACGACGCTCCGCGTCGTATGGTGGCCGAAACGATGGACGGAGCCTTCAACAACAGAGGCTTTCCCCCATGGCTTCACCCATTGCTCCACGGATGCCGATCCTCCTGCTTGCCGCGATGATCGGTTGCCTCTCTTCCGGCTGTTTTTCCGCCATTGTCAACAGAGTCACCGGAGAAAAAGTTGCCAGAGAGATCCGGGCCAATGGCATTCCGGCCTCAGGGAAGGTCCTCAGAATCTGGGACACGGGCGTCCTTGTCAACCACGATCCGGTGGTGGGTTTTCTTCTGGAGATCCACGCCGAGGGATTGGATCCCTATGAAGCGGAGACGAAAGCTCTCATCTCGATCCTGTGGATCCCCCAGATCCAGCCCGGCAAGGTTCTTCCGGTGAAATACGATCCAGCAGACCCCAGCCGGGTTGCCTTGGATATCTACGAAGAATAGCCCAACCTCCGCGGTGGTTCCCCCAAAACGTGCGATGGTGGGGTGCTCGGGCAACGCCTCGCTGTCGCTCAGCGGGTCACGTTTGCGTGACTCGAAGGGTCACGCCTCGCGTTACCCGGCGGTCGTCCGGGGATTCCAGCAAGGTCACGGCGCACCGTGACCCTACATCCCTGAACCCATTCCTTTGTACGCTGCGCGGCTTCCTCTTTGTTTCCTTGCTGTGTTCCGCCTTACGTTGATACCTGGGTCTCACCACCAATCCCGGCTGCTTTTGAGTTTAGCTCCAGTCTTGCTACATTCAGCTTGGACTCTTGGGGGCTGGAGCCGGGTCTGGAAAGGTCTTAGGCCACTGGAGGCGCATGGGTGAGCCGGGACGGGACCTCTTTTTGGGGGCCCGCTGAGCTCCTGCCGGTTGCCTGGGATCCGGCGGCGCCGGGTTCGCGGCTCATGGCCGGTGCCAGGGGCGTGGATGGGCGAGCAGCGGCGGACGGATTGCCGCCGATGCGAGCGGAACTCAGCACCAAGAGACGAGCTTTGCGGTATTCTTGACCTCGTTGGGCGCGTCGCGCCCCGGGGAATCTGAGCACTGACTGCATGGGAGCATCGACATGGCGGTGACTGAACAGAAGACTCCGAGAATCATTCCAGAGATTTTTTTCAACCGGACCAGCGAAAGCGGGAGCGAGGAGGCGGTTCTCCACAAGAAGGACGGCAAGTGGATCTCCGTGAGCTGGAAGGAATACGAAGGACGGGTGCGGGACCTGGCTCGGGCCATCAGCGACTGGGTGCAGCCGGGGGATGTCGTCTGCATTATGGGCGAAAACCGCATGGAGTGGTGCGTTACCGACCTGGCGGTCCTCTCCCTGGGCGGCGTGGTGGCGCCCATCTACCCGTCGAATCCGCCCAAGGACGTGGCCTATATCCTCAATGATTGCGAGGCGAAGCTCTTGTTCGTCTCGTCTCAGCACCAGCTCGACAAGCTGGTGGAGCTGAAGAAGGAGGAGAAGGTTCCGAAGCTGGAGCGGGTGGTGGTCTTCGAAGACGTGCCGAAGACGGCGGATTGGGTGAGCACGTTGGGAGAGGTCTATCCCCGGAACCCCACGGCGGTGGACCCGATCCCCGAGCGGATGGCGGCCATCCGGCCCGAGGACCTGGCGACGCTGATCTACACGTCGGGCACCACGGGCGAGCCCAAGGGCGTCATGCTCAGCCACCGGAATATCGTGAGCAACGTTTTGGGCGCCAGAGCCGTCTTCGACAATGTCGATCTTTCTGTCCGGCGGATGCTTTCTTTCCTGCCTTTGTCCCACTCTTTGGAGCGGACGGTGGGATACTACGCCGCCGTGGCGTTCGGTTTCACCGTGGCCTTCGCCGAGAGCATCCCGAAGCTCATCGACAATCTTTCCGAGGTCCGCCCCACCATGCTCATCAGCGTGCCGCGCATCTACGAGAAGATCCATGCCAAGGTCATGGGCGGTGCCAAGAGCGGCGTGAAGGGGGCTCTCGTCCACTGGGCCCTGGGCGTGGGCAGCCGGCATGCAAAGCTATTGGACCAGGGCAAGAGCATTCCCTTTTTCCTGGGCCTCCAGCATTCCCTGGCGTCGAAGCTGGTCTTTTCGAAGCTCCACGAGAAGTTCGGCGGCCGCCTGAAATACGCCATCAGCGGCGGCGCGGCGCTGGCGAAGGAGATCGGCGAGTTCCTGACGGCCATCGGGCTCACCGTCTTCGAGGGCTATGGCCTCACGGAGACCAGCCCCATCCTGTGCGCGAACATCCCCGGCGCCGCGCGCATCGGCACCGTGGGCAAGCCGTGGCCCGGCGTGGAGATCAAGATCGCCCCGGAACCGGGCCGCGAGCGGGATGGCGAGATCCTGGCCAAGGGGCCCAACATCATGATGGGCTACTACAAGAAGCCCGAGATCACCGCCGAGACCATCGATTCCGACGGCTGGCTCCACACCGGCGACATCGGCTACATCGACAACGACGGCTTTCTTCACATCACCGACCGGAAGAAGGATCTCATCAAGACCGCCGGCGGCAAATATGTGGCGCCCCAGCCCATCGAGAGCAAACTCAAGCTCAGCCCACTCATCGACCAGGCCATCGTCATCGGCGAAAAACGGAAGTACTGCGTCGGCCTCATCGCGCCCAACTTCGAGTCCCTGGAGGAAATTCTCGGCTCTCTCCCCGAGGACCGTGCGAAGCTCAATGACGATCCCAGGGTGCGCGCCCTCTTCCAGCCCATCGTGGACGAGGTGAACAAGGACCTCGGCCGCTGGGAACAGCTCAAGAAGTTCCACGTCCTGCCCCACGAGCTCTCCCAGGAGACCGGTGAACTCACGCCCACCCTCAAGGTGAAGCGCCGCGTCGTGGACGACAAATACAAGGAGCTCATCGACGCCATGTATCCCAAGGAGTAGCGCCGGAAGAGGTTCCAAAGCGGCGGAGCGGGCGTCGCCCGGGTCCTTCATCAGGGTTGTGTTCCGCTCCCATCGGCGGCCGTCCGGCCGACCGCTGCTCGCCCATCTCCACCCGCGACTCCATCGGCAAGCCCGCGGGCCGGCGGTCTGGCCTGGAGCCTCGCCCAGGCGCCCGCCACGGACTTCTGTCGCCCGGCCCATTGCCGCGTCGCCTGGCACCGCACCCGGGCGCCCGCGACTCCGGGGTTAGACCGCGGGATTTCGCGCGAACCCGTCACCAGTAGGTCTTTCCCATCAACGGCTTTCGGGCTTCGCCGCTACCGGGCAGGCTGGTCATCGGAGCCCTGAGGCG
>JAJRTK010000431.1 GCA_024278345.1 bacterium | reverse complement strand
GTCCCCAGGCAGGGCTTTGCCCTGCACCCACCAGGGAGTGACCTCCCTGGACCCACGTTCTTGTACGCTGCGCGTCTTTCTCTTTGTTTTGTTGCGTGTCCCGGCTTAAGTGGATACCCCGTTTTCCTTTTTTTTCTGTTCTGTCCCGCCTTGCGTGGATACCCGATGTAGGGTCACGGCGTGCCGTGACCCTACATCCTGCCTGGTGAGTGCGGGGAAAGGCCCTGCCAGGGGACCGGATGGTTTGTATGTCCCGAAGCAGTTCCCCGCTCCCCGAGGCCGCTTGTTTCCACGAGGTTAGCCTTCCAGGAAGAGGAGATCGGGGTCTTCGAGCTTGGCTTTGATCTCCTGGGCGAAAGCGGCTCCAACGTGTCCGTCGATGAGCCTGTGATCCAATGAGAGAGAGATGTGCATGACATCCCGGATGACGATCTCACCGTCCCTCACCACCGGGGTGGGACGGATGGCGTGGATTCCCAGGATTGCTACTTCCGGGTAGTTGATGATCGGGGTTGCCAGGACTCCGCCCAGCTTCCCGAGAGACGTGATGGTGAAGGTGCTTCCGGAGAGCTCGTCGGGCGAGGCTTTACCGATCCGGGCCTTGTGGGACAGCTCGGCGATCCGTACAGCGGTTTCCACTAGGCTGAGCTGGTCGGCATCCCGCACTACCGGAACCACAAGGCCTCGCTCGGTGGCCGCGGCGATCCCGACGTGGTACCGGCGCCATACCTGGAGTGTTTGGGTCTCGTCATTCATCCGCGCATTGAGATGGGGGAACCGCTTGAGGGCGCTCACGGTGGCCTTGACGATCATGGGCAGGAACGACAAGTTGACACCGCGTTCCTTGGCCTTGCCGCGGACTCGTGCTCGCCACCGGGTCATCTCGGTCATGTCCACTTCGTCCACATAGGTGAAATGTGCGGCCGTATTTTTCGAGTGGGACATTCTCTTGGCGATACTTCGGCGGATTCCCCGGATGGGGAAGAGCTCGAAATTGGTTTCAGGAGTCGCGGAGGCGGCGGCCGTGCTGGCTTGCTGCGCGGGTTGACCGATGGCCCGGCCCGGAATCGGGCGATCCTCGGCGGTGGCCGGGGTTTGCGGCGCCGGATGGCTTCTTGTCCCGGCGTGCCCGCGGATGTCATGGGCTAGAACTCTTCCCAGGGGCCCCGAGCCCTGGACCAGAGCGATATCGACTCCCAGTTCCCGGGCCAGCCGGCGGGTGGACGGTGTGGCCAGAACTCGGTGCGGCGGAGCTGGCGAAGCAGGTGGAACCGGGGCTGGCTGGGCTGGGGAGGCCGCCGGTTTCGCGGCGGGAATCTCTGGTTTGGCCTCGGTCATCGTCTCGGCCACCCTGTGGGTTTCGGGCACGGCGCCCGGGCCGCCGGCCCTGGAACCCGGCGGAGGCTCCGCCTTCGGACCTCCGCCCTCTGGTTTTGGCGCCGCGGCTGCCGGAACCCCGGCCTGGCTGGCGGTAGCTATTTCGGCAATGATGGCGCCAACTTCCACGACCTCGCCTTCCGCCACCTTGAGGTCGCGGATGACTCCGCTCACCGGAGAGCCGATCTCAATGGTCGCTTTATCGGTCATCACTTCTACCAGAGGCTGGTCCTCTTCTACGGTCTGCCCCGCTTTCACAAGCCATTGCACGATTTCGCCTTCGGTGACACCTTCCCCGATTTCGGGCAACTTGAAACTGTAGGCCAATGTCCGACTCCTTATTCTTGACGGGTATTTAGAAGAAAACCGATTCCTGGAGTGCCGCGGTGATCCGGGAAAGACTCGGCATTGGGTCTGAGTCTTTCGTACCGGGCCAGTGACCGCGTCCGCGAATCTGCACAATAGGGGCTTCCAGCCGCAAGAGAGCTCGCTCGGCCAGGAGTGCGGCAATTTTTCCGCCGATCCCTCCGCACTCGGTTCCCGGGTGGATGATGACGGGACGTCCAGTTTTTTTGCAGGACTGGAGGATCGCCTCTTCGTCAAGAGGCTGAAGGCTCACGAGCTCAAGGATCTCGATGGCGATCCCCTCTTTGGCCAGGGCATCTACAGCGGCGATGACTCTGGGAACGGCGGCGCCGTAACAGATGGCGGTTCCGTCTTCGCCAGCCCTTCTCAGCGTGGCCTTTCCCAATTCCTCCGTCGGCGGCCTGGCCGCTTCAAGGCCGTGGAGATGGTAGAGTGCCCGAGGCTCCAAGATCAAGACGGGCCCGTCGCTTTCCAGGGCCAGCCGGAGCAGGGCACTGGCGCTGGACGCATCCGATGGGACCGCTACCTTCAATGCCGGGACCGCGGAGATGATGCTCTCCGCGTCAACCGCCGCCCATCCCTCTGAGCCTAATCCGCTTCCGAAGGGGCAGCGGATGACAAGCCCGGCTCCTTGGGTTTCGGCGGAGCCGTGGTGCGGGCGGCATAGCTCCGAAAGTTGTGGCAAAGCCTCCAGCAGGGAACCGGGCGAGGACAATTCCACCACGACCGGCCGGCCTTGGAGGGCGACGCCTATGGCAAACCCCACGAGGCCAGCGGCGCCGCCTCCAGGCTCCAAAACCCGTTCCGGGCCAAACTTCCCAAGGAGCCCTTCGCAAGTTCCATGGAGACCTCCCTCAAGGATCTCTTCGCCCAGAAGGACCAGCCTCTCATGGGAGACCATGGCCTGGCGCAAGGAGTCCCGAATTGCCGTTGCCAGAGTTTTCATCTTGCTTGCGATGCTCCTTTCCGGTGCTTTCGCCAGAAGATCAAGAACCAATCGATTCCCGATGGAAGAAGGGGCGAACACTAATCCAGGGCAGCCCAAAGTTCAAGATGGGGAAGGAGGTTTTCAGAGGTTGAGAACATGCCGCGCGGAAAACGTTGCCAAAATTAGCGAGGTCGTTCGCGGTCATGTTCAGCGCGCTGTTCGCCGACGTTGGTCACATTTCCGCCTGAGACGATGGGAAAGCAGGGGCATCGCGATTTGATGGGTCCCGGGCCAAGCACTGGTCATTCCCGGAACTCTCATCACGTCTCTACCGCAGCAGCCGATCCATCGCTTTCACCGGAGGCCTCGTCGAGCAGACCCTCGACGTAGTGCAAGACTACGCAGTTCGGCGGCGTCCCGAGCCTCCACCCGCGGAGCCGCCCGGGACAGGCGGTTCTGGTCTTGACCGGAGAGAAGTGGATGACCGAGCTTGCGAAATCGAGTGTGGATGGTATAGAAACAAGTGTGCAACCTGAGCTTGCGGAGGGCGAGCATGAGACAACGTGCCGATCTTGGCGTAGTTGGATGTGGCGGGTTCTCTCTCATCGAGGTTCTTTTCTCACTCTCGATCCTGGCTCTTGGCCTGAGCATGATCACTTCTTTTTTCGTTCGAGGCCAACTGTCCAATCAGCACTCGCGCCGGCGTCTTGTCCAGACGGAGTTGGCCAAGGGGATCCTTGCTGATTTCAGGTTCGCCGCTGTGCCCCGCGGCCTGTCGGGGAAACTGGTGCCCTGCTCTGGAGTGCCGAACTACTCTTGCATGACCGAGGCGATTCCCGGCCTGTTTCCCGCCGGCCTCCAGATGATTCGAGTCACGGTGCTTCCGCCGGTACAGGGGCCATCCGTGGTTCTTTCCGGCGTCGTTCCCGCTTCGAAGGTCCGGTATTCTCCAAAGGCGAAGCCCGGAGCTGCCATTCGATCCCCGGCAGGTCCGCAAAGAGACGGCGCCAGCGGTTTGCCGGAAGGTGGGGAATCGGCGGATCCGGCGAAGCCCGATTCGGGAAACGGCGTGGATATCGATTCCGGCCCGCCTCCTGACCGGCTTCGGGCGGAAGAAATCTCCAGCCATGAGAATGGCGGGGCCTCCGGCAAGGGAGCGCCAACGGAAGGCGCGACTCCCCACCATGTGCCCCAAGGGGAGGATGCCGCGCCGCCGGACGAAACGGAGGCTGTACAGCCCACGGCGGGCACCAATGGACCTTCGGATGGGCCGGTTGATCCCAAAGGGGGGGCTGAATGAACGTCCTTGGACCATCCCGGATATCTGGCCTCTCGCCAGAGCCCGCGATCCCTTCAGTCGGCAACGGCCACCCGGCAAAACCGCGCCGCCACCACGGAGACGGATCCAGAGAGCGCATTCCCTGGCCAGTGGCTGGTGCTGAGCGTGACGAACCGCGGCCCAAAGCGCGGCACAAGATCCCAGCGGAGGCTCGCGCGCCGAGCGGAACGAGGCCACTTCCCAAGGGAGTCGTCGGAGCTGAGCGTAAGCGCGGTGGAGCCTCGCCCCAGTCGGCCTTGTGGCAACCCGGGATGAGATTCCTTGGCATGCGGCCCGTGGCTGCGGGCTTTGACGGGTCATTTTCCCGGGCGACCCGTTATCGGGGTTTTACGCTGATTGAAGTTCTCGTGGCGGTCTTTGTCTTGTCCGTGATCGTTACCCTTGTGGTGGAGAGCTTTAGCTCGACGATTGGAGTGATGCGGCGAGGTGGGGATCTGTTGGACCGGACCCGAGGAATGGTCCTGCTCTTGGAGGATCTCCAGGCCGACTTTGCCTCGGCCGGATCGGGCCGTCTGGGTGTGGAAAAGACGGTGTCTGAAGCCGGGTTGGCCGGTGTGGCGGAGCCCGGCGGCCTGGCGGAAGACGCGGCGGCCCCATCTCCGGATGTTTCCGTGCCTGGGACTGGGGACGGTTTATCCACGGATGCCCATGCCGGTGTGGCGGAGCCCGGCGGCC
>JAJRTK010000430.1 GCA_024278345.1 bacterium | reverse complement strand
GGAGCTGGCTCCCTGGCGTGGGTCTGGGAGCGGCGCTCCCAGCGGAGGTCCGGAGGCGGAGCCTCCGCCGGGTTCCAGGGCTGGAAGCCCCGGGGCGGCGTCTGAAATCTGAACCGTGGCCGGTACCATGACCGAGGCCCGGAGTTCTTACCACTAGCCATCCGTGCCAGCGGCCATTTGCTCGTTTGGGGAGTCCGTTTTACCTTGCATTCCTGGTTTTGACTCCCGCGAGATCGCCGCTGGAGCCGTGACAGATGCTACGGCCTTTCTTTTTAAAAACGCAAGTAGGTGTTAACGGTTTTTTGAGTGGTTCCTGGGTCTTCGAGGATAAAATCAAGTGTCGTCGGGGAAAACAGCGAGGTTTCGAGGAAGAAAAGATGGAATCGAAGCGGTTTCGGCTGGTATTGAGCTACGATGGAACAGACTTTTTCGGGTCGCAGCGCCAGGCAGAAGGGCGGACCGTGCAGAGCGAGTTGGAGAGGGCTTCCGCTCTGCTTCACGGACAGAGGATCCCGATCCATTTTGCCGGAAGAACCGACCGAGGTGTCCATGCTCTGGGGATGGTTGCGGCCTATACGGTGGCGACGGATCTGGATGAGGCCGTGATTGGGCGTGCGCTGAACGCACGTTTGCCAAGAGACTTGCGAGTCATGGAATGCACACAAGTCGATCTTGGGTTTCATCCGCGATTTGATGCGCGCTCAAAGCTGTACCGGTATCGTCTTTGGGTGGGGCGGGAGTTGCCCCCGCTCGTGAGGCGCACGACCTGGCGTGTGCGATGGAAACTTGATACGGAACAGATGGACCGGGCCTGCGAGCTCCTGATCGGGGAGAAAGACTTTGCGGCTTTCATGGCGGCAGGCTCCAATGTCCGGAGCACGATTCGGCGCATGGAGGTCGCCCGCCTTTCCCGAAACGGCCATTTGTGGGAACTGGATTTCCAGGGAAACGGTTTTCTGAGGCATCAGGTCCGCACGCTGGTGGGAACGCTTTTGGACGTGGGGCGTGGATGGACCAGTGTCGATCATTTCGCTTGCTTGCTCCAGGGAGGGAGCCGGAGCGGTGCGGGCCGGACGGCGCCAGCCCATGGCTTGACCTTGGTCAGGGTGGCCTACTGACCTCGTAATTCTCACCACGGGCGCCACGCAAGGCGAGACAGGACAGGAAAAGAAAAGGTAAAATGCGGTGCCGAGCGCAGCGAGATGCCGAGCATAAGCGAGGCCCACCGCACAAGAAGGTGGGGGCATCAACTTAACACTCATGGGAGAATCGAACCACCTCGAAGAATGAAAGAAAAGACGCGCAGCGTCAAAAAAAGACGCGCAGCGTCAAAAAAAGACGCGCAGCGTCAAAAAAAGACGCGCAGCGTCAAAAAAAGACGCGCAGCGTACAAGAACGTGGGTCCAGGGAGGTAACTCCCTGGTGGGTGCAGGGCAAAGCCCTGCCTGGGGCCGGATGCCGAGCGCAGCGAGACGCGGCCCACAGGGCCGCAGCCAGCGTCCCCGGACGACCGCCGGGTAACGCGAGGCGTGACCCTTCGAGTCACGCAAACGTGACCCTTCGAGTCACGCAAACGTGACCCGCCGAGCAACAGCGAGGCGTTGCCGGGATGCCGGAAACTCCACAATCCTTGAAGCGTCCCGCTTTACGTGGATGCCCCAATTTGTGACCTATCAAATTGTCGTGTTTTTGCTTTACAATTTTCTTCGCCGAAACGGTGGCACCGGCATCTTGCCGGTGTAGAGCCCTCCGGGCTGCACGGAGCCGGGAAGGAGGCCCGCCCCGGCGGTGAAGTTGTCAACCGAATCTGATAGGTCTCCCCAATTTCAAAATCCTCGAAGTGTCCCGCTGGAGGACGAAGGTGGGGAGTTAGAGGCGCAGGATGAGGGCCTCCTTGAGTTTCTTGACGTGCCTGTCTCCAAAATAAATGTTCCAGATGGCTCTTGAGAAGCCAAGGCTGGTAATCTGCATTTCGTTCTTGTTCTTGACGCACCAGACACCTTTTCCCGGCACGTGGATGAACCAGACTTCGTCACCTTTTTTGACGGGGTTTTCGTCGAAGAATCTTCGAAATGCCTTGAGCTCGTTTTCGAAGGTGCCCTTGGGGTAGTTGGCGTTGATCCCTTTTTCGAAAGCGCGGGCCATTTTCCGGCCCTTGACCTTGCGGTTGATCTTGAGAAGAAGGGCCTTGGGAATGTCGGCAGCCACGAGCTCTCCCGCCGTCTTGATCGTCGTGTCCTCCACGACATAACTGCCGATAGCGTAGACGTTGAGCCAGGTTTTTTCCCTGAGTGCCACGCCGGTGCAGCGGAGCTTGACTCCTTCTTGTTCGCCGATGGTGCGGACAATGTTGGCTTCGAAGGTGAGATCGGAGCCCGGGACGGGAATCATCTCGGCCGACGCAATGGCTGACAAGAGAAGGCTTCCGAGGAGGAGAGCAGGAACTTTCCGGTTCGCCATGGGTGGCTCCTTATAGGTTAGTCGTCAAAAGCCCGGATACCGCCCCGTGGATCGTGGCGATGAGGGCTCCTGGACAAAAGAGTGGGGCGCGTCAAATTGCCTTTCTCTTTCCCCATTCTGTATGGTTGGCGCCGACTTGAGATTGAGACCGCGAATCGGAGGGCCTGGCGCCATGATGACCATTGGATTGTACTATGATGTAATTCCCGGCAAGGGCAAGGAGTTCGAAAAGAAGTTCTACGCTGTTCTCGAAGCGATGCAAAATGTTGACGGCCACCGTGCCAGTTGGCTCTACCAGCGAGTTGATGATCCCGATAGTTATGCCATTATCGCGGAGTGGGATCAAAAAGAAAATTTCATGGCCTTTATTCGGAGCGACGCGTTCCGGGAAGTGACGGCGTGGGGAAAAGAGAAGATTCTCCGGAATCGCCCGCGGCACAAGGTCTATCCCGATACGCAGGACATGATGGGCAGGCCCTGAGCCTTGAAAGGAAGTGGGGAAAAGATGTCGTCGGCAGACCGGCTCGTAAATCGCGGGCATAAAGCCATGACCGCGGGGGAAGTCAACCGGGCCGCGGAGTTTTTCAACCAGGCCCTCATAAAAGAGCCTCGTCACCCCGGTGCTCTTTTGGGGATGGCTCGCTGCTTGATTGTGGGGGCAGCTCAGGACAAGCGTTTGGCCGCCAGGGCGGAGACACTCTTATCCGCCATCCTCGCTTCGGATTCGCACCATGGCGAGGCCCTGGTTTACATGGGGCTCGTCCACGAGATCCGAGGGCGGATGAAGAAGGCCAGGAAGCTCGTGGAGCAAGGAATCAGGGAAGATCCCTCCCTCTTCGTGGGCCATTTCAATCTGGGTCGCATCGCGGGCCAGATCGGCGACTGGCCCACGGCGGTTCTGGAACTGGAAAAGGCGACGACTTTGGAAAGCGGTAATCCGCAGGCTTTCTACAGCCTGGGCATTGCACGAAAAGAAAGCGGTGATCTGGCTGGAGCCATCGGGGCCTTCCGAAAGTTTGTGGAGCTCGATCCCACGAGTCTCGATGGTTACATCACCCTAGTCGATGTCTTGGGCGAGGCCGGGGAGATGGACGCCGTTTGGGAAACCTTGGAGCGCGCCCGAGTGCTTTTTGGGGATGATCCGAACATCCTGGATCGCCAACTGGGGTTGGCTCTCCGGACGGGCCGCCGTGACCAGGCCATCGACTTGGCGGCACGCCTTGCGGAGAATGACCCCCGAACCTGGCTCAATGTCTCGGGATTCGCCCTTCGCTGCGCCGACTACGTCATGGCGGAGCGGGCTGCCATGAGCTATGTTGAGGCTGTCCCCGAGGATTGGCGGGCTTACTACCACTTGGCGCTTGTTTACGATGAACAGGGGCAGCTCCTGGATGCGGAGCCCCACTACCGGAAGGCTCTGGACCTTGGCCCGGATCAGTGGGAGCCCTGCAACAACCTGGGCTTCAACCTGATCACTGAGGATGACGCCGAGAGAGTCATGGAGGGGGTCGAGCTCCTAAAAAAGGCCCGAGACCTATCGCCACCCCAGAATCTGGCGCCTCGCTACAATCTGGCCCTTGGCCTCCAAAAGATCGGTGATGTGGCGGGCGCCGTGGCCATTTGCCGCGAAGGACTCGAGCACGGCGATCCGAACCATCCCATCGTGGGCGAGCTGACCCGCCTGCTTGGCGTCCTTTCATAGGGGCGGAGCTTCTTTTCTTTCGTGGGTCCTGCCGGCCCCAGGAAACCAATTTGGCGTGGAAGAATTTCCCGCGTCTCTACCAAAGAAGGAAAGTATGAGTTCTGAATCTACTCTTCCCATCGTCGAGATCCATACCAACAAGGGGCTCATTGTCCTTGAACTCGATTCATCAAACGCGCCTCTCAGTACGTCTAACTTCCTGGAATACGTCCGGAGCGGGCACTATGACGGAACGATCTTCCACCGGGTCATTCCGGAATTCATGATCCAGGGTGGGGGCTTTTCCCCCGATTTCGCTCAGAAAACCACGAGAGGACCGATCTCCAACGAAAGCAAGAACGGCCTGAAAAATGATCGCGGCACCGTTGCCATGGCCCGCACTTCCGATCCCAACAGCGCTACGGCCCAGTTCTTCATCAACTTGGTGAACAACGCGGGGCTCGACTATCCTCAGCCAGACGGCCACGGTTACGCGGTCTTTGGCCGCGTCATCGAAGGACTTGACACAGTCGATACCATCGCCGCGATCCCCACGGGGAGCTACGGCGGCTTCCAGGATGTGCCCAAGGATGCCTGCGAGATCCAGCGCGTGACAGTGAGGGCCTGATCGCCCAATGGCACCGAGTTGGGTCCGCCGATGCTACTGGAAGACCGCCAGTGATTCGTCGCCCCAGTCGCCGCCTTTTGGACCGCCCCTCAGGATTCCATCCTCTGCGAGGAAGAACGAGAAATCGCCACTTTTGGGACTGATGGGGCGGGCCGAAATGCTGTAACTCTTCCCGGAGAGCTGCAGCCGAAATTCGTAGCCCAAATTCTCTTCCGGTATCGATGCCAGAAGCTCGGCTTTGACAAGCTCGTCGAAGCTTTTCGCGTAATGGCCTCGGTCGAGGCGGTAGAGGTCTTGAGCCGAGGCCGCGCTTCTGAGGAATAGAGCGACGCCCGCGTGACGCCCCTTCTGGCGAGTCTTGATGAACGCGGGAATCGCCACGGCGCCCACGATGCTCATCCCCGCCACCGACACGAGCCCCGACATCAGAGCGCCCGGGGCGTAGGTGTCCATGGTGAGGCGTCCCGGCTTTGCCCAGACGAAGCGGCCAAGCCCGTGGAGGCTTCCGCCGAACCTCTCCAGATCCGCCAGGAGCTCCAGTCTTTCTTTCTCTTCCGGAGTGGCCTCGCCTTGGGATTGCCGTAGCTGTGCGGCGCGGCGGGTCAGCTTGGCTGCCAGCGGCAGGATCTGCCCCAGACGGAGGTAGGCGATGGAGCATGGTTTCCTGCCACGGGATCTCCTGGTGACGAATCGGTAGTCGTCATCCGTCGCCAGGGACCGGCCATCGAGAGCCGCGTCCAGAGAAGCCGTGGCGGAGCTGTCGTTGATGTGGAACCCGAGCATGCCGTTGTGCAGAGTGTAAACCGGAATGACTGGCAACGGCGCGGGGGAGCTCATGTAGTGGATCTCGATGCCCCGGTGCGTTTCGGGGCGGAGGGTGATGGGGGTCTTCGCCACGAGCTTTTCCAGGCACTCCCCGATGATGGCTTCATCCCGAACACCAAGGTAAAGAGAAAGGTGCAGGCTCGACATATAGCCCAGGAGGAGAAGCGGGTTGTCGATGGTTGTGGCCGAGATGGGCGGAAGCTGGAGGACAAGGGCGGCTTCGCCCGTGAGCTGCCGGAGGAAGTCGTTTTTCAGGTCGAACCCGAAGAACTCCCGGAACTCCTTGAGGCCTTGGCGAGTTTCTTTTGCCGAATCGGGGCTTTGCTTCGCCTCAAGCTCCGTGATCCGGTGGAAGAGGCGAAGAGGAGAGCCCACGGTAAAATCAAGGAAGGCCGTCGTTTTTGGTGGCGTCCGCTGGAGGGCCATGAGGCCTTTCCCCGTTTCCGGAGCCAGAAGACCATCCACCAAGCTCTTTTCGCCCGATTGCCATTCGATGACGAGCCGCTCAAGATAGCCGTTTCTTTCCGACCGGATCATGTAAGAGACAGCCTGGAGAGCGCCCATACCCGCGGCTTTCAGATTGCTCTTGGCCTTTGGCCGGTCTTCTTCCAATCGCTCGAATAGCTGAGACACCGCGGCCGAAAGATTGAGAAACCCAACGATGTCTGACTCTTTCCAGAAGTCATCCTTCCCGAAGAACGGGTTCTCCGCCAAGCTCTTCTTTGGAACCTGCGTCAGCAGGTCGAGGTCCGCTTCATGGGTGACCAGGACCAGATCACCTTCCCCGACGCGGAGCGCCGCCGCAAGGCGCGGACCCTTGAAGATGCGATAGACTTGACCCCGGGGGGTGGCCTCGGTTTCCAAAGAGAGCTCCCC
The DNA here is from genome assembly GCA_024278345.1 of bacterium. Lineage (GTDB taxonomy): Bacteria > CSSED10-310 > JAJRTK01 > JAJRTK01 > JAJRTK01 > JAJRTK01. The sequence continues at coordinate 8,828 of JAJRTK010000430.1, read as the reverse complement.
TTGCCGGTCCGGCTTCTGAGTCCATTCTTCGATGAGCTCGCCAATGATAGTGCTGGCGCCGGGGGAAATCCCCAAAAAAAGGGCGATCCGGGGAATCCGGAGCGGTTCCTTGCCCATGGAGCCCAGATCCATGACCGCGAACGTGATGGGACCCGTGAGCAGGGAGCGGAGCTGGGGAAGCAGCTTGGCCAGGAACGGGGGCAGCTCCCGGAGAGTTTCCGGAGGAAGGGAGGAGACCGCGCCAGCGGCCTGACTCTTGGCAAGGAGCTGATTGAGCTGGGTCTGACGCAGGTGATGCTCCATGGACGCGAGATCGACCACCGAAAGGTAGGCCATGGTGGTTGCGGGAAGGTGTTCTGCCGCCCGGCTGTGCCTTGGCTTGGCCGGAACGGTGCCTTCAGGTTCGGTCAAGGGGCCAGTGCAGCCGCCCCCAGCCAGGGAAACAGTGATGAGGATAGCCAACAGGCGGTTGGCGGATTTGGATCGGGCCATGGGGTCTCCTCCGTGTTCACCGGCATCCAGAAAAGCACCACCGAATCTTCCTAGCACATCTACCCTTTTACTGCCTGAGACCGATTCTGTTCCATTGTCGCGTTCTCCCTTTGGGTTGCTTTCCGCTCACGTCGCTCACATCCGCTCGCGCCGTTCGCCTTTCATCGGATTCCACCGCAATTGTCACCAAGCGGGAACTCCATTCTCAGGCGTCTGTCAAGAAGAAGCTCCTGGAGATCGGAGGCTTCGAAGTCGGGCAGCTCCACCGAGGTGTAGGTGAGGGACTCTTTCCGGAGCCTTCTTTTTAGGGTTTCGCTGCCCGGCAGCATAAAATCGTAGGCCAGGCCGATCAAAGCGGCGGCTAGAGGGATCAGAGCGGCCATCAGGAGGATCCCACCAGCGAGAGCGGAGCTGAGGGCCATCACCAAGCTTGCGGCCAGGAGGAAGAAAGGCCAGTGGCGGCGGTTTCGGCCCTTCTCCAGTGTTTCCAGGCAGGAGTCGCAAAGAGGGATGAGGCCGTCGGATTCGCGGAGGATGATGCGGCCCTTCCGCTCCTTGCGAAGAGATATTTCCATGCCGCGCCAGCTCCCTATTCGGGGGCGTTTGCAAAGAGCGCATCCGGGGGAAGCGGTCATGGAAGCTCCGTTGGGATGGGGAGGGGGGGAACAGGGCGAGCAGCGGGAGCGGCTGCGACCGATGGGAGCGGAACACAACAATGAAGAAAAATGGCGATCTCGTGACAAAATGGCGGTTACTGGAGGCGGATTGCAGAGAATCGAAGGGGCGGAATTTGGGTCTACTTCTCCCTCATAGAGAGCAGAAAGCGGTAGATTTGACAATTGGCCGCGTGGATCCTATAGACTCTGCACACTCCGAAAAGCCGAAGTGGCGGAATTTGGTAGACGCGCTAGATTCAGGATCTAGTGAGGGGTTTTCCTCGTGGGGGTTCGAGTCCCCCCTTCGGCACCATCTCGGTTCGCCAGCAGGAAACGTTGCTCCGCGGTTGCCTCGTCCGGGGTTGGTCGGGCAAAGGTGCGACTTCTTGTTGGCGTTTGTCGTTAGAGGGGCATGTTGACGGTGGTGGACTGTTCCTTCCGCTGGGACGACTGCCGGGAGAGTCGTGGGATTGCCATCGAATGGAAGCCAAAGCCAAAGCTCATGAGGGCGGCCCGGATTCGACGTCTGAATCCAACGGGCGCTCTACGAATTCCGGGGCCGGTGGTGACTCGAAACCGGAAGGCAGAAAGTGTCGCCCCGGGTTGGGGCTTCCTTTGTTTCTCTTGCTGGTAAGCCTTGGTGCGTTTTACTTGGTGATGGCCGTTGCCCTTTCCCCGGAGGTGTTGGCCCGCTTGTCTCAGTGTGGCCGTGGCGATTCGAGGTTGACACGGTTTCTTTTGGAGTTCGCCCGCATTTACGGGGAGCCTTGGCGGGCGGTGGTTGGGAGTGGCGGTCTGCTGGTGGTGGGGGCTATTCTTGGCAGATGCCAGCGCTGGATCTTGGTGTTGCTGGTCACCGGGCTTGCCGCTCTGGTTGCGGCGGTGGGGGTGGGAGCCCTTTGGGGAGTTTCGAGGCTTTGCGGATGAGGGGGCCGGTTCCAAAGAGGGTCTCGGTCATCGTGCCTGACAACCCTGGACGACGACCGAGGTCCCGAAGAGCTCTAGGGGTCTGTCGCACATTGGCCAGAAACCGGAGAACATACCCTGCCCGACCTGACCATCCGCGCTATATGCGGTGCGATGGTCTCCAAGAAACCCGAGTTTTGAGTTTGGGTGGTTATGCAACAGGTTCCTGGCCGGGGCGCAGCGAAGGCCGATGGATGCCCTGATGGGAAGGGCGCCGTCTGGAGGGATGGAGGGAGTGGCTGGATGCCCTGATGGGAGGGGCGCCGTCTGGAGGAATGGAGGGAGTGGCTTTGGATAGGAACCAGGTGTTGAGGGTTGGCCTTGATCCCGATGTTGTGGAGGCGCACCGGAGGAAAGTTCGCACACGGATCCGGGCTGGCCGTGGCGTCACTTTCGAGATCCTGGAGGTCGGCGGCCGGAAGAATGGTATCGTGCTCGACCTTTCATCGGGCGACGGGGAACAGCTTGTTGCGCTGGGGCGGGCCGGGCTGAAGGCTGGGAGGCTCTGTACTTTCGTGCCGGCGGCTGGCGCCGCCAGTCGCTATTTGAAGCTTTTCCAGGAACTGGCCGCCGCGTTGGAAACCGGGGAACTGCTTTCCCGTCCCGTAGTGGATTGCTTGGAGGAGATCCGAAGGTTGGGGGATTTGGGGGACTTGCCGTTCGAGGTGGAGCTTCCGGCGAGCCAGGCGGATGGGGAACTCATTCGGTGGGCTCTAGAGGTACGGGAGAAGGTTGCCTCTTTGCCCAAAGGCCTTGTGCCGGCCACGCTGGAGGGGAAGACCTTTTTTGAGCTCAAGCTGAGGGAGCATGGGGCACTGAACCCGTTTGGGCCGCTCTGTCTGGTGGTGGGCGAAGGAGTTGAAGGCGCCTTTCGTCAGTGCTTCGCCAGAGCTGGCGGTTTTGAAGGTTGCCCGGATTCTGTTTCCTTCTTGGTGCAGGGAAGCCAGTTATCGACGCTTCGCTTCGACGGAGAAGGGGTGCCCGTCATTGGCGAGGATGGTGGCTACGTGCCGGTGGTGGGTGGGCATGGCGAACTGATCCATCTCTTTCCTCAGGTGGCGGCCCTGGGCGGGCATCGGAGCATTCTTGTCTACAATATCGACAACGTGATTGGCGATAGCGGGCCGGTGGTGGAGGAGTTTACCCGTTTTTACGGGTTCCACCACCGCTGGCTCGAGCTGCTGGACCGAGTGCGGGAGGCGTGCGGTGAGCGGCGGGTCTCGTCGGGATTAGCACGGCAGTTGCGTGCCGGCTGCCGGGAGGTGGGAGTCGAGCTCTTGGCCTTGCCGGATGGCGAGGCTGGAGAGGAAGATTCTTGGGGAGATGGCGCGCTCTTATTGGAGGAGATTCAGGAACGGTTTTTCCATACCGATTGGGTGGCTCTTGCCAAGGAGGGCGAGGATCGTTGGGAGTTGCTTCTCAGGCTTTGGAGCCGGCCGTTGTCTGTCCTGGGAGTCGTGCCCAACAATGGGCGGGACGTGGGAGGGATTCCAGCGGTCATCGAGTTGGGCGGCGCTCGCGTGAAGATTTGCCTGGAAATGCCCCACGCCTCGGCGCGAGATCAGAAGGAGATCTTCCGAAATCCTCGGCGGGCGACCCACTTCAATCCCGCCTTTGTCCTTCACGAGCTGGTCCCGGATCGACCCGCCCGGGAGCGGACGGACCCAAGGTTCTGGATGCTCACAAGGAAGCCCTATGCCGGCCGCGACGTCTATTATCATGAGACCGTGCTCTACGAGGCGATTGGCAACAGTTTGACCAACAACCTGCTGTTCGTGGAGATTTCCAGGCGCCTATTTCGGCCTCACAAAGTTTTCACCGACTGCCGGGGCCGGTCCTTGGGCTCTTATGGTTTTTGTTGTGAGTAGCGAGGAGTCAGAGGTGCGTTTCCACGGACCCGGTCATCAGTTCGGCCAGCCGCCAAAAGCGCGAAGCGTACAAAGAGGGGGCCAGGGATCTGGATCCCCGGGGTGGGTCTGATGGCGACTGTAGCCACCCTCCCAAAAAACGCGGAGCGTAAAAAGATGTGGGTCCAGGGAGCTAGCTCCCTGGCGAGGTCCAGGAGCAGCGCTCCTGGCGGAGGTCCGGAGGCGGAGCCTCCATCAGGTTCCAGGGCTGGAAGCCCAGGCGCTGGGTCCGAAATTCACTGGGTGTCCGAGACGATGGACGAGGCCCGGCGTTCCGGCGCATGGGGATGGGTTGCCGCGGTTTTTTTTCTGGCGTTCGTTGCCGGATGCCAGTCAGAGTCGAGGCCTCCGGTGATCCTTGTAGGGGTTGATGGTGGGAGCTGGGATCTCCTCTTCCAGTACACTCGGGATGGCGGGCTGCCTCACCTGGCCAAGCTTTTGGAGAGTGGTTCCGGCGGCTACTTGAATTCGCTTCTTTGGCGTCGTTTTGAGCGGCGGCACCGGGGCTACTTCAGTCCCATCGTCTGGACCACAATCGCCACCGGAAAGCGCCCCAATCAGCATGGGATCGAGGATTTCGTGCTTCCGCCGGTTCAGGAGAGGGATTTTTATTTGATGGGCGGGCCTGGCGGCGGCCTCCTGGATCTCGACCTGTTGCGTCCGGGATTTCTGCTCTTGGACGCCCGGTCGAATTGGCCCGATGCTGCCGTTCGGATTGAAGTCACACTTCAAGGACGGCCTGTGGGGAGGTTCGAATTTGGTGGTGAGCCGCGGGTGCGGCTCGTGGAGCTTCCTTCGGCTCTGGTGAAAGGCGGCCGGGCTCAGGTTCGCCTCAAGGTGGTCTCTTCGGGAGAGCGGATTCCAGCGCTTCGCATCCGCCGTTTGGGTCTCTTGGATCCTTCCCGGCGCCTCATTCGCTGGCTTCATCCCCGGCAGGATTCGGCTTCCATGAAGGAGGGCTGGCATTTCCCCGGTGGTTACAAGCCCGTGCGTGCGTCACGGCAGCACATGTTGGCCCGGCCCCTTTGGGAGATTGCCGCGGAGCATGGGCGCAAGACCCGGGTCATCGGTTGGTGGGCCACTTGGCCGGCCACGGCCGACCGTGGAGAGGTGTTCAGCGATCTTGTGGGCTCTTCCGGTTCTGATGTTGAGCGGGATCTGGTTGCCCCGTCGGGGCTCTGGCCTCGGGTGGAACGGCTGATGGGTAGCCGTGAGCGGGCGGTGAAGGAGTGGCGAATCGAGCTTGCCGATGCCCTGGAGTGTGACTGTCTTGGGAAGGTCCAGGGAAAGCTCTATCTGGAGCACCGCTGGGTGGATGAGCTCCGACTGCGGATCTTGGAAGAGTTTTCCACGGAGCCGGCGGATCTCGTGGCGATCTACTTGCGCCTCGTGGACACGGCATCCCACCAGTTCTTGGGGCTGAGCAATCCGAAACCTTTGCAGCGTTGCCGGGAGTCGCCGGACTGTAATGTCGCCAAACTGGCCGGTTTGGTGGAGGATAGCTATGGCATTCTGGATGAGGCCATCGGCCGGATCCAGCGCGTAGTGCCGGCCGATGCAATTTGGATCTTGGTGACGGATCACGGTCAACTGGCGCCGGAAGGGCAGCCTGGAGTCCACCAGAACAACGGGTTCATCGTTCTTTCAGGGTCGGGCATCAAGCCGGGGGTTCTTTATGGCGCCCAAGTAGCCGATATTGCTCCCACGGTGCTTTATCTTCTGAATCTCCCCGTCCCGGCGGACATGGGGGGGCGCATCCTGACTCAGGCGCTGGAGCCAGAGCTCCTCTCCGGCCGCCCTCCGCGTTACGGGTCGTCCTACGAGACCCTCCTAGAGGCGCTCCCCGCCGCCGCCGAGGCGGAAGAAGAATCGATCACGGATCGCGCGGTGGAAGAACTCAAGGCCCTGGGCTACGTGGAGTAGCGTGTGCCAGAACAATGCATGGAGCTTGAACCCGGAACTCTCATCACGTCTCTACCGCGGCAGCCGATCCATCGGTGGCGCCTTCGGCGGCTCTCGCTGACGCTCGGCCCCCACCGGCGTCCTCGTCGGGCAGCCAGTGGCGATGCTCAAGAATACGGATTTGAAGGAGGCAATCGATGAAGGCAACTTCTTTCGAGAGCGCAGTGGGTCTCTCATGTTGACGAAAATCACGATCCGAAGATTTAAGCGTTTCAGGGACGTCGAAATTGAGCTAGGAAATCCTGTTGTTTTCATTGGGCCCAATAATTCTGGAAAAACAACCGCTCTTCAGGCGCTGGCTCTCTGGGATCTTGGACTGAGGAAATGGAATGAGAAACGGAAGGGAAAGTCGATCCCGGAAAAAAGGCCGGGAGTGACCATCAACCGCCGTGATCTGAGCGCGCTGCCCGTGCCAAGCGCAAATCATCTTTGGCGAAATCTGCATGTCCGCGATGTTCGAAGAGGCAAAGGCAAGCAGCGGACCAGGAACGTCCGAGTCGATATTATTGTCGAAGGATTCAGCAACGGGAGTCAATGGAGGTGTGGCCTGGAGTTCGACTATGCCAACGAGGAATCATTCTACTGTCGCCCATTGCGTCTGGAAGAGAAGAATAAGCCCGACAGAATGACGATTCCAGGCGAAGCGGCCACGGTTCAGATGGCCTTTCTCCCTCCCATGTCCGGTCTGGCAGCAAACGAAACTCGCCTGGATCCGGGCGCCATCAATGTTCGGATTGGAGAGGCGCGCACTGCCGAGGTTCTTCGAAACCTTTGCTACCAGGTCTCAGAGAATCTGCAACAACCGCATTTATGGGATGATTTGCGCCGATCAATGGAGGATCTCTTTGGGATCACCCTTGATCGGCCGAAGTACATTTCCGAACGTGGCGAGCTTGTGCTGACTTATCGGGAATCCGCTGGCCCGCGCCTGGACATCTCAGCTTCTGGGCGGGGACTGCAGCAAACCTTGCTGATCATGGCACACCTGGCTGGTCATCCTCATTCCGTTCTTCTCCTCGATGAGCCTGATGCTCATCTGGAAATCCTTCGCCAACGGCAGATTTATCAGATTCTTTCGGATTTCGCCCGAAAGAATGGAAGTCAAATCATTGCGGCCAGTCATTCCGAAGTTTTCTTGAATGAAGCCGCAAAGCGCGATGTGGTCGTAGCATTCGTCGGTAGACCTCACCGGATTGATGATCGGGGGTCACAGGTCCGCAAATCGTTGAAGCAGATCAGTTTTGATCATTACTATCAGGCGGAGCAGACAGGCTGGGTCCTCTACCTGGAAGGCTCCACCGATCTTGCCATTCTGAGAGTCTTTGCCCAAACGTTGGAGCATCCCGCCCGCGACGCTCTGGAGCGGCCATTCGTACAATATGTTTTCAACTCCCCCCAAAAAGCTCGCGATCATTTCTATGGCCTCCGCGAAGCCAAAGGGGATTTGGTTGGCTTTGCCCTCTTTGACCGATTGAGTCAAGAGTTGCCGGACTCGATTGGGCTGCGACAGCGGATCTGGTCCCGGCGCGAAATCGAGAGTTACTGCTGTACGAAGGATGTTTTGCTCGCCTGGGCGGAGGCGACCGGCGCGGATAGAGTGGGACCGCTTTTTGCCAGTCATTGGCGTGCGGAGATGGAAGATTGTATCACCATCGTGGAAGGGGCCATGGAGACACTTGGCCAAGGATCTCCGTGGGGTCCAGATGTCAAGGTTTCAGACAAGTTCCTCGATCCTCTTTTTGATAAGTTCTTTTCCAAGCTTGAGCTGCCGAATCTGATGCGCAAGACCAACTATCATGTTCTTGTTAGTTTTCTTCCGAAGGATCAAATCGATCCAGAAGTGCTCTCTGTTCTTGATGACATCGTTTCTGTCGCTACCAGCGCCAAGCCGGTCCAGGATGAGTGATGGCGAAACCGCGGGACAAAGATTCCAACCCAGTGCTCCGGGGCATCCATGGAAGGCGGGACACTCGACAACACAAAAGAGGGCATCCACGCAACGCGGGACAATTCCAGGACTGTGGAACCGCAAGCGCCAACGCCTCGCGCTGCTCGGCGGTCGTCTGGGGACTCCGTCCCCAGTCCGTGCGCCTGTAAGCACATTCGTACAGGAAGGTGAGAGTCCTTCTCAGACATGCACACTCCGGTCTGTATCCGACAGAAACTGCGTCGCCGTGAGGCGGGGTGGGGAGCAACTGAAGGAGAGCTACCAGTCCATAGGATGACAAACTCGATTCGGCCGGTTGTCGTGACGAACCTGCGGACTAATGGTGAAGTCTAGACCGTCGAGAAGACGGCGGAGCCATTGACCTGAGGGGTTGTGTGTAAAAGGTGCAATGGTGCGGCATCAGGTGGTTGGAGATGGAATGGAAGCAAAGGACGAATGTGTGAATCAGGGAGACCTGATTCCCAGCAAGGGGCTTCCCCCGTCGTGAGACGCAGGAAGAAATCAAGAGGCAGGGTCTGACCGCTATTTGCCACGTAGCTCGAAAGGGCGGAAACAATGGAAGCGAGTTGGCCTAAACCGCTTGAATCCGGGAATCAGGAGTCAGAGCCCTCATAGTAGTGATGAAGCGGGGTAACGCCCGTGGAGCAAAGGGGGGCAGGAAGGTAGATGGAGAAGGAGAAGACGAATGGAAGAAAAATCCGCGAGAGTTTCGGAGGCGAATAAGCAAGCGGAAGAACCGCGCCGCCGATGGTGGTGGGTGGAACCAAACGTCTGGACTGGAAACATGCTGGCAGCCCTGGAAAGAGGGGTTAAAGGAGGTAAATGGTTCAGTTTGATAGATAAAGTCTACTCATTATGGAACCTACGAGCCAGCCTCGCAAGAGTGAGTCGGAATCG
>JAJRTK010000429.1 GCA_024278345.1 bacterium | reverse complement strand
GAGGATGAATCGAAAAACCTGGAAAAGCTGAAGAATTCCGGGCTCATGTGGGACTATTTCGACAATTTGAAACTTCTGTTCCAAAAGATGGGCGCGGACGGGAGAAGGGTGATCCTCCACCACGAGCCAGACTTGTGGGGAATCCTTCATGCCAGCGTCATCGCGGGGAGCAACGACCCGGCGGAGATCCCGGTACAGGTTTCTGCCTCTGGCCATCCTGACGCGGCGGGATTCACGGACAATGCCATGGGATTCAGCCAGGCAATCCTTGCCATGCGCGATCGCTACGCACCTCAGGCTGTAATGGCCATCCATTGGTCCCACTGGGCTAATCACGATCTCTACCACTGCACTTACTGCCTCAGGGCCGACATTGACGAGGACATCGGGAAGACGATAGAGTTTTACACCAAACTGATGAGACCAAGACGTTGGGACCTCTTTTTCAGCGATCCGGACGACCGGGATGCGGACTGGTGGTACATCCACGGATCCTGGGAGCGCTGGCTGGACCCCCAGGCCCAAAATATCGGTGGGGCCCCGCCAAGCTTCGCACGAATGCGAAGCATCCTCAACGACGTGTCCACGGGGCTAGGAATGCGCTCCATCCTCTGGCAACTGCCCGTTGGGAACTCCACTTACGCAACCTGCGACAACAGTCCCGGCCACTATCGTGACAACATCGTCGAAGCATTCCTGCCGCCCGTGGCAGCCTATGGTGGTCCCGATGATGGAAGCTCGGCCATCGCCCAGTTTGCCGAAGCAGGAGTCATCGGTTTGCTCTTCGGCGCCGGAGGCGACGACGCAACGCGTTTTACGGACGCGCAAGCCGATGGAATCACCAACCCGCTGGGGGACGCCATCCCGGGAATGCCGGGTTTCAGTCTCTGGGGAAGCAAACCATCCATCTATCCAGACGACGACGGCGGGTACCTGCGCCTGGGATCGGCGGCCTACTGCGCAAAGGGCCGCTTTCTCCTTCCCGGCGTGCCAGCGCCGGCACCTTTTCGGGGAACCGGGGATCCATGGATCTGGCTCCTGGTTTTCCTGGGATTCCTGGGAGCAGTGGGAAGCCAGAAGATCGGAAAAACAGGGGATGCCCCGGGCTTAGGGCAGTTGATGGCACGAGGGGAGGGAATGGCGAGCAGCGGGCGACGGACTGCGCCCGATGAGAGCGGAACGCAACAGTAAGGAAAGAGGGCACCGGAAAAGCATGCTCGCCGTGAAGAGCAGGCCCAAAAAGAGGGGCCAGGCCCATGATATTCCAGTCTTGGAGTTCAGCCAAGTGATTCGCATCAATCAGTTTCTTCCTCATCTGCACCGGGGCGACGCCATTGGTGACAGCACTCGTCTCATGGCGCGCTGTTTCGAAGACTGGGGATATGAGCCGGCGATTTACTGCTACGGCGCCGATCCGGGGCTTTTGGGGAAAGGCGTCCGCCTTGTGGAGCATTACCGCCCGTCTGGTGACCGGGAGGTCCAGGTTCTTCACTACGCTCTTCCGTCGCCTCTCAGCTCGCTGATGAAAGAACTCCCGGGGAAGCGTATCCTGGTTCATCACAATCTTACTCCTGCTCGGTTTTTTGCCGGCAATGACCCGGAGATGGTCCAGATCGTGCAGCAAGGGGAAGAAGAGCTTCGCCGCCTGGCCGGGTTCATCGACCTGGGTCTCGCCGACTCGGAGTGGAACCGGCGGGAGCTTCTTCGGTTCGGCTATGGTGAAACGGGTGTCCAGCCGATCCTCATCGACTGGCGGCGGTACCGGGTGGCGCCTCGGCCGGGACTACTTGCCTCCCTTTCGGGGGGCATGTTCAACCTCCTGTTCGTGGGACGGCTAGCACCCAACAAGCAGCAGGAAGAGCTTCTCAAGGTGGTCAAGCTCTTCCAAACCGCCGTAGAGCCTCGGACACGGCTTCTTCTGGTGGGCAAGCCCGATCGCCATGGGACCTATGCCTCGGGTCTCCTGGAAATCGTCCGGCAGGAGCGGATCCAGAATGTCCATTTCGCGGGGTACGTGGACCATGAGGATCTCTGCACGTACTACCGGGCGTCGGACCTGTTTTTGTCGACGAGCGGCCACGAGGGGTTTTGCGTGCCGTTGCTGGAGGCCTTTTATTTCGATCTGCCGGTGGTGGCGCTGGCGTCGTCGGCCATTCCTTGGACGCTGGGCGGGGCCGGGATCGGTTTCTCGGGGATCGCCTACCCCGAGGTGGTGGAGCTGGTGGACCGAATCCGCCGGGATGGTGGGCTTCGGGAGCGCATTCTAGAACGGCAGAGGGCACGGCTTCGGCAGTTTTCCACGAACGTGGTGGCCGAGACGCTGCGGCGGCATCTTGAGAAGGTGCTGTGATGGCTGGCGCGTCTGAAAAGGGATCGCGCGGGGCGGCGCGGCGCCCGGTGGCGTTCGTCATCCAGAGGTTTGGGGCCGACGTGGCTGGCGGCGCCGAGGCCCATTGCCGGCGCGTCGCCCTGCGGCTGGCCGAAACCGGTCGCGCTGTAGAGGTCTGGACCACGACGGCGCTGGACTATCGCACGTGGGAGAACCACTATCCGCCGGGGCCAAGCCGGGACGGAGCACTCACCGTCCGGCGCTTCAGGGTGGATCGGCCTCGGGAGCCCGGCTTCGACGACTGGACCGCCCGCATCCTGGCCGGCGGAAAGCCGCCCATGGAGGAGCAGCTCCGATGGCTGGAAGCTCAAGGCCCCGTGAGTTCCGGGCTCCTTCGCCACGTGGAGGCACGCGCTCCCACCGCGGACGCCCTGATCTTCTACACCTACCTCTATTGGCCCACGGTCCAAGGCCTGGCGGTGGCGCCGGAAAAATCGGTCCTGGTGCCGACGCTCCACGACGAGCCGGTCGCCGGTCTCTCCATCTTCCGAAAGCCGCTGGAATCGCCGAGGGCGCTCCTCTTCCTCACGCCGGAGGAAGAGGCCTTCGCGCGGCGACGCTTCCGGCTGGACGCCGTCCCGTCCAGGATGTTGGCGACGGCCGTGGATCCGCCGCCGCCCGGGCGGCCTCCGGGCTTTTCGCTCCGGGATTCCTATCTTCTTTACCTGGGGCGAGTCGATGCTGGAAAGGGCGCCCTCCGCCTGGCCGAGCAATTCATCCGCTTCGTGGGGGAGCACGGCGTCCGCTTCCCCGGCACGCAGCTCCTCTTCTGCGGCCGCCAGGTGATGGAGCCGGTGAAGCACCGCAGGATCCGCACCCTGGGCTTCCAGCCCGAGGCGGTGGTGGCGCATCTTTTGCGGCACGCGACGGTTCTGGTCATGCCCAGCCCGTTCGAGAGCTTGAGCATGGCGGTGCTGGAGGCGATGGCCGCGGGTGTGCCGGTCCTGGCCAATGCGGCGTCACCGGTTCTCGTGGGCCACTGCCGCCGGAGCAACGGAGGGCTCTACTACCGGGACGACGCGGAGTTCGGGGAGGCGCTGGCGCTGCTCCTGTCGCGACCGGGCCTCCGCAAGCGGATGGGCAGCAGCGGCCGGGCCTACGTGGAGGCTCACTACTCCTGGCCTCGCGTGGTCTCGGCGCTGGAATGGGCCATCTCCGCCTGCGCGGAATCGGAGCAGGCACGAGACTGCGCGAGCCCAACCGCGGGTCGAAGGGAGTGAAAACTCGGACACCCTCGACGGTGTGCAGGACTGCGCCGCCCCTGTCCGCATCTCCCGCTCCACGGCGGATCGGCGCCTCGGACAACCTCGCGACGATGCTCGAGGAGGAATCCTGCTCCAGGCGTACTTTCACGTAATGATTGCGACTTCATTCTTTGTAGATTTTTCATAAACATACTCAGGATCAAGATCGATACCACAATCCCATGCGATTGTATCGAATGCAACCCTTACACGCTTGAATTCATCATAATCTCTTATTCGCTGGAATACACCGAAATGTAGTATTGGCTTCAAGTCGAGCTGGCCAGTTTCACCGTTTTCAAAAACAATGGAGAGAACATAATCATCACATGGGATGACTTGTTTCACAGGAGGATACATTATTGGATTCCCTATTGAAGAGGTTGAATTTTGAATGGAGCTTCGCCATTCATGAGGAGTCGCCGGGTATCCACTTACCATGAAAGTACATGGTTAAATCCATCTTCGACGGCGTGGTTATGGCGCTCGGCGCCATTCACTTTCATCTTCCGGGGTGTGGTCGCCGGGATCATGCTCGTTAAAGCG
>JAJRTK010000428.1 GCA_024278345.1 bacterium | reverse complement strand
GAACCCGGCGGAGGCTCTGCCTCCGGACCTCCGCTGGGAGCGCCGCTCCCAGACCCACGCCAGGGAGCCAGCTCCCTGGACCCACATCTTTGTGCGCTGCGCGCTTTTTTCGGGTGGCCGGTACCATGACCGAGGCCCCTTTGCTTTATTTGACCTGCCTTTGGCACAAGTTCCCCGCCCCACCCGCTGCTCGCCATTGCCGCCGCTTTCGATCCACTGCCCTAAGGCTGGAGCGCGGCAGGATTTCGCTCCTGCCTCAACCTCGGATTTCCTCTATCATTCTCTGCCGGCGTTTGAAGGAGATGGGGATCTCGAAGATGGAGCGTGCGTTTGTTTCCTGACACGGCTGGGCACTCTTCTGATCTCGCGCCGTCCATGGGCGATCAGGTGGCGTCGTTGGTCAAGAGATCTGACCGATGGCCGCGGATTCCGGGACTTTTTCGTGAACGTGGCCGCCGACCCAAGGCCAGGCCAACCAAACCTAGTTTGGCGGGTCGTCTACTCCCACATAGTCGGCCACGGGCTTCCAGGTGACCCAGTCGATCCGACCGGCAAACTGCTGGCCGGAATTGGCCCAGTTGGAGCCAATGTGTGAGCTGTCGGATCTGAATTCGATGAAGTCCCCGGGCAACGCGCCCCACCGACAGCTCGAGCTTTCGTTGATGGACTTGCTGGCGTTTGCATAGCCCGGCCACTGCTCGTAGCTCGGGTTCAGGCTTGGATCTCCCGGTGTGGGATTGGGGCTGTTCAGCCCGTCCGCTCCTTGGTCGTCGATGAAGATATCCACGGGTGTTCCATTGGACGCGGCCAGATTCGCCTTGTCGGAATTGAAGACGACCCTGATTTGATACCAGTGCCCGTTCACGATGGGCCACAGATCGATGTCGGAGGAAATCTGGTGCGCCCTGACGTCGTTCCCGACATAAGGGTCGGCCGGCCACTGAGGATGGGGACAGGTATGCCTGGGCGGGACACCGGCCCCATTGGGAACGCGAACCTTCACCTCGATACTGGCCTTGTTGGCCCGTGCCGGTATGTCATCACCCCGGTAGTCAGTGTTCAGAATCGTTACGAAAATATTCCGTCTTCTTTCGAAGATCCGGTTGAAGGTGTTGTCGCCAACGCCTCTGTCCACCTCGGTGGGAAAAACTCGCGCTTCAATCGTTAGCGCCCTGGTTGAGCTGAGACAGGCTGAGTTGCTGATGTCGATGACGGTAGCCTGATTCTCGTCGCCATTGAACCAATCGTTGTCCGCTGCTGGAAATGAAAAGGCCGGGTTGCTGAGCGTTCCGGTAAGGAGTCCCGTGTTGTCCCCGGTGGTCGGGCTGTTGAGTGGTTCGTTCTCAATGGGAAAGCTCGTACCCCAGGTTGGGCAATCGTTTCCTTCTATCGGCACGGCAGTCGGTCCAACCGGGTTGTCAATACTATTGTAGATTCCGCCGCTGACGGCGGCAATTGTATCGACACCTATATCCCCTACGGCCAGTGGCGAATCTAATGTCAAGATTGCATTGGACTGCCCGGCTACGTGCTGGACATTGGTGATTGTCCATGCCGGATCGCTGTCAGTAAAGTCAGCGGGAACAAGAGCACCTGATTGGTTGGGGCTCGTGTAAACGCCTTCACCAAAGGCGACGATTAGCTGGTTGTAACCGGCCGCGCCTTCCACCCGGTCGATAGCGGGCGGAGTCTGCGCGGTAATTGTCACCGGGGCTGTCCCAAGAGGAAAATTGCCGGCGCTGGGGCCAAAGATGGAGCTACTGACCGCCGCCAGCGTGTCGGTTTCGAGATCCGCCGCAAGAAGAACCGCGCTCATCGTGATGACCGCCACTCGATTTCCCGCTCCGTGAAAAACAGCGGAAATGCTCCTTGGATTGTCACCGGCAGTGTCGGTGAGAAGGAAATCCGTGGGGATCAGCAGACCGGTCTCGTCGTCGTTTGAATAGACCTGCGACTTGAAAGTCACCTTGAGTTTGTCGCTACCGGCAAGCCCCTGGACACTTTCTATCGATGAGACCAGGCCATTGGCCAATGTCACGATTTCGTCCGAGGGAGCTGGGTAGCCTGTCTCGTCGAAGATGGAGCCCCCGGTGGCGGCAAGAGTCGCGGTCCCGATGTCGCCAGCCACAATTGGGCTGTCCAGAATGAGGGTGGCGGTGACACTGCCCGGCGCGTGGTCCACGGCGATAATGCTCTGCCCCGAGGCGGACAGAAGAAAATCACCACTCTGCAAAGCCCCCGTCGTGTCAGGGTTCGCGTACACCCGTTCGGAGAACCAGACCGCCAGCTTATTGTGGCCGGCAACGCCAAGAACCGAGCTGATTGAGGGTGTGCCGGGTAACGCCGTCACGGTCACTGGATCTTCCGCCATGGCCGTGTCAGTGGCATCATAAATGGAACAAACGACCGCTGAAAGCGCATCGCTTCCCAGGTCAGAAGCCGTCACGGGAGCACTCAATGTCACGGCAGCGGTGGATGCGCCCGCCGAGTGTGACACATTCAAAATAGTTTTTGCTCCGTTTCCATCTCCATCGGTGAGCGCCAGATCGGTCGGAACTAGGGTGCCTGTTTGGCCCGGGCTGGACCAGACGGCCTCTGAGAAATCAACAAACAACCGGTCATAACCAGTGACGGTCTCCACGCCGGCAATCCAGAAAAGCGATGTCAGTAAGGAGGGATCGGTCCCCATGGCGCTGTTTACATTGTCATAAATAGACGCGCCATCTTTCGCCGCCAGGGTAGCACTTCCCATGTCAGTGCAATCCAACAGGGAGCTCAGTGTGAGTGCCGCCGTCGAGTCGCCTGCCGTGTGGGTGACGCTGCTGATCGTAAGCCCGGCGGAATCCGTGAAGGTAAAGTCCCCGGGTATCAGGTCGCCCGTGGCACCTGTCTCCGAATAGACTCCCTCGGAGAAGGTCACCATCAGCGTCGATCCGCCCAGTGTCACCTGGACGCTCACGATCAAGGGAGCAACCTGAGAGTCGTAGTAGGAGGCGTCCTTCGTAATATTCCAGACCTTCGCTTCGTCGATCCTGCCCACGAACCCGTTCTGCCAGGTGAAACCTCCAATGGAGAACTCGGACGCACACCAGGTACCAGAGTAACAGATCCCCTGGTTCCAAGGGCTGTTCTCCGTGTAGGCGAAGATGGAGGTCTCGTTGGGGCCGGGTTGCATCCAGTTGCCGGAAGAGTCGCTGGTCGTCACGTCTTCACCGTTGACGTAGATCCGGATCCGACCGACGGTGGGATCGGTGGGATCGCGATCTGGACCGTTGGCGTCGAAGGTCGCCGCCAGATAGGTCCATTCATCCAACGGGACCGAAACCGAGCTGTAGGCCCCGCGAACACCGGCTGCGCCGCCCTGGCTGCCGGCGTTGTCGTCAATCTGGCAGTTGAAGGAGGCTCTGAGAGTGCCACCGATCTCCCGTAGCGTGAAAGCGTATCCTCCGTTGCCGTAGCCTACGTGCTTCGTGAAGATGCTGAATTCGGTTCCCGGGTCATCCGTCGGGTTGACCCAGGCCTCCAGTGTGCCGTTATATTTCAGCTCCGTGTACTTCCAGGTCCCGTGGGCGCTCTCGTCCGTGGACCAACTGGCGTTCCTGGTTCCCACTTGGACCAGTTGATCGCCATTCAATACGATTCCCTGGCCGCTCTTGCCTGCGGTAAAAGTCCCCGCCGCCGCGTCGTACCACTTGCCGTGCATCCGCCAGGTGCCGGAGTCGTTGAGGTTGTTTTCGAAACGCATGTCCAGCACTAGGGTGGGGTCGAAGGTCCTGGTTGCGCCTGTCCCATACCTGTTTCCCATCCGATGGATAGAGTCCGTTCCGGTGTAGGCCATCCGATCCGACCCGTCCGAAACGTGGCAGCTCGCGTTGCCGCAACTCATCCCCGCATGCCAGTCGCTGTAGTAATAATGGCAGTTGTTGCACATGTTGTTCCAGGTGGTGGTGCCAGTGCCGTTGTTGGGGTTGGTTCGAATTGCGGAGCGCACGCTCGATCCATGAGCCTCGTGGCAGTCGGTGCAGGAGAGCGCAAAATTGGATCCGGCGATCCTCTCCTCGTGGTTGTAAGGGCCTCTGGACCAGAGCTGGTCGCCTTTTCCGCGTGTTAGCACGGGCCAGCAGGTGGCCTGATCGCCAAGGCAGTCGTCACCGTTCCAACCCTTGGCCTTGCCACAGGTACCCCGATCCGGACAGGTGCCTCCTCCGTTGGGCGAGTTGGCGGAATTGAGGCCGTGGGGGTCACCGCCGAACTGGATCTGGCCATGGGCCCCGGCCTCGGCGCCGGGATCAGGCATGGGCTCGTGGCAATCGAGGCAGAACGTGTTGTAGTCCGGTAGCTGCGAGCCGTCGAAGGGATCGCCGTTGGGCGTGCGGTAGGTACCCCCGTAGTCATCCATTTTTTCGCCCGCGCCATCGCCCCAAACGGCCAGATTCCGATTCGGGGCACTCAAGGTGCTGAACCTGGTGACGGGGCTCTCCCCCAGATCGGCGGCCCAGTATTTCCCCGTTACAATATGGACATTGTGGCAGGATACGCATTCCAGCGTGTAGTTCTCGGCACCAATCTTGAAACTGGCACCAAGGGTGTGCTTTGCATTGTCGGCAAAGCTGAAGGCTTGCTGGATGTCGTCCGCCAGCCCTGGCCCGGAGATGGCGTTATTCTGGAGGAGACCGTTGGTGTGGCACCCGAAGCAAAGCTGCTCGCCATCCGCCAGGGTCATGCCCGTGAACGCGCCAGCGGCACCGTGGACGTCGTGGCAATCCGTGCAGAGCATCGGCGCCGCGGTGAGGGGATTCGTGAGATCGTGAGCCGAATTCTCGAAATCGGCGGAGGTCGTGAAGAAATCGGGAGGCGCGTCGGCCGTGCCGGGAAGATGACAATTGATGCAATTGGTGTTGGTCGCGTCATTCTCAAATCCGGTTTTCAGGCGACTTGCACCATTGTTAAAATGCTGGCTCGTCAGTTGGTGGCAGTCGCCACAGTTCCTGCTCGCCGCCGGGTTTCCCGCTTGCGCGGCCTCTTGCCAGGAGAGGCGGGCGTAATTGCCGGCGGCAAGGCCGTGTCCCGTCCGGTAGAAACCGAAGGTGGCGTTGTCGCCCATGACATTGGGTGCATCGGTCCCAGAACCGTCTTGCGCCGTGTTTCCCGGATCGGAATCGTGGCAGCTGCCGCAGAAGCTTTCCAGGCCGGCTACAATAGCCCAACTCCCAGCGCTCCCTTCGGACGACCCCGGATTCGGCCAATAGATCTTGGCATTGGCGACACCGTTCGCCGAGTGGCAGTTGTCGCAAACGGTGGTGGCAGCCAGGCCGACTCCATCCGCCAACATCGGCGGCTGGTTGCCGCCATGGCAGTCCACACAGTCCAGCCGTGGCCCGTACTGAGCGGTGACATGCGTCGTGTGAGCCCCCGACCCCATCCCCATGAACCCATTGATATGCTGGTGGCACGACGTACAGGTCACGCCCACGTTGTGAGTGTGGTTTCCTCCTGAATCGTCGTTCCGGTGGTAGACCGTCTGGGTGTGGCAGACTTCGCAAACACCGTCGTACACCGCATCCCCGTCCGCGAAGCTATTGGGCCCGACGGGGCGAAAAAACCGGTTCTCCTTCGATCCGCTGTTTGGCGTGGGAATGCTCCCCTCGATGAGTTTCCCATACGCGATGCCGAATGGGTCACCCGCCGTGATATTTCCTAGATCCATTGGACCCGCCACAGTGAGGGTATCAGCCGTATTTCCCGTAATCCTGTAGCTCTGGGTCGTGGCATTCAGGTTCGGGATGACCAGGAGTACCGCGAACTCATTTGGGCTCCAGCCCGCACCAAGGGAGGTCAGGGAGAAGGCATCGATGGCATCGGAGTTACCGGAATCCAACAGACTGGCTGGTCCATAAGCTGCCCACTGATCCTGCACGTGCGGATCATGGCAGGTTCGACACTCTACGGACCAGGAGCCATATTGTGCGCTGGTATTGCTACTGGAGTGGGTGTTCTGGAAGGGGGCTATCAGATCGTTGTGGCAGCTCCAGCAAAGAGCGTTGGCGGGGGTGTCGTCGGGATAGATCGAAGTGTGGGGGATCAGGAGGCTTGGAAGCCCATTGTGGATGTCGTGGCAGGAGGTACAGTTGATGGAAGCGAGGTCATTGTGGGGGTAATGGCGATTCTGGGCATGGAGCGCGGAGGGAGAAGTCAGGAGAACCAACAGCATCAAAATCCGGGTCCATGGGACACCTTCAGAACAAACTTGCTGAAAACCGCTTGCTTCTCTTTGTGTTGAAGTCCGCTCCCGGCGGCATGACCCGCGCCTGCGGCGCGAGTTCCCCTCCGTCCGCCGCCACTCGCCTCTCATTCCCCAAAAAACGGGTCCACTACCCTGAAAAACTCTCACGGCCAAAACTTTGGAAATCGCTTTCTCATTCACGTCCCCGAACTCCCTTCGATGCCCGGGCTTGACCGGCTTCCGGAGGTGCGCCGGAGCACGATCCAGAGGCCAAGCAGGATGGACAGAGTGAGGAGGAGACCGGGTGTTTCGTCGCCAAGGCGATGGACCGGGTTGCCCTCGACAATCTCCACGTAAACATTGAAGGTGGCGCTCTCCCCGGAGGCCGACTCGACTTTTACCGAAGCTGAATGTCTACCCAGATCGAGCATCCAGTGGTCGATGCTGATCTCCAGATCCACCCATGACGAACCTTGGAGAGACCCAGACCGGGTGGCGGGGACGAGCCAGGGCGGCACATTTTGCATCGACCAGCCGATCCTCGTTACGCCGTGGTTCCAAAGGCGCACACTTCGCCACGGCATGGAAGATTCGCTATGGGATGCCACAATGGAAAGGGAGAGAGGCGTCACCTTAAGGGGCGGGGAAATGCTCACCTGGAAGACTTGCACCGCCGCTCCGTTCATCGATGCGACGTAAAGAAGCCCGTCGGACCTCATGGCAACACCGAGGGGGCTCCGGAGCGGCGCCCTTGGCTCGTGGATGATCCCAAGTGCCTTGCCGTTTCCGTCCAGAACGTGGACCACTTGCTGGAGCGCATCGGCGATGTAGAGGTTTCCTCGCCCGTCCACAGCCAGCCCGGTGGGCCGGTAAACCCACGAGCCGCTTTCCGGGGGAGAGAGAAAAAAACTCCTCCTCAACCGGCCTTCCAGGTCGAAGGTCTGGATCCGAGCGACCGCTACCGGGCCGGCCTCAGTCTGCAGCGTGGGCATGTCGGCCACGACGACTTCACCAAGCTGTTCATTGATGGCCAGTGCCGACAGGGAACGAAAGCCGCCATCGGGCTTTTCGAAGCAAAAACGGCGGACCCGTTCAGGGCCGTAAACAGAGACTTCGTTCTTGCCGCCGTCAGCCACATAGATGTTGCCGTTGAGCCCTGCGGCGACGCCCACGGGCCTGCCAAACTCACCCAGCCCGCTTCCCAGCCGGCCCAAATGTTTCATGTATCGGGAGAAGATTTCTACGCTTCCGGTTTCAGCATCGGCAACCAGAAGCTCCCCTGAAGCAGCCACGGCGATGGCCACCGGTCGATGGAGACCGGCGATAGTCCTTATGGGGGCGTGGTTCGCGTCATAGACAAGGATTCGCCCGCGCCTCGATTCCGTTACCAAGAGATTGCCGCTAGAATCGAAAGCCACACCGCATGGAGCGCGGAGATTCGCCGTCACGGGTTCCAGGCTCTCATACTCCACCACTGGAGCGGCCAGCGGATGACCCGCGAACCAGAGAGTCACCAGGAAACAGAGAGCCGCGCCCTTCTGGCTTGAGTGGCCATTGCGCCGACTCGTCATGACTGATGCCCCGCGGGGGACCCCTGGAATGACCGGCATCTCTTCTCCAAAAGAGTTGGCGTGAGAATTCAGTCCATTCTTAAGCTCTTTTTCTAGGTGTTTCCAATCATCTGATCCAGCTATTGTTCGGCAACCCGCTCGGACCCAAAAAATCCAATTAGCTTTAAGCTAGCAAATTTTAAGCCATCAACGCCATCTTTCGTGTCATCAACCTGGTGGTGCCGCGGGGGAAGTGAATCTCATGCGGACTCGGGAACCTCGCCGTGTCAAAAGCCGGGCAGGGAACAGCCCAACTGTGAAAGAAGAGTGTGCGGCGCCGCGACGATCCGTGATGAGAGCTCCGTCAAGGGCGTGGGTTGGGTTT
>JAJRTK010000427.1 GCA_024278345.1 bacterium | reverse complement strand
GGTACCGGCCACGGTTCAGATTTCAGACGCCGCCCCGGGGCTTCCAGCCCTGGAACCCGGCGGAGGCTCCGCCTCCGGACCTCCGCTGGGAGCGCCGCTCCCAGACCCACGCCAGGGAGCCAGCTCCCTGTACCCACATCTTTGTGCGCTGCGCGCTTTTTTCGGGTGGCCGGTACCATGACCGAGGCCGGGGTTCGCTGCTAAGGAGAGGGGAAAAAGGGGCGAGTGGCGGCGGACGGATTGCCGCCGCCGGGAGCGGAAGACAACTCAAAGGCAAGACTTCTTGAAGAACTCATGTTTTCGGCTGTTCACGGGGTTTCCGGGCGTCACTGTCGCTCAGGACGAGGTTCAGCTTGTATTCGAGCTTTCTGGTGAGGTTGGCGCATTGGGCAAGGAAAAGAGTGAAGAGGCTTTTGCTCCGGAGGGTTTCGTCGGTGAACAGTTGGAGGGCTTCGAGCTTGATGCGGGTGATCTCGTCGAAGTGGCTGCGAAGGAGCTTGGGATCGCTGGTCTCCATCTGGGCACGCTCGATGCGAGCCGTTTCACCAAGGAAAATATCGAGGCGCTCTTTTTGGATGGAGAGCTCCTTCTCTTGTTCTTTCCGCTGGAACCGTTCCCACCGGGACCAAAGCAGGTAAACGCCGGCAAAAAAAGCGAAGAGCAGCTCTTTGATTCCGGCGATGGATTCGACGAAGTTCGCAAGGATTCCGATGCTCCGGTAGGGGTTGTAATAGTCCATCGATGCCGGGTGAAGCGGGTAAAGCGACCATTTGGCGGCCTCTTTTTCCGCCATGATGATGGGCAGTTTTAGCCGGAGTCCGCACTTGTAGATCGCATGGAGAGCCGCGGTGACCAGAAGGTGGGGAACGTCCTTCCTGGCCGCGAGGAAAGCGACGGTGGCCACGGTTGGAATAGGGTCTTTTGGAACGGGTGGATTGCCCTTGAAAAGGGCGCGGGGAATGGTGATGGGCTGGAAGTAGGCGTAATGCACTGCCAGTGCTTCAGCATCCAGGATCGGCAGGATCTTGAATCGGCCAGTTCCCAGGAGCTTGTGGAGGTCGGGATTGAGAAATCCCGTGGTGACGATGGCCGCGTCCAGGGAAGGATCGGAGAGAAGCTCCCCGAAGTACCGGTTCGTCTCCCTGAGCTTCGAGACATCGATGGAGTAGTGGTCCAATAGGGTCGTGGCGCTCTTTCGGTACCCGGAGTGGCTAGAGCCTAAGACGACGCGCCTGCCGGCCAGGTCCCGGATCGACTCCATCTGGCTGCTTTTTCGAACGATGACCTGGATGACGTCCGGATAGAGGCCCGCCAGTGCGGAAAGCCCCTCCATGGAAACGGCGCCGGCCTGGAGGATCGCAAGGTCGGCGCGGCCGGCATGGAGCAGCTTCTCGTTTTCCAAAGTCCCCTGCGTATCCAGGACGACCACCCGTTTTCCGGTTTTCTTCGCAAGGTGCGGCTTCATGGAGGTCGCCAGGGAGTAGTAGAGGCCCCCTTTCTCCGCCGCGGCGATCCGGATGACCGGAGGCAGCGTTTCCCGAGTGATGGCCCAGGTAGCGAGAGAGAGGGCGCCGAGCGCCATGAGCCCGTACAAGACCCATCTTCGGACCTGAGTAGTTCTCAACATTGGGATGACCTCGGAATGTGTTGGGCGTTTGCCCCTGGAGGGCATGAATCGACGAAAACGCTTTTTTTACTTTGGGTTGGGTCCGCTCGCGGCGACGGCAGTCCGTCCGCCGCCACTCGCCTTTTCATGGGCTTTGGGGCATTATTTCTTCCCTGGAGGCGTGACACGATTCTCTTGTTGAGAGGCGCGGCACTCCAGGTTGTAGCAGCGCAAGGGGTGGCTAATCCCCTTGATTTGGAGCTCCATCGGTTCGGAGAACTGGAAGTCGTCTTGGGCCAGGACGGTCGTGGGATGGCCCACGAGGACCCGCCCCGGTTCGACGAGCTTTTCAAGACGCGCCGCGATGTTCACCTGGGTGCCGATGATTGTGTATGTTAGGCGCTTTTTTGATCCGTAGCTACCCACGGTGACAAAACCGCTGTTGATCCCCATCCGGATGCGGAGCGGCTGCTCCAGTCCCAGTGCCCGGGACCAGCGCTCGTTGAGCCCCGGAAGCCGGTCCTGCATGGCGAGAGCCATCTCCAGGCAGCTCCCCACTTGCGTCTTCCGATCCATCTTTGAGGGCGCTCCGAAGAAGACCATCATCCCGTCTCCAGCGACGAGGCCCAGGGTTCCGCCGCTTTGGGCGATGCAGTGGTGCATCTGCTCCAGATACTCGTTCAGGAGCCTTGTGACGACTTCCGGCTCGAGGTATTCGGTGTTGGCGGTGAAGGCTTTGATGTCGGAGAAGAGCACCGTGACCCAGCGCCGCTCGGCTGCTGGGATGGCCGTGGCCTTGCCCTCCAAAAGGGCGTCCACCAGGGGCTGGGGCAGGTAGCGCGTCACCTGTTCCGACCGCAAGAGCTCCTGCGTCTGCTCTTGGACTCGGTGCTCC
>JAJRTK010000426.1 GCA_024278345.1 bacterium | reverse complement strand
TGATGCTGGGAAGGCCGGAACGGAGAAGGAATGGGACAGGATTGTTCCCTTTCCTGGCAGTTTCCCTGGCGCTCCACGTCGCCGTGGCTCCGCTCTTTCCGAAGCCCGCAACCCCTACCGCTCCCGAGCCTCCGGAGCCCTACACCGAAGTGGTCCTGCGCTCCGTACCCGAGCCGCCAGCCATGGAGCGGCCACGAGATGAAGAAGCGCCCTATCGGCCAGCTAGCCTGGAGCCGATCCTCGGCCGTGCCGAACTGCTGACAAGAGGCCTGACAAAACCGCTGCCGAACCTTGATGTTCGACTGCCCCTGGCGGCCCGTTCCGACCAACCGATCCTCAAGCTCGATCCGTTTCAGGCCCCGCTTCTGGACGAATCGCCCCCGCAAGAAGATCTGCTTCAGGAAGGGTTCCGAGGCGAAGAATCACCTTCGAGTCTTCTGTCCGAGCTCGCCGGGAGCCCCATCCACCGGCCGGGGTTTCGGCGCCATCTGGGGGAGGAGACGTCGGAAAGTGTTCTTGACGGCATCCGTGCGCCACGGCAGGGCGAGGCCCTCACGGGGCCGGCGGCAAAACGCCAGCTCTTGGAACGGCCCGGCCTTCCGGCCCTCGATGTGGCGGAGAGCATCGCCATCCGCATCCGTTTCTGGGTGCTTCCCGACGGTTCGGTAGGCCGGGTTTTTCCGGTGGAAAAAGGGGATGCCCGTCTGGAGCGTGTGGCAGCCGACTACATCCGGAACTGGCGATTCAATCCTCTTCCCACGGAGAAAACCAAGCAACAGTGGGGCGAAATCACCATTCGCTTCGAAGCCCATTGATTTTTCAAACGAAGGAAAAACGAGCCCATGGATGACAAGATCTTCATCAGCGGCATCGAGTGTTACGGATACCACGGCGTGACCGGCGCCGAGAGGCGTGTGGGAAACCGCTTCCAGATCGATGTCGTCCTGGAAGTCGATGTGGAAAAGGCCGCGGCCTCCGACGGAATCAAGGATGCGGTAGACTACCGAAAGGTCCACCGCCGCGTGGTCGATTGGATCGAAAAGAAGAGCTTCAAGCTCCTGGAAACCATGGCGACGAGCCTGGCGGACGAGCTGCTGCAACGGTTCGACGTCCATTCGGTTCGCCTGAAGATCCGGAAGCTGGCGCCCAGGCTCCAAGGGCTCGTGGCGGCGGTTGGCATCGAGATTTACCGCCGCCGGGCCCCATGACTATTGAAAGACCGCGGAGATGTCCTCTTCGGGGGTCGTCTGGTCTTGGGGTGGCTGGGCTCCGCAGAGGGCCTCCGGTGGTTGGGAAAGAGGCTGGGGCGGCGCACCGGAGACTGACTCCACGGGCGCTGGCGCGGCTCCCGGAGGGACGCCACACACGGCCTCGGAGAAGCCCGCGGAGGGGCGGGGCCGCTTTCTTCGGATCCTTGGGGTGGGCCGTTTCTTTCGGCTGCGGAGGGATGGGACGTTGCCGGCGTCGGCCAGTTCGGGTTCGGTCATGTTGGGAACGGCTAGATCGGGGACCTCTCCTGGCTGCTGGCTCATCCTGCTCAAGACGAGGGCGATGATGACGCAACAGACGAGAACCAACCCCACCACGCCAACTAAAAGGCCAAGTCGACCGGCCTGGCGCTCTTCTTCTTCGGGGAGATCGTCAAACATCAAGAGGCGAGTTTCCTCGTGGGGGAGGGAGCTGGAAAAATCCCTGAAATCCCGGACGGTCACCCGGAACTGCGTCCAGGAGTCTTCGTTCCAAAAAACCTTGATCTCGGCTCGGGCCAGGCGGCGGCGGCAGGTGGGGCAGTATCCGTTCTCCGTCTGGTCCGCACAATTGGAACAGGCCTGAATGGGGAAGCTCATGGGATTTCCTCAAATAACATGATTCGCGGATTCAAAACCGAGTTTACAGTCCCTGGGCGGCAGAGGCAAACAGATAGGACGGTTTGCCAGGCGGCTCTTGGGTGGCCCTGGATTCAAGAGTGTTTGCTCGCGGACCCGTTGCCCGGGCAGACTGAAGAAGTGTGCGAGCAGCGGGAGCGGCTGCGACCGATGGGAGCGGAACACAACCCTGAGACAACCCAATGGTGGCTTTGTTCCCTTCCTACGGATGACAGGCCGTGTCGTTCGGGGTACATAGCCGGAGAGGAATCTCGTGGAGCCAAGGGGGAAGAAGCAGGCCTTCCCGTTTCCCGAGGACCCTGGCGTTCAATTTTCCCTTTCTGCAGGTGCTGGACGAAATGCGAGTCAAGTTCCATCTGGTTACTTTTGGCTGTCAAATGAACGATTTCGATAGTCAGCGGATGAGCGGGCTGCTGACGGCTCGGGGCTACATTGCGGAGTCCGACCCGTCCAAGGCGGACGTGATCCTGCTCAATACCTGCTCCATCCGCGAGAAGGCGGAGCACAAGGTATTTTCTCAGCTTGGTCGGTTCCTGAAATTCAAGGCGCGAAATCCCCGTCTGGTGCTTGGGATCGCCGGTTGCATGGCCCAAGAGCACGGGCGCTCGCTGCTTCGTCAGGTGCCGGAGCTCGATCTGGTTGTGGGGACGCACAACGCCTATCGTGTGCCGGAGCTTGTGGAAGAGGTGCGGAGCGGCAGGGGCAAGCAAGTGGAGACGGGAGAACGTGATCTGGTGCAGCCGATTGAATACGAGTCGGTGGCCAGAAGCTCGCCAGTGAAGGCTTGGGTGACCATCATGGAGGGGTGCGATTACCTTTGCTCGTTTTGCATCGTGCCCTATGTCCGTGGCCGCGAAAGGAACAGGACGCCGGAAGAGATCGTGGAGGAGGTGCGGTGGCTCTGTGGCAATGGGTGGCGAGAGATCTGCCTGCTTGGGCAGACGGTGAACAAATACCGGTATGGGGATGTGACGTTCGCGGAGCTTTTGCGGCGGCTGGATGGGGTGGAAGGCCTGGAGCGCCTTCGTTTCGCGTCGCCGCACCCCAATGATTTTGACGAAGAGCTGGCGTGGACGATGGCGGAGCTCGGGACTGTCTGCGAGCACGTCCATGCGCCGGTGCAGTCCGGTTCGACGCGGGTGTTGCGAAAGATGCGCCGGAAGTATGGCCGGGAGGATTACCTGGAGAAGGTGGCCATGATCCGGCGTGCGATGCCGGAGGTAGCCTTGAGCACGGATATCATCGTGGGTTTCCCTTCGGAGACGGAGGCGGAGTTTCGGGAGACGCTTTCGCTTTTGGAGGAAGTGGAGTTCGACCACGTTTTCGCCTTTCAGTACAGCGAACGGGAGGGGACCGGGGCTTCGAGGCTTGCGGACGATCTGCCTGAGGCTGAAAAGCGTGCGAGGCTGCACCGCCTTTTTGCGCTTCAGGAGAAGATTGGCAAGCGCCGGAACGAGGCGTTGGTGGGCCGCGTGATGGAAGTGCTTGTGGAGGGGCCGTCGGTGCGCGACCCGCGGCAGCTCACCGGGCGAACGCGGCAAAACAAAATCGTGAACTTCGAGGGCGGTTCGGCGGTTGGAGATCTTGTGAGGGTGAGGTTGACGCGGGCGGCTGCCCATTCTTTCCGCGGCGAGCTGGTGGATCTCGTGTCCGGCGGCTCCAATCTGGCTGGAAGAGCTCCACTCAACCTGGGAAGGGGAGCGGGATCGGACGCGGGAAAAGGCCCGCCCAACGATGACCCAAGCTTGCTCCAGATTACTTGAAATAGGTAAGAAAGCACTGGGAAATCGGGAAACTCGAAGCCGTCCCGGGGAGGTTTCATGGGGAAAAGACTTGCCATTCACCAGTGACGATAGTATATTTTCTTTGTCCGGGAATGGGTTGGATTCCCTTCCCTTCACGGCTTTGCCCTTCGTTCCGTCAGGAGGTCCGTGGGATGCTGTATGAAATGCAAGTCGCTGGGTTAACCGTCGATCCGATCACGCGATCTCCCATTCTGGTCTTGAAGGACCACGACAAAGAGATTGCCCTGCCCATCTGGGTCGGTCCCTACGAAGCCAACGCCATCATGTTGGAGCTCGAACAGATTCCGACTCCAAGACCCATGACCCACGATTTGATGAAAAATCTGCTCAGCACAATGAACGCGAAAGTCAGGAAAGTCGTGGTGAGCGATCTCAGGGATGACACCTACTATGCGGTCATCGAGCTGACGCACCAGGGGGAGGTGGTGTCGGTGGATTCTCGCACCTCTGACGCCATCGCCTTGGCACTCCGGACCAATTCCCCCATCTTCGTCGATGAGCAGGTGATCGAGAAGTCGCGTTGCCGAGACGTAAGCCGCATCGCTCCGGAGCGCTCTTCCAGTGATGAGGAGCGTTTGGAACAGTGGCTTTCGGAAGTATCTCCGGACGATTTCGTCTCCCCTTGAGGAAAGATCCAGCCGCAAGGAGATCCGATGCGCCAACGCTATCCTCTTGGGCACTATCTGGCGAGTTATGTGAGTCCGGAGGAACTGGACCAGGCCGTCAAGCTCCAAAAGCGCACGAAATCGCGGGTCGGTCAGCTTTTGGTTGATCTTGGGCTGCTTTCGGAAGAAAACCTGTACAAGGCCCTCTCGGAGCAACTGGGTCATCCGGTGCTGACGGACGAGAACTTTCCCGAAGCCCCCATGAGTCTTGGCCAGGAAAATTGGACGCTCTTCATGCGGAACTACCACGTTCTGCCCCTGGAGCGAACGCGGCAGGGTGTGCGGCTCGTGGTGGCGGATCCTCTTGATCTTCCCACGCTGGACAGCATCAAGCTGGCGATGGGCGTCGAGGATTTCGATCTCTGCATCGCCCCGAAACAGCGGATCGACAAGTGGCTGGACACCTATTATGGGCATGAATCCCTCAGCGTGGACTCCATCGTCGATGGCATGGATGAAGACGAGCTGGAAATCCTGGGAGGCGATGACGAGGAAGACATCAACCAGCTCCGGGACATGGCCTCGGAGGCACCGGTCATCCGCCTGGTCAACCTGTTGATTTCCCAGGCGATTGAGAAGCGTGCCTCAGACATCCACATCGAGCCGTTCGAGCGGGACCTCCGCATCCGGTACCGCGTGGATGGCATCCTTCACGAGGCGGAGACGCCGCCAAAGCGTCTTCAGGCGGCAATTATCAGCCGCGTCAAGATTATGGCCAACCTTAACATCGCCGAGCGGCGGCTTCCCCAGGACGGTCGGATCAAGATGCGGGTGGCGGGAAAGAAGATCGACCTCCGGGTTTCCAGCATTCCCACGCAGTTCGGCGAAAGTGTCGTCATGCGGATCCTCGACCGATCCAGCATCCTGCTCTCCATCGAGGATCTGGGTTTCCCCGAAGACTTTCAGAAGATCTTCCTGAAGATGATCCACCTGCCCCACGGCATTTTCCTGGTGACGGGGCCCACGGGAAGCGGCAAGACCACGACGCTCTACGCGGCCCTCAACCAGATCAACACGGCGGACAAGAAGATTATCACCGTGGAAGACCCCGTGGAATACCAGCTCCCGGGGGTCAACCAGATTCAGGTGAACCCCAAGATCGGCCTGACCTTCTCGAGCGGCCTCCGCTCCATCGTGCGCCAGGACCCCGACGTGATCCTCGTGGGGGAGATCCGGGACACGGAGACGGCGGAGATCGCCATTCAGTCGGCGCTCACGGGGCACCTGGTCTTCTCCACCCTCCACACCAACGACGCGCCCAGCTCCATCACGCGACTGACGGATATGAACGTGGAAAGCTTCCTGGTCTCGTCGGTGATCGAGGGGATCCTGGCGCAGCGGCTGGTCCGCCTTCTCTGCGACCATTGCTCGCGGTACATCGATTCTGATCCCGGCCTTCTCCGGGACCTCCGGACCGTCATTCCGGACCTTCCCGACAGCTTCCGGCCCAGGCAGGGCCAGGGCTGCGACGAATGCGGCGGCACGGGATACATGGGGCGGAAGGGGATTTTCGAGCTTCTGGTCATCAACGAAGAAATCCGGTCTCTCATCAACCAGAACTCGCCGGTGGGCGATCTCCGAAAGGCCGCCCGCCGCGCCGGAATGCGGACTCTCCGCGAAGATGGCTGGCTCAAAGTGATCCGCCACGAAACCACCGTGGAAGAGGTGGTCCGGGTCACGCAGGAAGATGAATTCGTCATCATCTAGCGGGAAGGGAACCATTGAGAGATCCGGCAGTTTGCAAAGCCCCAGAAAGCGGGCAACCGGGATCGTGAAACCGCGCCGCCACGGAATCTCGTGCCCGGATCACCTCCCGCGGGGATGAAAGAGATTGCCAAAGTTCAGCTACCAGGCCACCGACCTCACTGGCAAGGTCAACACGGGCGTCATCGAAGCGCGCAACCAAGAGGCTTTGCTCCAGATTCTCCGGAGCCGCAAGCTCTTCCCGGTGAAAATCTCGGAAGTCGGGGAAAACAAGAACCCGCTCACGGCGGACATCTCGGTGTCGGTCTTCTTCAATCGCGTCAAGAAGCGGGACATCATGACCTTCACCCACCAGCTTTCGACGCTGGTGGACGCGGGCCTGCCCATCGACCGCGCCTTGGGGATTCTTGGCGAGCTGGAAGAAAAACCCGTTTTCAAGAACATCCTGACGCAAATCCGCCGCTCCATCCAGTCGGGAAGTTCCCTGGCCGACGCCCTGGCCAGGAACCCACGCCTCTTCAGCCGCCTCTATATCAACATGGTGCGAGCGGGCGAAGCCGGCGGCGTACTGGAGCTGATTTTCACGCGGCTGGCCGATTTTTTGGAGCGTGCCCAGGAGATGCGCGACTCCGTCGTCTCCGCGATGGTCTATCCGGCGATCCTGACGGGCATCGGCGGAACGAGCGTCCTTCTTCTAGTGACGCTGGTACTCCCCAAATTCCAGGCAATCTTCAGGGATCTCGGCGAAGCCCTCCCCCTCTCCACCCAGATGCTCATCATGCTGTCGGATTTCCTCCGCGGTTA
The DNA here is from genome assembly GCA_024278345.1 of bacterium. Taxonomy (GTDB): domain Bacteria; phylum CSSED10-310; class JAJRTK01; order JAJRTK01; family JAJRTK01; genus JAJRTK01. Next base: position 9,637 of record JAJRTK010000426.1, on the reverse strand, counting down.
TTGGTGGGCGATCCTTGGCGTCGTGATTCTGGGAGTCACGGCTTTTCGGCGGTGGGTGGCCACGCCTGAAGGCCGGACCGGTTGGGACGGCGCGAAGCTCAAAATCCCGCTCCTGGGCGATCTTATCCGAAAGATCGAAATCGCCCGTTTCGCCCGAACCCTTTCGACGCTGGTCTCCAGTGGCGTCCCCATCCTTCAAGCGCTCTCCATCGTCAAGGACACCCTGACGAACGAAGTGATCTCCGCCGCCCTGATCTCGGTGCATGGCGGCATCAAAAAGGGCGAGGGCATCTCCGATCCCCTCAAGGAGAGTGGCGTCTTCCCGCCCCTGGCCATCCACATGATCCGCGTGGGAGAAGAAACCGGACGCCTGGAAGCGATGTTGGAGAAAGTGGCCAAGACTTACGAATATGAAGTCCAGTCCACCATCAAACGCCTTCTGGCATTAGTGGAGCCGGCAATGATCGTGCTCATGGGCATTATCGTCGGGTTCATCGTCGCCTCCATCATGCTGGCGGTCTTCCAATTCAGCAACATGTCCCCCTAACCTCATGCCCGGAAATCTCATCAAATCCCTGCTGCGTCAACGCAATCATCGCAGCCAACAGCGCCCTCCTCGGTCAGGCATCCTCAACGTAGTTCTACTACGCCTCCGGTGCCTGCCTGTCGTCGGACTCGCTGGCTGCGCGTCCGCGCTGCCTCGCGACGGGATTTGATGAGAAATCCGGGATGGAACATTTTCCACAGCCATGACACCCATGATGGGACAATCCATTCCACCCTTCAACTTTTTTTGTTGCGTTCCGCTCCCCGCGGCGGCAATCCGTCCGCCGCCAGTCGCCAAGTCCGCGGGAAAACCTGGCCTCAAGCCGCAATAACCGCGATTCCCGCCAAGAACGCCGCTCCAAGAAACTCGGCCAGATCAACTTCCACCGGAGAACAGAAAATGACCCAAGAGTTCCGCCAAAACAGACCCCAAGGACTCCTTGGCAACCTGGCGTCCGAGTCCCGGAGCCAACGCGGCTTCACCCTTATCGAAATGCTCATCGTCGTGGCGATCATCGGCCTGGTGGCCAGCTTGGTGGGTCCCTCCCTTATCAGACGCCTTCAAGGCGCTCAAAGGGACACCGCCAAAGCCCAGTTGAAGGGAATGTCCATGGCCCTGGACATGTACAAGCTCGACATGAAACGCTATCCCGACAGCTTGGAAGGACTGGTCAAAAGCACCGGTTCCAAGTGGAACGGCCCTTACCTCCGGGATGTCACGGACGTTCCCAAGGACCCCTGGGACGAGCCTTACATCTATAGCCCCAAGGATGGAGGCCGCAACTACGCCTTGAGCTGCCGTTGCGACGGCGAAGAATTGCGGTACAAATGACCTCCCGCGCTCCAAAGGCCGGGACTCCATCCAGAGCCATGGACGGGGATCGGATGCCATCCAGACCGATGGCTGGGGCCGGGTTCACCCTCATTGAGCTCCTGGTCGTCCTCACGATCTTCGTGCTCCTTCTTTCGCTGGTGATCCCGTCGATCTCGGCCTCGCTCCGCAATTGGGAGCTCCGGAGCCAGACAGCCCAGCTCATCAGTGATCTGCGCCTGGCCCGGGTGGCGGCGGTAAACTCCAAGAAGGTCCACGGTCTCCGGATCGACCTGGACAACGACAGCGCGAACCGGGTGGAGGCGGGGAGCCTCGCCGCCATGGCCGGCGCCATCGAGCAGGGGATTGCGGACCAGATCGAGGCGCTCTTTTTGGGCCGCGAAGAGAACCCCATCGACTATTTCTCCTTCGGTCCCAAGGAAAACGAGCGGGAATCGGGCGTCTCTTACATTCTGTTCTATCCAAGGGGCAACTCCACGGGGGGCCGGATGCAGCTCCGCCACAAGAGCGGCGGCCCCGCCATGATCCTTCTTGTGGAACCGGTGACGGGCCGGGTCCACCTGGAAAAGGAGGATCGGCGATGACTGGTCCACTGCGGGCTATAGTTCTTGAGGCGCCGCCGGGGTCACGGGATTGGCGTCGTTTTGGAGAGGATTCCGATGGGATTTGGTTTTCAGGAGCCCAAGCTTGGGTTGAGGGCGCTCAAGATGTGAGTGGCGGCGGACGGACTGCCGCCGACGCGAACGGAACTCAACCCAAAGGGAAGAAAGCGGTTTTCGATAATCGTTCCCAAGGGGATTTCCGCGTCCATATTTCCGGAGCAAGAGGTTTCACACTTTTGGAGGTCACCATCGCCATGGCGATCCTGGCTTTGGCGGTTGCCTCCATTTTCGATCTGCTCAAGGCGGGACTTCTGACCACCGAAGCGTCCGAGAGCTATTCCTAGGCCCTTTTTTACGGGCAGAGCGTCATGGGGGAGCTCATGGCCCAAGAGCCTCTGGAAGAAGGGGAAAAGACGGGGCGCTTCGACGACGGCTACGCGTACGAGAGCCGGGTCTCCGAATACGAGATCGAGGGGCTGGAGCAGACCGCCGGAGAAGGGTTCCAAGCCGCCGGGCCAGCGCCGCAAACCTATCTGGTGGAGGTCTTTGTCTCCATGCCGCGGCAAAAACGGGTCCTCCATCTGCAAACCATCCGCACGATCTTCCCGGAGTCACGATGAAAAGCCCGGGAACCATGGCTTCGCACGCTCTTCCCGAAGTCGAGTTGAGCATTCCCGGGATGATCACGGGTAGCAAAAAGGCGACTGGCGATGGCCGGACGGCCAGCGACGGGAGCAGACACAACCCAAAGACGAAAAAAGGGTGTCCAATCATCATGGGCAATCGGCAATCCCGGGTTGGGAATCACGCGGTTAGGGCAGGCTTCACCTTGCTGGAGGTTCTTCTTTCCGTGGCCATCATCGCGATGTTGACGGGGATTCTTGCGGGAGCCCTCCACGTGACGATGCAAACTTGGGAACGGGGAGAAGGCAGAATCGAACGGGTGGAAAAGATCCGGCATCTCCTGGATTTCATCGCTGAAGACATCCGGGGCGCCTACAGCTACCGGACGAAGGTGGAGGAAAGGCTCTTCTCGGCCTTCTTTGGGGACAAGGATCGGTTGAACTTCATCAGCACGTCGCCTCCGCTGACGTCGGGAATGGTCTTCACGGGGCTGAAGGAGACAAGCTACTGGGTGGACCCGGCCACGGGGTTGATGCTGCGGGAGGCGCCGCTGCTCCACTCGGATCTGTTCGACGAAGAGCGAGGTGTGACACTGGTGGTGGCCCCGGATATCCGGGCGATCCAGCTTGAATACCTGTACCAGGAGCGCTCGCGGCTCACGGGGAGCATCGAAAGCGAGTGGAGCGAAAGTTGGGGCGCATTGGATGAGCTGTCGGAGGCCACGGGAGTTCGCGCATCGCTCCACTTCATGGACGAGAACGTGCGGCGCTATTCCATTCGCCGCATTCCCCGGGCGGTTCGCATGACGCTCCGCTACGAAGAAGTTTTTCCCAACGGGATGAAGAAATCGAAAGAGCTGGGCCCCGTGGTGGTTCCCATCATGGCGGGACAGACTTTCCAACCGACGAGGCCGCGATGAACGGAGCGGGCAAAAAGTCGTTCTTCGGAAGAATCCCTCGGACCGCATGGGCAGGAAGAGAGCGGGGCGCAATGGCGGGCGGGTCCGATGAGAAGGGGATCGCGCTTCTTCTGGTCCTGATGATGGTGGTGCTGCTCACGGCGTTGGCCGCGGAGTTTTCCCTGAGCATGAGAACCGATCTCAAGATCACCTCCAGCGTCATCGACGAGGCGGAGGCCTACTACCTGGCCGTGGCCTGTTTCAACGCGGCGGCGGTGGAGCTGATGCAGCCTATTGATCTCCAGTATGTGGATGCCCAGGGAAACCTCGCCTTCAGTGCCGGGCTGGTGGAGGACCTGGAGGCTTCGGCCCCGCCAAGCCGCCAGATCGAGCTGGAAACGGGCATCTGCCAGTATCGGATCGAGGACGAGGATGGAAAGTTTCCCCTGGCGCGGGTCCAGAACCGGAACACACGCCAGGCAGCCGCCTTCAAGGAGATTCTCCGGGCCAGCGGCGTCGGGGACGAGGTGGAGCTCGACACGATCCTGGATTCGCTGGTAGACTGGGTGGACCGCGGGACCGAGCATCTTCTCAACGGGGCCGAAGACGACTATTACGAAAGGAATTACGCGGACCAGGGGATGCCCTATCCGTACGAAGCAAAGAACCGGCCCCTGGACACCGTAGAGGAGCTTCTGCTGATCCGGGGCATGACGCCGGAAATCCTTTTTGGGAGCGCCGCGCTCCAGACCGCATCCATCGTGGGCGCCGAAATGGATACCGCGGCTGCGGGCGGCGGTTACATGGGGATTTACGAGTACATGACGGTCTTTAGTCGCCGGGCGATGCCCGCCAACAAGCTGACTGCCGCCCCCGCGGTCGTCGCTGCGCTCTTTCCCGATGAATTCGACCAGATCATGGAGGTCCGAGCCTCGGGCGCACCAGTTGCGGGGAGCAAGGTATCGCAGACCTTTTCCATCGTCTCCACGGGAACGTCGGCCTCGGGTGACGCCCAACGGACGGTTCGGGCGGTGGTCCGCCGGCAACGCCAATTGCTCCGCATGGTCTACTGGAACGATAACGACTTGGCGCAAACCGCGGCGTCAGGTGGCCCTGAAGCCCAAGGGAACTTTCCAGAAGCTCCGTAGAGAGTGAAGAGTGGATCCGCGATCTGTGTTTTGTGCTATTGTGTTGTCTACGTGATGTTTAAAAGGTGGAGCTGATCTGCGACGAGGCGAGGGACGATGCTATCTTTGGGGATTGATCTGAGCGAGGACCGGGTGGATCTCACGTTGCTGCGTGAGACCTTCCGCAGTCCCTTGCTCAAAGCGAAGGCCAGGTTCTACTTGCCCCAGGGGGCCGGAACACTGGATGAGCGCCGCCAGTATTGCGCGGAGAAGGTGCGGCAATTCATCAAGGAAAACGACGCCCGACGAGCCGTGGTCATCGTGGGTCTTCCGCGCCGTTATTTCCTGATGCGCCACATGATGGTCCCCACCGTGAGCCACGAAGACGTGAACCGGATCATGCACTTCGAGGCGGATCAGCACATTCCCTGGAACATTGACGACGTTTACTTCGACACCATTGCCCCGCCCGTGATCCCGGCGGCGGGCGCCATGGAAATCCTCTTTGTAGCGGTGAAGAAAGAGGTGTTGAGCGATCTTCTGGAGCCGATTCGCCTGGCGGAGCTGCAACCGGCGGTGGTGGATTCTTCGACGTTTGCCGCCGCCACGGCCTATCTCCAAGCCGAAAAAAGGAATGAAGAACAGACGGCCTTCGTGGAGATCGGGGAAGCGACGGCGGTGATCTCCCTTCTTGGGCCCACGAACCTCAAGTACACGCGGACCTTTTCTATTGCTCAGCTCATGGAGATCGGTGCCACGAGGGATCGCTCTTCCGCGGAGGCGCTGGCCGAGGGAATCTCCCACGAGATCTGGGTTCTGACTCAATCCTCCATCGCCGAGCCGGGAATGCGCGACATCGACGAATTGGTGGTGACAGGGCCTGGGACGGCGAGCGCGGAGCTGGTGGAACGGCTGGAGGAACGGATGGGCCTGACGGCCTTGCTCTTCGCGCCCATGAGCGAGCAGGCGGAGATCCGCCCCGAGGAAGCCGCCGATATGGCGCGCTCCACCTGCCTGGCCCTCCGAGGCCTTGCCCGCCAAGGCAAAGGGCTGAACCTCTTGCCGCCAAAGCTTCGGGCGGTGCGCAGGGATTATGGCCCCTACCTGGCGGCCGGACTCGCTCTGCTCATTTTGCTCCAGATGGGGCTTCTCTATTCCCATCATTTTTATTCCCAACAACTCCGGAGGGACGCACTGGAAGCGACCATCGAACAGCTCAAGCCACAGGTGGAAAAGGTCGTGGAGCTGGAAGAAAAAGTGGAAGAGCTGGAAAAGCGCGTGGACGAAATGAAAGAGATCGACAAGGGGAGTTCCCCCCGGATTGCGCTCCTCAAGGATTTGACCCAAAGAATCCCCACCGATGCGTGGCTTCAAAGCCTTCAATTGCGAGGCAAGAAGCTCACGCTACGCCTCCAAGGAGATCCGGGGTTGAACCTTCCGGTCATTTTGGAGCAATCTCCTTTCCTGGCTGACCTGAAACTTCGCTCCTCCACCGAACAACAGGTCAACCTTGAAGCCACCGTCGTGGCTCCGGGCTCCGCTGAAGAGCTCTCCCCGGAAGAGGAGGAGTAGCCGATGTTGGAGAAGCTTCGAAGCTTCTACAAGAGCCGGAAAAAGAGGGAACAGAAGCTCCTTCTTGTGGCACTGGCCATTGCCATCCTCTTTGGACTAAAAACCACTGTGTGGGACACTCTGTCGGGAATGGAAAAACAGCTGGGCGAGGAGATCGGGCAGTTGGAGTTCCAGCTAGAGCACATGAACCGGAAAGTGGCTCGACACGGGGATCTCCGGCGGGATTTCCAGCGGCTGAGCAAGCGCATCAACCGGGAATCCGATCTGCTCTTGCCCTTCGACACAGCCCTCAACGCGCAAAACCATATCATCCAGCGACTCCAGCAGCTCGCCCTGCAAGCGGGAGTGGAGCTCAAGAACCGGCAGCCGCGGCCCGTGCGCGATGCCGGGGATCACTACCAAATCATCGAGGTCCAGGCACGCCTTCGGGCCACGACGCGCCGGTGGGCACAGTTCTTGTACCTCATCGAGGCCCACAACCTTCCACTCACCGTCAGCCAGCTTTCCATCCGCCCCAGCAGGAGCCGGAAGCTGGCTCGGCAAGCGGACATCACCATCAACGTGTCTGGGATCATCCGGAAACCCCAAGAAACTAGCTAACTCCACAAGGGAGGGTAGCCACCGTTTCGGGTGACCGAAGCCAGGGCCCCGCCCGCCAGGAAACCGCTGCATGTCTGGTCTCTACAAGCTTGTCAACATCGGACTCGGTGCCATTTTCGGGCTGCTTGTCTTCGTCATCCTTGGCCGGATCGCGAAGCCGCCGGAACCGATCCCGACTCCAACCATTGCGGAGGAGAGCGACGAGCGGGAGCTGGCGCCGGAAGAAATGGGGCTCAAGCCGCCTGGCGCACAGACCAGAGTCGCCGACAGCAGCGCTGAATACCGGAATGTCTGGGACGAAAACCTCTTCACCAAAGATCGGATCTCCCTACCGGAAATCGCCGCCGATTCGGAAGAGATCATGGACGATGCCTTGGCCGAGGGGGCGGAGCCCACGAACGATCTGGAGATTCCGTCCAGCCTCAAGCTCACCGGCGTTTTCATCGCCGGAAAAACCCGGATCGCCTTCTTCTCCGCTTCGGCTCGGGGCGGCGGCCGAGGCGGACGGCGAACTCCGGGCAGGCCCGACCGGGGAAGGCTCCAGCAACGGCTGGAGGAGATCCGGAAGAAAAGAGGAAGGGCGGGCAAGCCCGGGAAGGGACGAGCTGGCTCCAAGGGGGAAGAAGCCAAAGCCGACGAAGAAAAAAAAGCCAAGCCGAAACATGGCTACAAGGTGGGTGACGAAGTTCAAGGGCTGGTCGTGGATACGATTGAGGCACAGAAGGTCATTCTCCGCAAAGGGAACCAGACAGCCGAAATCTTCCTCACCGAAGAGCCCCAGCTCCTTGCGGCCAGGACCAAAAAAGCGGCCGGTGGCAAGACTGGAAGGCGGGCTCCCGGCGGCCAGCCACGACCGGGGGCGCCCGGTGGAAGAAGGCAAGGACCTCCCGTTCCCTCGACGCCTCCACGGGGCTACCGGCCGGGTGAGGCTCGAAGGCCCGGAGGAGAAAGGGGAAGAACGCCCCGCGCGGGGCAGCGCGGGCGCTCTCCGGCAGGTTACGAAGGGAGCTGACGGGAAAGGCTCTCAGGAACCGGTTCCGCCGAGCGGCGCTCACGCTTCTTTTGCTCAAGCGTCCAAGGGGATTTTGTGATAACCCATGGTGGAGTGTCAGCGACTGTTCGAGCCGCAAGTGAAGGATTGAGGAGAATGATGGTGCCCGAAGCTCTGGTTGTTCGATGCGCCGAGGGGTGTGGAGCGCGATTGTCGGATGGTAAAATCCTGAACCGTAAGTTTTTCGGTTCGTGGATTCTGGCCTGGCTGCTGCTATTCCAAGCGGCCTGTGGCGGTACGCGCCCGCCGGCGGATCAAAGTGACCGCCAACCGCGGGAGACAAAGCGGCGAATCCGGGTCACTGGCGGAGAACAGCCCCCGGTGGATCGGAAGGATGGCGTTATCGAGATCGAGCTGCCGGTGACGAAGAAGGAACGGGTTGCCGAAGAAAAGCGGGATGCGGCGGAAGGCGCGGAAAAGGAAGCGAAAAAAGGTGGGACCACAACAGCCCCGGCCGGAGACTCAAAAACGGCCAGCGCCGCGGCGGTTCAAAGCGATGATGGGGGAACCAAGAAAACCGCCGAGACCGGGAAGAAACCCAAGAAGAAGAAATCCCGGAGAGTGACCGTCGAGGGTCTTAGTGACGAGACCACGGATGAAGAAGACAGGGAGGAGATCGTCGATCGGTTGGAGCCGCTCCGGCGGACCAAGCCACGAGCGGACGATCTTCAGGATATCTTCCACCGCATTGACGAAATGGTGGAAGAAAAGGGGCCGGCGGACGACGAATATGACGAGGGGACCATTACGCTCACCGATGAGCGAGGCGTCTACCTGAACCTGGAGAACGTGGAGATCCGGGATCTCATCGAGGAATTGCACCAGTCGGGGTGGCTGCCGTTCAACTATATCCTGGACGCCGACGTGCAGGGAACCATCACCATCCGCACCATCGACCCCATCTCGCCCCGGGACGTCTTCACCGTGGTGCTGACGATGCTGGAGGCGAACGGGCTCACCATCGTCAAGTCGGGGAAGTACTTCCGGATCGTCCAGTCGGACAAGGCGAAGTCCCATTTCATCGAAACCTATGTGACCAACGATCCAGCCGCCGTGGAGCCTCTGGACAAGGTGGTGACCGTGGTCGTTCCCCTGGACTACCTCTCCACGGATCAGGCACAGGAGTTCATCGGGAACTTCATGGACCAGGGAAAGGTGGAGGTGATCCCCTACCCGGCGGGAAACCTGCTCTTCCTCAACGGTTACGCGTCCCGGATCAAGCGGATCTTGCAGCTTCTTCGCTTGGTGGACGTGGGTACGAGCCGGGAAGAATTGAGGGTTTACCAGCTCTACCACAGCACCGCCGAGGAGCTGAAGTCGTCCATCGAGACGATCATCGGCCAGGGCGATTTCGTGGAGCGGTACACCGAATCCCGGAGGCGGGGCCGCAAGAAAGAGCAAAAATCGACGTCCGGTGGCAACCAGCCCATCATCATCGCCGAAACCCGCTCCAACCGGCTCATCGTCTTCGCTCCCCGCAAGGAGCTGGAGTTCATCGAGAAGATTATCGATCTCTTGGACCAGGAGATCGTGGTTTCGGAGCGGATTTATGTCTATCCGGTGGAAAACGCGCAGGCCAGCGACATCGCGTCGACGCTGTCGACCATTTACGGCGCGGAGACCTCGACGACGGGGAGCAGCGGCGGATCCTCCACGGCGGGAGGCGGCCAGGGACGAGGAACCGGCCAAAGAGGTGACACCGGAGCCAGGGGTGGCAGAAACTCTCGAGGCTCCAGGGATAGCCGGGGGCGACCCTCCCGAGGGACCGGCTCGACCAGGGGCGGT
>JAJRTK010000425.1 GCA_024278345.1 bacterium | reverse complement strand
TTTGGACCCGGATATCTCATCAAAAACCTGCTGCGGCGTCTGATCCATCGTCTCCACCGGCGTCTTCGTCGGTGGGACATCCTCGACGTAGTGCAAGACTACGCCTCCGGTGTCCGCCTGTCCTCATCCTTGGTGGAAACGTGCCTCAGACTGCCTCGCAACGATCCTTGATGAGATATCCGGGTTGGACAGTTGGTTTTGGAGGTCTGCTTGATTCTCTTGAAAAAAATCTACAAAGCCTTCGGCCCGAAGAAAGTGCTCCGCGGAGTCGATTTGCATGTAAAAACGGGCGAATCGCTTGTGCTCATCGGGGGGAGCGGAACGGGAAAATCAGTCACCTTGAAGCATATCATGGGCTTGTTGCACCCGGATCGAGGAGTGGTCCAGGTAGCGGGAAGAAACGTCCCAGATCTGTCGGCATCGGAGCTTATGAACCTCCGGAAACGAATGGGAATGCTGTTTCAAGGAGCAGCCCTGTTTGATTCGCTTTCGGTCTGGGAGAATGTGGGTTTCGGGCTTCGACACCACACAAAGATGCCGGACTCGGGGATTCGCGAAATCGCTTCTGAGAAACTGCGGCTCGTTGGAATGAAGGGGTATGAAGACAAAATGCCTTCCGACCTAAGCGGCGGCATGAAAAAGCGAGTGGGGCTGGCTCGCGCCATCGCCATGGACCCAATGGTCATCCTGTATGATGAGCCAACAACCGGGCTCGATCCCATCATGGGCGATGTGATAAACAAGCTAATCGTCCTTCTGAAGCAGGAACTCAAGGTTACATCGTTCACGATCACCCATGACATGTCCAGCGCGTATCAAATCGCGGATCAGATCGCGCTGCTCTATGATGGGAAGATCATCGAACAAGGCACGCCGGAGCAGATTCACAACACGCAAAACCCTATTGTGCGGCAATTCATCACCGGATCGGAAGAAGGTCCGTTTCGAGTTTTCTAAGCCGCCCCCGTCACAGCGGGGAGCGATTGCTCGTCACACTGACGACCGAGCAGTTCATGCCTATCGCAGTGGGATCCACTCCTTATATGCGCCGGAGTTTAGGAAAGTGAAAACAGAACTCAAAGTTGGCATTTTTGTGCTCTTTGGCATGGGCATTTTGGGTTTCTTCTCAACGCGAGTCAGCGATGGCCTGGGCGCTGCAGCGACAGGAAAGATTCTCCGCGCCAGATTCTCCTCGGCGGCTGGCTTGATTCCCAACGCCGAAGTCCGTGCCGCGGGAGTGCGTGTAGGCCGCGTCAAAAACATCCGGCTGGAGCGGGGCCGGGCTCTTGTGGAGCTTCAACTTGTAGAAGGCATCGTGCTGCCCAGAGACTCCAAAGCCATCGTTTCCTCGTTGGGGCTTTTGGGAGAAAAGTACGTGGAAATCCTCCCGGGCGATCCAGATGCCGAAGGTTTTTCCGACGGCGACAGCATCAAGGCTGCCCCCCCCCAAAGCCTGGACCAGATCACGGCCCTTGCGACTGATATCGGTGCGGACATCAAATCCGTGACAGGATCCGTCCGCAACGCCGTGGGCGAAGGCGAAGACAACCGCGTCGAAGCCATTCTCATCAGCCTGGACAAGTTCGCAGCCAGCCTTCAAGAAACCGTTGCCGCCAACCGGAAAGGGATCGACGAAATTGTTGCGAATGTTCAAGCGAGCACGGACGTCCTTCGGGAAGTTTTGTCAAAGAATCAGAAGAACATCGATGCCTCCATGAACAACGTTCGGCGTGTGACTGAGACCATGGCCAAGCTGCTGGAGCAGAACCAGGACAACGCCACAGCACTCCTAGTGAACATTCGCGACCTTGCCGGCGTCATGAAAGAGCTTGTGAGCGAAAACCGTGGTTCGTTGACGCAGACGGTTTCAAACGTGGAGGGCGTCACGGGCAGCCTCAACCAAGGCGTGCCGCAAATTCTCTTCAAGCTTGACAGCATCATGTCTAAGCTCGACACATTCGTCACCCGAAACAGCGAGACCCTCACCACAACCATGAACGAACTCGAAACTATCGTCCAAGAAAACGGCCAAACCCTTGGCGACAGCCTTGACAACGTGAAGATTGCAAGCGCGAGGCTGGACAAGACGATGGATTCCTTGAGCAGCATCATGGAAAAGGTGGACGAAGGCCAGGGCACGGTGGGCAAACTCATCAACCGGGACGATGTCCACGACAATCTCAACGGCGCGCTCACCAGCCTACAAGAGACCTTGAGCGGTTTCCGGAAATTCAGAACTATCCTCCGGATGAGAGGCGAAGGGCATCTTAAAGGCCGCGGAGGCATGGGATACATCGGCGTCGATCTGGAGCCGAGCCCCAACAAGTTCTACCGCGTCGAGTTGCTGGCATCGCCCTTTGGCGACGAACGGTTCAACACAACCGAGACCCGGATCACCATTGGCGATGGTCCGGAAACCGTAATCCGGACGGAGCAAGACGTGGCTCTGGATCAAATCTTGATCACCGCCGCCTTTGGGGTCCGGCACAAGAACCTCTCTATCTATGCCGGTATGCTGGAATATCGAGGTGGCCTAGGCCTCCAATACCAGTTCATGAACAAACGGGCCTGGCTCTCCTTCGAGGCATTCGACTTTGGCAATCCTGTTTCGCCCCATCTCAAATTCACGGGCAACTTCTACGTAACAAAGCACATTTTTCTTACGGCGGGCTGGGACAATCCCCTTTACCAGGAGCGGAGCACACCTATCATCGGCGGCGGCTTCTTCATCGAGGATAAGGATATCAAGAATCTCCTAGGCCTGGCTGCCTCCGCCAGTCCCTAGCCCACGATTTCGGTCGGCTGACGCCACGAGAACACTCGGGTCCAGGGATTAATTTTGTCAAGACCTTCAAACTTTCTATCGGGTTTTGGTCCTGGAAATCGTTTTCGAAGCGCTTTTTCTTCCGGTGTTACGTTCCGCTCTCATCAGGCGCCGTCCGACGCCCGCTGTTCGCAACTTCCGCCGCTTTCGCCAGCGGTGCCCCCAGAATGGCCCCCCCCGACCTTTGAGATACGGGGCGAGACAATTCAGGGTATGCTCCCTTGTGAGTCCGCTCGATCATCCCATACAATGATTGGGCGCTGTTCTGGGGTCAACTGAGGAAAAATAGGGCATTCATCAGGTAATCGCTGACCAGAATCCCTACCGAGGCGATCACGACGGCCCTTGTGGTCGCCTGGCCGACGCCTTCGGCTCCACCGCGGGTATAGAAACCTTGATAACAGCCGACGATGGAGATGATGCCGCCAAAGACCCCGGCCTTGAAGACTCCGCTAAAGACGTCTTCGAGCTTCAACAGGTCGTAGGTGGTTTTCATATAGAGCGTGCCGTTGATTCCAAGAACTTTAACGCCCACCACGTATCCACCAAGGATACCGACACCATCGGCAAAGGCAACCAGGAATGGCAGCATGAAAAGGCCCGCCAGGAAGCGCGGTACGATGAGATATTTAACTGGATCGGCAGCTAGAGTATAGAGAGCATCAATCTGCTCTGTCACGCGCATGGTTCCGAGCTCGGCGGCCATGGCGGAACCGACGCGACCGGCGACCATCAATCCGGCGATGATCGGTCCAAGCTCGCGGGTGATGGAAAGGGCTACGACTCCTCCCACCAGACTTTCGGCTCCAAATCGACGGAACCCGGCGATGCTTTGCTGGCACAGAACCGCCCCGGTAGAGAGTGCCGTAATCAAGACAACGGGAAGGGAATGAACGCCCACGGCCAACATTTGCTCGAACACGAGCCTGAGATGAAACGGGCGGCGCACGAGTCCGGCCAGGGTTTGGCCAAACAAAAGTCCCAGCCTTCCTGCTTCTTCGGCAAACCGGATCACTCTGGCGCCCAGCGCCTCAATGAGGTAAAGCACCTCGACCTCCGTCATTCTGTTTTCTGGCGGTGTTCCCCATCACGGGACAAAGAACCGTAACCGGGGCGATGATGGGTGAGCAGCGCAAGGCTGCAACCATGTTCACCGTCGGTCACCCTGTCTGAAACTGAGGTTTTCGAAGCGGGCGAACCGCTCCAAGAATGCCAAGCGAACGTTTCCCGTAGGACCATTTCTCTGCTTCCCGACAATAATCTCCGCCACCCCTTGAACGTCTTCGGCAGGTTCTCGACTAAGGAGGCGATCATAGTATTCCTGGCGGAACAGGAAGACGATTGTATCAGCGTCTTGCTCGATGGCGCCAGACTCCCGCAAATCCGCGAGGATCGGTCGCTTGTCGGCACGGTTCTCCACCGCCCGGCTCAACTGAGCGAGGGCGACAATTGGAATGTTCAGCTCCTTTGCCAAAAGCTTGAGACCTCTGGAGATAGCCGATATTTCCACCTGCCGGTTTTCCCTTGCGTCGGGATTGACCATGAGTTGAAGGTAGTCGATCACCATGAGCTTGAGTGGATGCTCCCTGGTGAATCGGCGGGCCTTTGCCCGCAGTTCTCTGGGACTGAGAAAAGGGCTGTCATCAATGTACAGGGGAACGTCGTTCAGACGATTCGCAGCTTCGATGATAACATGCCACTGCCCCGGTTTCGTGCGGCCCTGGCGCAATTCTTGGCTGTTGACTCTTGCTTCGGCGCAGAGAATCCTCGTGGCTAGCTGCTCTCGGGACATTTCCAACGAGAAAAAGAGGACGCTTTCCCCGCGCATGGCTACGTTCAGCACGATACTGAGGCCGAAAGCGGTCTTCCCCATGGCTGGGCGACCGGCTATGATGACAAGGTCGCTGGGATGAAATCCTGTGGTCAGCTCGTCGAACTCTACGAATCCAGTCGCCACTCCGCTGACCTGACCCTGGTGCTGATAAGCCTGTTCCAGGGCTTTGACCGCGGGCGGAAGAATTTCCTGGAGGCTGACATAGGTTCGGTCGCCCTTCCTGTCGGCGAGCTGGAGAAGCTTAGTTTCGGTTTCTGCCAGGAGTTTCTCAAAGCCCTCCTCGTCTCGGTAGCCTTTATCGACAATATGGCCGGCGGCCCGGATGATACTTCTGAGAACGGCCTTGGCCTTGACGACGCGGCAGTAGGCAAGGAGATTTGCGGCAGCGGGAACGCTCTGGGCCAGATTCGTGAGGTAATCTACGCCTCCCGTTTTTTCTAGATCTCCCGTCGATCGCAGGCGGTCAGTAACAAGGATAAGATCGATGGCTCCCTGCTGCTCATGGAGTTTGAGAACATGCTGAAAGATGAGTTGGTGAGACTCTCGGAAGAAGTCTTCAGGCTCCAGAGACTCCGCCACATCGTAAATCGTATTGGGAAGAACCAGAACGGCTCCCAAGACGCCGCGTTCCGCCTCGATACTATGGGGCAGGACACGCCCTGTGGGGAGAGAGCCACCTTTTTGGTTTCGTCTCGAGCTGGAAGCCCGACGCGGCTCATTCATTGCAGGTTCCTTCCGAAGGCGCAACAGAGCAGCGGGAAATCGCCGCTGGGAAAAAAGCAATTCGCCAACTTTACGGCGAATTCGCCCACGGCCAGCCCAGGCAACAGGGCTTGGGCCAAGACACGACCTTGAGAAGGGCTGCTCGGCACCAAGAGCGCTGAGCATCGCGAAAACAGGTTCATTGCCGCCAGTGCTGGACCGACACAACCCTTAGCGGCAATCAGAAGCCCGAGAGGATCTTTCCAAGAAGCTCATCAGGAGTCAACCGACTGGCCCAACAATCCCCGCAGAAACGAGCGCTGGCGAAAACCTGAAGCGAAACCGACCAGTTCTTGCCTTGGGGAAAAGAAAACGGTGCTCAGGCCTTGACGACCCAGACTTTGAGAGAGGCTTGCACCTGCCGGTGCAGCTTGACGGAAACGTCGAAGACTCCGATGGCTTTGATAGGTTCAGGAAGGTCGATGAGGCGCCGGTCGAGCTCAATCCCTTCCTGTTCGAGAGAGCGCTGGATGTCCATCGAGGTGACGGAGCCGAAGAGGCGGTCTCCCTCTCCAACCTCCTTGGTGATGGTCACTGAGGTGGATCGAAGCTTGTGAGCAAGTTTCTCAAGCTCTTTCAACCGACGCCTCTCGCGGAGAGCGATCTGCCTCTTTTCGTGGTCCAGCGCCTTGACACTGGAGCGGCTCGCGGCGACGGCGAGTTTTTGTGGGAGCAAGTAGTTCCGGGCGTATCCATCCTTGACCTGGACGAGATCGCCTGCCTCGCCGAGGCCACGGACATCTGAGCGAAGAATGATCTTCATGACGTTCCTCTGATATGCGCAAATCTAGACCGAGACTTTTTGGCTTTGGATAGGCCGCAAGTCACGCGGTCCTAGACTCTCTTCATCGACTCTGAGTGAACTCGAAAAACTGATAGCGAAGTCCGGCGGGGGAAGGCGAATCGAGAGAACCGGCCCGCCGACGCTCAGCACTCGAGCCGAAGCCCCTTTCCATGCGGTTCAGCCAAGTCTTCTCCGGCGGCCGGTATCTGGGGCATCCAGAGCTACGGGCACCTTGTCGAGTAGTTCTTTGTTTGCCAGGTCCTTGTCCGTGAGGATAACCGTCATGTGCTTGATGACAGGCTCTGAGTGCCGGTAAAGGCGCTCAAGCTCTCCCACGGCGATCACCGGGGCCTTGAGGAGAGTCCTCATCATATAGCCATAGCGTTTGTTCTTTACTGCGTAGGCCAACTTTCGCTTGCCCCAATCGTCAACCGAGACGATTTCCCCTTGGAGATCCTCAACGACGGTTTGGATTTTTTGGGAAACCTGTTCGCGGTCTTCCGCTGGCGATTCAGGATCCAAGACGATGATCGATTCATAATACCGCAAAATGCATTCACCTCACTAGGCTGTCGTGGCTCCCAACCAGGCCCGATTCAACAGCAAACTCCAGTTGTTCGAGCCCTGGGGGCCACATTCAGCGTTCCAATTTGTGATGGAGTCAGAGCTTACCAAGGAAGGCAAGCTATCATTCGGATAGAGAGAAAGACAAGATGGGAGCCGGACTAGCGGTCGCCGCCCATGCTACTACTAGGAGAGGCTTCGGGGTCGCCAGGGGAAGATGGAGGTTTCTCCGTGAGAGGCGAGCTTACTGGCGGGGCTCCGCCACCCCCTGAAGAAGCTGGGGCGCCACCGGGTTCGGAGGAATCTCCCGCCGTGCTCGGTTTTGCGCCAGGTTCTGGCATCCCAGCTTGACTCCCTCCAGGTCCCGGCGAGGAGGAGTCTTCCGCGGTGGGGACCGATGGCTCGGTACCTTTCGTCGGTTTTGCCCCTGCCTCCGGCATTCCCGCTTCGCCGCTTCCAGGGCCAAGCGAAGAGGAGGAAGTCGTTGTAGAAGATGGCCTCGCCTGAGTCGTCGGAGCCACCGATGACTGCGAGGCGGGATCGGAGGATGCCACGCCTTCCACGATCAACAGCGGTGCGATAACCAGGGACACGACACTCATAAGCTTGATCAGGATATTCATGGACGGCCCGGAGGTATCTTTGAAGGGGTCGCCCACGGTATCGCCCACAACCGCGGCGGCATGCGCCGGACTTCCCTTGCCATCATAAGCACCTTCTTCAATGTGTTTTTTTGCATTGTCCCACGCACCACCACTATTGGCCATCATGAGGGCCAGGCAGACTCCAGTGACGGTAGCCCCGGCAAGCATTCCGCCGAGACCGTGGGCACCAAGGCCAAATCCGACGACCACGGGAGCAGCCACTGCGATGAGGCCTGGCAGAATCATCTGCCGCAATGCGGCATCGGTGGAAATGGCGATGCAACGATTTGAATCGGGCTTGGCCGTGCCTTCCATCAATCCTGGAATTTCCTTGAACTGCCGGCGGACCTCGGCAACCATGTCCTGGGCTGCTTTTCCAACGGCTTCCATGGTCAATGCCGCCAACAAGAAGGGCAGAATCCCGCCAATGAAGAGGCCGACAACGACATAAACATCCATGAGGTCAATGGAGTTGATCCTTGCTGCTTGGCCAAAGGCCGAATACATGGCCAAAGCCGTCAAGGCAGCCGAACCGATGGCAAAACCTTTTCCCATGGCGGCAGTCGTATTCCCCAGCGAATCGAGACGATCAGTGATCTTCCGCGTATCCGCTCCCAATCCCGCCATCTGCGCGATCCCGCCTCCGTTGTCCGCAACTGGTCCGTAGGCATCGACGCTCATGGTAATACCAATGGTCGCCAACATGCTAACAGCCGCCAGGCCAATACCGTAAAGTCCTGTGGTCACGAAACTTATCAAGATTGCGCTAACGATGATCAAAACTGGTCCCACGGTGCTGAGCATGCCGATGGCTAGGCCTGCGATGATATTTGTTGCAGCGCCTGTCGTCGCGGCTTTTGCCAGGTTTTGAACCGGCCCGTAGTGATCTGATGTGTAATACTCGGTGAGCATGCCGATGGCGATACCTCCGATCATTCCCACAAGGATCGACGCAAAAACAGCCCATGCCACGGACCAGACCAAGGCGGCACATGCGACGAGGGCAGCCCCCAAAAAGATGAGGGCGGCCTGCACGGTGGCACCGTGGAGTACTTTGTCTGGAGCCCGTTCTTTGTTTTTATCGACATACAAGCTGCCAAAGAAAGAGGCCACAAGTCCCAAGGTAACGAGCACTATGGGCAAGGACATAAAGCCAATCCGGGCATCCACTCCGGCCAAGGCCTCGCCCCCAATCTTGTCCGCCGTAGCGGCAATGGCGATGGTTGCGATAATGGAGCCAACGTAAGATTCGAAGAGATCGGCGCCCATCCCCGCCACGTCGCCCACGTTGTCACCAACGTTGTCGGCAATCACCGCCGGGTTCCGCGGATCGTCTTCTGGAATTCCCGCTTCGACTTTTCCCACAAGGTCCGCACCGACATCCGCTGCCTTCGTATAGATGCCGCCGCCCACACGAGCGAAGAGGGCGATGGAGCTCGCACCCATGGCAAATCCCGACAAGACCTGGACAACGAAGTCGAAGTAAGCGGAATCCATGGCCTGATTGCTCGGCCAGGTGACCAGAAAAAGGTAGAAGAGACTCACACCGATGAGTCCAAGGCCCGCGATGCTCATGCCCATGACGTTTCCGCCTGAGAAGGCTACAGCCAGGGCCTTTCCCGACAGTTGTTTGATCAGCGCTTCGTCCTTCTTGGCGATGGCGTCGGCTTCCTGTTTGGCAGCAAAGGCAGTGCGGACGTTGGCCCGGGTGGCAGCCCGCATCCCAAAAATTCCAGCACCGGCGGAGCAGCTTGCTCCCACGAGAAAGGCGAAAGCGGTCCACCCACCTATGAAGGTAGCCAGAAGACCAAAAACGATGACGATAAAGATTGCCAACCGGCTGTATTCGCGCTTGAGGAAGACCATGGCGCCATCGTGGATCGCCTGGGCAAGGTCGAGCATGGTCTTATCGACAATCTTAATCTCGTTGATCGATTGGTAGACCATGTAGGCGTAAAACAACCCGGCCAACCCCACCAAGGGCGCCAGGTACGTCAGTATTTCTGCTGCATTCCCCATAGTTTTCACCATTCTCCATAAGAGTCGTTGGCAGCCGAGCCCACCAGGGATGAGCGAAGCATCTCTCCGCAAAACGGGAGGCCATTTCTCTGGAAAGCTCCTGGCCCCCTCGAAGAGAAGCTACCCTTTGACCCGGAAATCTCATTAAATTCCTGGTGCGTCAACGCAATCATCGCTGCCAACAGCGCCCTCCCCGGTCCGGCATCCTCAACGTAGTTCTGTTACGCCTCCGGTGCCTGCCTGTCGTCGGATTCGCCGGCTGCACGCCCGCGCCGCCTCGCGACGGGATTTGATGAGAAATCCGGGTTTGACACACCGAGATGGATTCGCGGCGGAGCCTCCCATCATCCCTACCAGCGTCATCGCCAGTTGGATCAATATCAGGTTTTTTGGACGCCTTTCGGCGCTCTCTTTCTCAACGCGTAAAACCAGTGAACTCTCTTGCCTCGACGACGCGACGATTCACGCGATTCATCGCCGCCGTTAGTCCTTCCCGCACCACCTGTTCGACAACAGGGGCGGCATTGCGCGCCCACTCAAGGTGTTCTTTCAAGGGGTCGTCCGCCAATGCCTCCAATACGTAATGGACAACGTCCCCATCGGCAGGCCGGCCAATTCCGAGCCGCAAGCGCGCAAAATTTCCATGCCCGAGTTCCTCTACGATAGAGCGCAGGCCAAGATGCCCGCCGTCTCCTCCGGATCGCTTGAGCTTCATCCGTCCTTCCGCCAGATCCAAATCATCGTGAATCACAAGGATCCGGTGCTCTGGAAAGCGCCCGATGAGTGAGGCAACGGCTGCTCCACTCCGGTTCATGTAGGTCATGGGCTTGGCAAGAATCACTGGCGAACCGCCGATGACGATTCGCACGACAACCGAGCTCGGATTGCCGATGGAGGCCAGGGGAGGATACCGCCGAAGCAGCTCGTCCGCCACGAGAAACCCGAGATTGTGCCGAGTCCCGGCATACTGCTTCCCCGGGTTCCCAAGGCCGATGACAAGCCAACCATGGGTGATTTCCAACAAAGCGGCGGCCATTTCATTTTCCCTTTCCCATTGGCTCTTGGGTCCGACAAATAAAACGGGATTCCCCGACGTTTTGGCCTGGAATTGAGGAGTGGACTATACTGCGGCAGTGACTTCCTCCGTCGCCTCGGCCTCCTCGGCCTCCTCAGCTTCCTCAGCCTCGACCCCCTTGCTCACCACATGCACCATGGTTTTCCGTGAATCCGTTCTTGTTTCTACATGCTCTGGAAGCTCAATATCTTCCAAATGAAGAGCCTCTCCGAGTCGCAGCTCCGACACATTGATGGGCAGCCTGGTGGGAAGATAGCGCGGCAGACACTCGACTTCTATCTCCCGGGCAACAAATTCCAACACGCCTCCCTCTTCCCGCACTCCGAAGGGAACGCCAACGTAATCGACAGGAACGCGAACCCGAATTGTTTCTTCAGTACGGACGGCATGAAAATCGACGTGGAGAATTTTCTCCGAAACTCGATGGTACTGAATCTCCTTGATCAAGGCGAGGATGGGATCTCGAGGTTCGCCGCCATCGACTTCGAGCTCGATCAACTGGACTCCCGATTTTAGGGTCATCAAGAATTTGACAAAGCCTGGTGCATCGATGACTGCGGGGATGTCCTCGGATCCATGTCCATAGACGATCACGGGTATTTTACCGCGATCCCGAAGCTTCCTTGCCACACCTTTTCCTGTTTCCGTCCTTACGGACAGTTTCAATCTGCTGGCCATTGACAGCCTACCTCCTTCACGTCGATTCATCCGGGACTATCTCATCCGAACGGTTTTCTGGGCTTCGGTCATCGGTGGTGGGCAGAGCCAACTCTTCCTGCGCTCGACACCGGCCACAGTGCGGAATTCCAAGCGCAGCCCTGGGCCTACGCCCCTGGAACCCGGCGACGGATCGGCCTCCAGGCTTTCGCTGGGCCGCTGATCCCGGGGAACCCGTTGCTTTCCATGGCAACGGGTCAGATTTCCAAGGGAGTTCGCTCCCCTGCCCCTCTCTATGCGCAGCGCGTTTTTTCGGGCGACCGGGCCCGAGCGTAGCCAAGAGACCAGAGGCACCACCGTTGACCGCCTCCGGTTTTCTGTATTGAAAGTTTGGATTCCGCTCCCTTGAATTGCAGTCCATGCCTGCGCCGCGAGCTTTCGGAAGGCCTCCGTTCGAGACCTATCAGATTCGGTTGACAACTTCACCGCTGGGGCGGGCCTCCTTCCCGGCTCCGTGCAGCCCGTAGGGCGCTACACCGGCAAGATGCCGGTGCCACCGTTTCGGCGAAGAAAATTGTAAAGCAAAAACACGACAATTTGATAGGTCCCCTTCGTTCCTTTCTACCAGCGCCTTGACTCAGCGTTCATTCATGTCTGTCACAATATGGAAAAACCTTATCAAGACCCATGGTCGTGCATTACTCGGCCATAGCCCTCCAATAGGAGTAGTTTTGACGTTCCCCCCCTGAAGCGAAACGAGCGATGGAAAGCCGGCATCGTCCCCCCCACGTTGGCACCCCCGGGCATTACGCATCGCCAATTCCGCCTTCGCCCACGGCCTTGCAGACGGATCCTGTCACGAATCTGATGTCCGCACCGATATCGGTGGCAAGAGCCGTAATCTGGTCCAGGTTTGAGGGGGCATTGATGCTGTTGCCGTCAGAAAAAGGATGTGGCAGGGGAGGCAGGGTTCGAACCTGCGCATGTCGGCTCCAAAGGCCGATGCCTTTACCGCTTGGCCACTCCCCTGCAAAACAGCCGGGCACTCCCTCCCCCCCGCATGAGGCCGTCAAGAGGCGACCGCCACGGTAAATGGTCCCAAAAGGGGGGGGCGATAAAGGAGGCTAAACTGCCGCCTTTTTATAAGCCAAACCACCGGGACAGATCAACAACAGGTCACCAGGAGCCTGTTGTGGATAGGCTTCCGAACCAGAAAATTAGATTTTTTTTCGGTCTGCGCGTGACTCCGCACAGGGTGCGACGGATTGCGCCCGACACTCGATGGGGCCAAGGATTCCGGGAAGTAAGCGATGCGCATCAGCCTCCCGGATAGGGGCCTCGCATTCCGGGGGTATCCACGCAAGGCGGGACATTCCCGGGATGTGGAATCGCAAGCGTCCGGGCAACGCCTCGCTGTCGCTCGGCGGGTCACGTTTGCGTTACCCGGCGGTCGTCCGGAGATTCCATCCCCTGGCAGGGCTTCGCCCCGCACGCACCAGGGAGCGCGACCGTGACGCAGGCCAACGAGCTGTTGGACGCGCTTCGCCCCGCACGCACCAGGGAGCGCGCTCATTTCCCGTTGCAACTTGCGGTGAACGGGCTCCTTACCCACGTTTTTGTACGCTGCGCGTCTTTTTGGGGTTTTTCCGTGTGTCCCGGCTAAGTGGATACCCCATTCCGGGAAGTGAGCAATGCGCCACACGATCTTCATTTGGGATTCGAGCCAAGCTTTGCGCAGCCTGGCAGGCTTTCCGCGCGGCCGGAGTCGCCATCGCTCCAATGGTGGGCCACTGGCCTTTCATCGCCCTGGAACCATGGCAAGAGCCCTCGGAGAGTTGCCTCCATCACTTTTTCGGAGGCAAAAACACCCTGTCCGAAAGAGTGGGATTGAATCGCAACCGCACCGCCTCCAACTCGACGGAGCCTTCTCCTTGGAGGTCGCGAATCAAAATCCGCGAGGGAGCAATCCGCCCTTGGGAACCGGTAAAAGCCCTATAGAGGACCACCACTTGTCTTTTTCCTTGGGACCCGTAAAAGGTTCTTGAGCGCAAGACACCTCCCTCTTTGTCAAATCCGTATTCCAGGCGGCCTGGCCTTGCACGGCTAGCCAAGTAAACAACGGAACCGGCCCGCCGAACGGCCATTCCGACCGTTAGATCCAGGGGTTCCATCCATCCAGCCAACGTCCTGACCAACTCTTCCACGCCGAGCCGATAGCCGAAACAGCGCTCCATCGCGGCGGTGCTGGCTTTGGAAAACCAGGGGGAATCTTGGCCCTTTTCCCTGTAAAATAAGAAATCGCCATCTGATACGAAGAGGGCAAGGCTCTGTCCAACGGGTGTCTCAATCTCTATTCTCAAGGAATCTGGAAGCTTGAGGGCGAAAAGTTGCTTGAAGCTCCGCTTCCGCCGCCCCTCCACGGCACGGCCAACAAACCGACCGCTCAAAGCCTCGATTCCCTGTTGGCTTTTCCGGTACCGGGAAACGGCATCGATGAATCCGGCCGACACCGAATGGGAAACCAGGGGTAGCGCCGCGAAAGGATCGGAGTGGCCACGTCCGCACGCTGACAGTCCCAGCACCAAGATCCCCACAAGCAAGAGACCAGGCTTCCCGATCTCGAATAAGCGATTGGCTCCCACGGCGTTCTCCGTGATTCTCCGGTGTTCGGGGAGAGACCTATCAGATCCGGTTGACAACATCACCGCTGGGGCGGGCCTCCTTCCCGGCTCCGTGCAGCCCGGAGGGCGCTACACCGGCAAGATGCCGGTGCCACCGTTTTGGCGAAGAAAGTTGTAAAGCAAAAACACGACAATGTGATAGGTCCCTTCGGGGACTCTACTTTCTGAATCTCAGCCGGAAGTTGCTGATCGTCCAGAAGACCGTTCGGCCGGAAATGGCGTGGTGACACGCCTCCAGGGCGGCGAACTCTGTCCAGGGCGATGAAAGGCGAGGGTTGGCGGACGGGGGGAGTATGGGCTGAAGGCGAGTGGCGGCGGACGGATTGCCGCCGCTGGGAGCGGAACGCAACCCAAGAAAAGAAACGGGGCACGAAGATATTCTTCGGCGAAGGCCGCGCAAAACCGGGGTGACAAAGATGGGGCTCATCGGAGGGCCGTAGGAGAAACGGCCTCTTCCTTGGATGGCTGACAATCCCTGGGTGAGGGTTGCTTGAGTTCCAATCGACCGAGCTTCTTCTTGAGGCTTCGCCGCAGTTTTGGGTCTTCCTCCAACTTCAGGGCGCTCTTCCAGGCATCGAAAGCCTTTCCGTAACAGGAGAGCCCAAAATAGATATCTCCAAGATGGCCGTAGACGACCGAATCCGGGGCCCCTTCGCGATCCAGGGCTTCGACGGCGCGAACCAATTGCCGTCGGGCTTCTTGGAGGCGACCCAGGCGATAGTAGGCCCACCCAAGGCTGTCGAGATAAGCGCCGTTGTCAGGATCGATTTCCAGGGCCAGCTCAATCTGCTGGATGGATTCTTCCAGGTGAATCCCGTGCTCGGCATAGAGGTAACCAAGGTAGTTCCGGGCCGATGCGAAGTCGGGTTTTTCGTCGATGGCGCGCTTGAGGTAGACGATGGACTCGTCGAGGCGGCCAAGACGCTCCAGGGATGCGCCCAGCATGTAGTTGGTCAGAAAACTGGGCTTTTTATCGTGGAGCCCGCGGGCGATTTCGTAGGAGCTGCCAAACTCCTCTAAGTCGAGTTTCAGGAAGAAGAGCGTCCGCAAAACGTCGAAATCATCCGGTGCCTGTTCCAGGAGCTCGGTGAGAAGTTTTTCGGCTTGTTTGAGCTTTCCCCCCAGCCTGAGAGCTTCGGCAAGAAGGAAGCCGTTTTGCATTTCGCTCCGCAGTTTTCTGGCGCGGACCAAGCTGTCAGCGGCATCCCCGAACCGTCCTGTATTGAGCTGGGCTTCCCCTAGGATGGCCCAGCTTTGGGCCTGATCGGGCCACATCACGGTGAGCCGTTTGTAAGTGCTAAGGGCTTCATCGGTGCGGCCCAGAGCCATGAAGCTCCGGCCCATGAGGACATTGGCAAGAAAGTTGCGCGGTTTGAGGCTGAGGGCGCGGGCAAGCACCTTGAGGGTGCTGTCGTAATCCTTTCCCTGGAAATGCCATTTGGCCAACTCAATCCAGTTTTCGGCAACGCTCTCCTGTTCCGCCACCAGGCGTGCGAGAATGGCCTGAGCCCGGGGTCGCTCGCCAAGGGCCACGAGGCATGAGGCTTGCGCGCGAAGCGCTTCGTACATGTCGCTGGTGACGCCTTGAAGGCGCGTCGATTTTTCGAAAGAGGCCAAGGCCTCCTGAAATTTTCCTTGGGTGTATTCCGCGCGCCCCTTTTGGTACCAGACCCTGGGATTCTTGGGGTATTGCCCAGCGAGCTCTCCGAACAGGTTCGCCGCTTCGTCTGGTCTGTCAGCGCCAAGGTAGAGATCGCCCAGGCGAAAACGAATGCCTCTGGCGTCGGGCTTCTCTTGTGCCAGACCTTCGAACACTTTGATGGTCTGCTTCAAAGGCGTGCGAAGAACGGCCCTTTCGATGGTTAGATAGCCTTCCATGGCCTCGTGAGAATCGCCATGCTCCCGCAGTGCCTCGAAATAGTGCTTGGCGGCTCGTTCCATGAGTTTTTTTCGCACCGCGGAGTCGGACTGGCGCGACGCCAAGAACCTCAGGCCAGAAGCAGTTTTGAGGCGCAGCGGAAGGGTTCCATAGCCCAGGCGCACGACTTCCTCTAACTGCTGGATACTTCGCTGAAGGAGCCTGACCGCCTCGGTTTCACTGCCGCTCATACGGGCATCCAGCTCGGCTTCGACGGCTCTTATGTAGGCGAGTAAAGTCCTCGATTCGTCATTCTGTTTAACGACCTGCACACGGATGTCTTGCGCGGGGCTCGAAGAGAGAACGCGAACCTGGGTTTTGTTTTGGTCTTCCGGGGGAGCCATGCGGCATCCGGACCACGCCACCGTCAAAACGATGAGCCATCGGTTTTTTCGCAACATTAGCCTATCCTGGGTGGTACGTCATGTTAAAGCCTCAACAAGGTTCAAGGCGCCGGGTTGCAGAAAAGAATGGCACCGGGATTTCTTACCACGAAAGCCAGAGAAACGCTGAAACCAGTGGAGACGATGGGCCTCGGTGGTCGGTCAGGACTTCGCCCGGCAGCTACCCGGTAAGGAGGCGCTCGCTGGCAAGGCGGCCAGCGATGACCGGTGCCGAGACGAGAACTCTCGGCACATCCGGTTTTTGGCCTCGGTCATGGTACCGGCCACGGTGCATTTTTCAAACGCCGCCCCAGGGCTTCCAGCCCTGGAACCCGGCGGAGGCTCTGCCTCCGGACCTCCGCTGGGAGCGCCACTCCCAGACCCACGACAGGGAGCCAGCTCCCTGGACCCCTCTTTGTGCGCTGCGCGCTTTTTTCGGGTGGCCGGTACCATGACCGAGGCCCGGTTTTTTGCTCCGGCCCAAGACTGGCGCCTATTCTTCAGGTCTTTGAAACCAGTAGGTTACGAGATCCTCTATCACCCAACGGCTGAAATCTCTTGAATTGGAAATGGTGGAAAAAGCAGATCTTTCCCGATTTCGGGTGGTGCTCCGGCCTTGGGGGTCAGTGGATCGAGAGCGGCGACAGTGGCGAGGAGCGGGTGCTGGGGGGAACTCGTGCCAAAGGCAGGGGTCGATACCGATGGGAGCGGAAGGTAACACAGCGAAAGCAAAGGGTTTACCGAGATTCATGCCCTAAGAGAAGAGCGCGATCGGATTTCGCCACCAGATGTTGATCAAAGCTCCGGGGTTGACAGGCTCGGTCCCCCGGGCCTATCAAATCGGTGTCGCTTCTTGGCAAGGTGTGTGACAACGCACACAACCTCGGCCACCCGGAAGAATCAACCAAGAACCTCCGCGGAACGGACCTGCTCGTTCGAAGCAAGGTGGACCCATGAAAGTCGTGATACTGGATCGAATCACCCAACAAGCCAAGGACTACCTCAAGCTTCGTGGGCTCGAGGTGGAAGAAAGGTTGGGCCTCAAGGGGCCGGATCTTGCCGAAGCCGTGAAAGAGGCTGACGCGGTCATCATCCGGAGCTCATCGACAATCGATTCGGAGGTGCTCGCGGCGGCCACGGGGTTAAAGGTGATTGGTCGCGCCGGGATCGGTTTGGACAACGTGGACCTCAAAGAGGCGACCCGCCGCGGCATCGTGGTGATGAACACGCCATCGGCGAGCACGACCACCACGGCGGAACTGTCGGTAGCCATGCTCCTGGCGCTTTCCCGGAACATCCCTCAGGCAGTGGCATCCCTGCGGTCGGGTGCCTGGAATCGGAAGGCCTTCGTGGGGCGGGAAGTCTTCGGCAAGACGGCGGGGATCGTGGGGCTGGGCCGGATCGGGCTGGGCGTCGCCGTCCGGCTGCAGCGGCTGGACATGGCGGTCATCGCCTACGATCCCTTTGTCTCCCGCGAGACCGCGGAGCGGTACAAGATCTCTCTCATGGAGCTGGACGAGCTCCTTGCGGAAAGCGACTACATCAGCCTGCACACTCCGGCCACCCCCAAGACCCGGCACCTCATCAACCGGGAAAGCCTCCGCCACGTCAAACCTGGAACGATGCTCATCAACTGCGCCCGGGGCGCCCTCATTGACGAAGAGGCAGTCCTCGAGGCTCTGGAATCGGGAAAACTTGCCGGAGCGGCTCTCGACGTGCTCCAACAGGAACCGCCGCCGCCCGACCACCCGCTGGTCCGGCACCCGAATGTCATCGTCACGCCACATCTTGGTGCCTCGACCCACGAGGCTCAGCAAAAAGTCTCCGATCAAGTGGCGCGGCAAGTGGCCGATGCTCTCCTGGAGGCCGACTACAAGAATGCGGTCAACCTGCTCATGGTCGATCCGGAGACAGAGGCGAAGGCCCGGGATTACGTGATTCTGGCTTCGACCCTCGCCTCCATCAGCGCCCAGATGACCCTTGGAAGGCCAACCCACTTGGAAGTGGAATTGGCCGGTGTTCCGGCGAGTCTTCCAAAAGGGCTCGTTCTCAATAGCTGCCTGGAGGCGATCCTGGGCCGGTTCCTCCAAAGCGGCATGATCAACCGGGTCAATGCCGGCATCGTTGCAAAGGAACGCGGGCTCGAGAGCCGCGAGATTCACACGGCATCAGCTCGCCCGTTCGCCGACCGGATCAAGGTCTGCCTCCGAACGGATCGCGCCGAAAAAACGTTGGCGGGAACAGTCCTCTCATCCGGGGCAATTCGTCTGGTAGAGTTGGACGGGTTCCTGCTGGAAGCGACGCCCAGCAGGTACATGCTCATCTCCAGGAATCTTGACCGGCCCGGCGTCATCGGCAAGCTCGGTTCTCTCCTTGGCCGGTACGAGATCAACATTGCCAGAATGCAGCTCGGTCGCCTCGATCAGCTCGAAGAGGCCGTCTCCATCCTGAATCTTGACTCCGACGTCGATGACGGCCTTCTCAAGGAGATTCTCAGCATCCCTGAAATCCTGGAGACGACTCTCGTCCACTTGGATTGACCAACCCCGGCTTGAACTTCTCTTGGAGGCACTCTTCGGGAGAAGAAAAAAACTAAACCGCCGATCTTTTTTTGGGTTGCGTTCCGCTCCCGTCCCTCGCATCCGCTGCGGGCCACTCGCCTCCAATCCCGCGCCCGCTGCAAAAAACCCGCATGGAGGCCGAAGGTCGGACCTGGGAGATCTTTGCTGCGAGCCGAATCTTTGGGACCTATCAGATCCGGTTGACAACATCACCGCTGGGGCGGGCCTCCTTCCCGGCTCCGTGCAGCCCGGAGGGCGCTAGACCGGCAAGATGCCGGTGCCACCGTTTCGGCGAAGAAAATTGTAAAGCAAAAACACGACAATTTGATAGGTCCCGAATCTTTTTTCTCCAGGGTATCCACGCAAGGCGGGACAATGGCTCGGAAAAAAACTTGGCTTCGGACAACGCCGCGCTCCGCTCGGCGGGTCACGTTTGCGTGACTCGAAGGGTCACGTTTGCGTGACTCGAAGGGTCACGCCTCGCGTTACCCGGCGGTGGTCCGGGGACTCCGGCCCCGGTCCCCTGTCAGGGCTTCGCCCCGCGCCCACCAGGGAGCTAGCTCCCTGGACCCACATTTTTTGTACGCTTCACATTTTGTTTCCTGTTCTGTCCCGCCTTGCGTGGATGCCCCTTCTCCACAAACAGGCCGTTCCCCACTTCCGGAAAATCCCGCGATGGGGACCGGCTCACACGGAGGCTCCAACCTTGAAGAATCTGGCTGTCGTAGGCGCCCAGTGGGGCGATGAAGGCAAGGCGAAAATTGTCGATACCCTGGCGGCGGAGGCTTCCATCGTAGCCCGCTACCAAGGCGGCGCCAATGCCGGGCACACCGTCGTGGAGGGCGGTCGCAAATTCGTTTTCCACCTGGTTCCAGCGGGGATCCTCCGGCGGGGACTCCGGTGCGTCCTTGGTAATGGTGTCGTCTTCGATCCGGCCGCGTTTCTCGTGGAACTGGACCAGTTGTCGGAGGCCGGAGTCGATTGGCTGGGCCGGGTTTTCGTGAGCACCAGGGCCCACGTGGTCATGCCGTATCACCGCATTCTGGACGGGCTGGCCGAGCGCCGGAGATCGAGTTCCATCGGAACGACCAGGCGCGGCATCGGGCCGTGTTATGCGTCCAAGGCGACCCGCCACGGGATCCTCGTGGGCGATCTTCTGGCACCGGCACGTTTACGAGAGAAGATCGAGGCCGCTCTGGACTGGCTGGGGCCGCTCCTGGAGAAATCGGACGAGCCCCTTCCGACGCCGGAGGGGATGATTCGGGACTTCGAGGAGATCCGGCCGCGGTTGGAGCCCTGTGTGGCGGATGTCTCGGGCATGCTTTTGCGGCAAATCGAGGAAGGCGGCGGAATCCTTTTCGAGGGTGCCCAGGGAATGATGCTGGACGTGGACCACGGGACTTATCCCTACGTGACCTCCTCCAACACGACCACGGCGGGAATCGCCCCGGGGCTTGGGATCCCGCCGAAGGCAGTGGAGGAGGCCCTGGGTATCACGAAAGCCTATACGACTCGCGTAGGGGCTGGGTGGTTCCCCACGGAGGAACTCGGGGAGATGGGAGAGGCGCTACGCCGAGCCGGCAAGGAATACGGGGCGACCACGGGCCGTCCACGGCGGTGCGGATGGCTCGATCTGGTGGCACTCCGCCACGCCGTGAGACTCAGCGGCATCGATTCCCTGGCCATGACGAAGATCGACGTGCTGGGTGGATTCCCCTCGGTGAAATCCTGCGTGGCCTACCGCCTCCATGGCCGAGAAATCGATTCGCCCCCGGCGGATCCCTCGGATCTGGAGCATTGCCAACCGATCTACCGGGAGCTCCAAGGCTGGCCCGTGCTGACGGGGCCAGGGGAAAGGCTTCCAGAGCCCGCCAAGAAATTTCTAGACTTCGTCGCTGACACTGTGCGGGTGCCGATCTCTTTGGTCTCGACAGGCCCGGATCGCTCCAGTCTTCAGGTGCTCAACGACCCGTGGCGGCGTTGAAAAAAATGCAAGCTACGCCACACTTCTGGTGGTGCTCCAGCCTTCGGGCAGTGGATCGAAAGCGGCGGCAATGGCGAGCCGCATCAGAATCTGAAAGCCTCCGAAAGGAAACTAGTTATGCGGATGAAAAAGCTCACCCCGATCCTTTACGTGACCACCATCGAGCCTTCGTTGGAGTTTTGGGTGGATGGACTTCGGTTCAAGAAGACCATGGAGGTGCCCGCAGGAGATAAGCTCGGCTTTGTCGGGCTGGAGCGGGACGGTCTGGAAATCATGCTCCAGACCCACGGAAGCATGAAGGAGGACCTGAGCCTGCCCACGACGTCCCAGCAATCCTCCGCAATGCTCTATATCGAGGTAGACGACCTTGAACCTCTGCGCAACCTGGCGAAGAGCGCGGAGATCGTGGTGCCAGAGCGGACAACCTTCTACGGGATGCGGGAGATCGCGTTCCGGGAACCAGGGGGCCAGGTGGTGGTTTTTGCCATCAAGGCCGAGAAATGAGTGGCGATGAGCGGCGGCTCCTGGATTTGCGGTCGGTAGGTCCAGCGACGGTGAAGGACTTCGAGCTTTTGGGGATCGAAACCGTGGAGGCCCTGGCGGAATCTGACCCGGAGGAGCTCTACCAACGGCTCTGTTCTCTTCGGGGGAGCCGTGTGGACATCTGTTGTCTGGACGTTTTTCAGGCAGCGGTAGCCCAGGCGCGGGATCCGGAGCTTCCGGCGGAAAAGGCCAACTGGTGGACTTGGTCGCGGCTCCGGAAGGCGGCGGCGAAAGGTAAGTGAAAGCCGGGAAAGCGTAAAGTGACCGCTGGAGCAAGACGATGGGCAACAGAGTGCGACACGGAGTTGGTCGTCGTGGTAAGAAGCAAGCTCTTGCCGAGTATCGAAAACACCGGCACAAGCTGATCGCTTCGGGCCTGGTCCGAACGGGTCCGTTGGTGGCGGTCTTGTTCCTGGCCGATGCCCTGGTCACCGTCTTTGTAGAGCCGGAGGTCTTCGCCGCCACCACGGCGATTCGGACGCTGGTCGGTCTCTACGCGGTGGCGGCGGCTCTCGTAGCATGGCGAGAACAACGGGCTCAGCAGGCGCCTCTTTTGGCCTTGATCCTCTCTGGAGGCGTCGCGCTGGATGTGGCGACGGCGGCGCGGGTTACGGGAGGCCTTGAATCCCCTTATTTCGTGGGACAAATGCTCGTCATGGTGGGTGCCGTCCTTCTCTTTCCCATGGAATGGCATGAGATCCTGGCGACAACCCTGAGCGTTTGGGCTGCCGATCTCCTGGTTTCGGCCCCAGGTGCCGGGCCCTACTCAGCGGCCACCTGGGCGACCCACGTCATGTTCCTCCTTTTCGCATCCATGATCGCGGGCCTCGCGGGAATCTGGGGATCTCGGCTTCGGCGGCGAGAATATCTTGGCCAGGCAGCTCTGGCATGGGAAAAGGCCAAGTCCGAGGGGCTGCTTTTGAATATCCTTCCCGCGTCCATCGCGGAACGGTTGAAGGCGGGGGAAGAGCCCATCGCGGATCGGATTCCCGAAGTCACCGTTCTCTTTGCCGATATCGTCGGTTTCACGAGCTTCTCTGCCGACCGATCTCCATCGGAGGTCGTGGAATCTCTCGACGCGATGTTCACGGTCTTCGACGAGCTAATCTCGACCCACGGCCTGGAGAAGATCAAAACCATCGGAGACGCGTACATGGCCGTTGCCGGTCTGCCGGAACCCGGGAAGAACCATGTGGAGGCGGCAGCGAGGACCGCTCTGGCAATGCTTTTGAAGATGGTGGAGCTTCGGGAGCGGGCTGGTCCCGACCTGGAGATCCGGGTGGGCCTGCACACGGGACCCGTCGTTGCCGGGGTCATCGGGATGAAGCGTTTTCAATACGACGTGTGGGGGGACACGGTGAACGTGGCGTCGCGGATGGAATCCCACGGAAAACCCGGGCGAATCCAAGTGAGCAGTGCCGTCCGGCTGCGTCTGAACGGGCAGTTCCAGTTCGAGCTTCGGGGAGAGATCGAGGTGAAGAACAAGGGCAAAATGACGACCTGGTGGCTGGTGGGTGAAGGGAAGGAAGACGCTCCCCGAAGCGACCACGGAATTACCTGAATGGGACCTATCAGATCCGGTTGACAAGTCCACGCACGAAAGGAACCCACCGTTCAATTCCGTGAATCCCGTCCAGCCCGCCACCGGCAAGATGCCGGTGCCACCAGGGCGGCACCGCGGAGTGCAAAGCAAAAACGCGGGGATTTGATAGGTCCCACCTGAATTACACCTGAAACATCCCCTCATTTCCAGGCGGAAAGAGTGTTTGGGGGCTCGTTGACCGGTTGAAGGGCGATGAGAGGGGAGGGGCGGCGGACGGACTGCCGCCGACCCGACCGGACCCCAACCAGC
>JAJRTK010000424.1 GCA_024278345.1 bacterium | reverse complement strand
CTCGGCGGGTCACGCTGCGGGCCTCGGTCATGGTCCCGGCCACGGTGCAGACTTCAGACGCCGCCCCAGGGCTTCCAGCCCTGGAACACGGCGGAGGCTCCGCCTCCGGACCTCCGTTGGGAGCGCCGCTCCCAGACCCACGCCAGGGAGCCAGCTCCCTGGACCCCTCTTTGTGCGCTGCGCGCTTTTTTCGGGTGGCCGGTACCATGACCGAGGCCCGGGATCCCTGCCCACATTCATGTACGACGCGGTGCGTCTTGGTTTTGGCGGGTGTCCCGGCTTACGTCGATACCCCAGCTAGGCCGGTCTCCCGCCTCGAAGAAACCGGGCTCTACTTCTTGACCCACTTCCTGGAAACGCTGGTGAAGCCAGTGGGCGATGGCATGCCATACAGGCCGTGAACGCGGATCGGTCACGACTTGCATGTGATCCGGCTCGTAACCCCATGGAAGCCCAAAATCCCCGCCACCAACCGTCCAGTGCCAGATCCTTGAGCCTTGAAACCGGCGATGAAAAAGGACGGAGCTTGTGGGATGGCAAAGAAGGCGGTCGCCAGATCCCACCACGGCAAGGATGGATCGCCGAACGCGATGCGCGTTCCTCATGTAGTCGATGCCCCCGTCAAGGCTGCACCAATCGCCCTGCTCCAAGAGAACCTGGAACTGCCGGACAAAACTGGACGCCTCATCTTCATTGCCAAGCCCTAAGTACCTTGTGGGAAACCGTCCAAAAGGAAGCCGGGCCAGGTTCATGAGTCGGATGGCCAACAGTTTTTTCAGCCACCTCAAGGGGCTCGGTTCGAGCCTTCGAATCCAGACATTGGCTGCAAGCGAGACCGTTGCGATTACCGGCAATTCCGGGAATTGCCCCAACAATCCCAAAATGACATGTCCCACCAGGGAATGGCCCACCACGGCCAGGGGAAGCTCTGGATGGCGTCCGTGGACAAACGTGATCGCCGCGGGGAGATCGAACCAGAGGATGTCGTCATAGCTCCAGTCGGCACCCTCTTCGGCTTTGGGTCCACTGGCCCCATGGCCGCGAACATCGAGGGCGTAAGTGTGAAAACCAGCTTCCACGAAGGTCGTGATCAATCCGTTTCCACGAGGCCGGTCAAGGCTGCGCCGGTTGGCCATCATGGCATGACCGGCCAGAACGACTCCGCAAGGGGGACCGATAGCCTGACGACCCAGGATTGCCAACCTCCAACCATCGGCCGTGACAATGAAAAACTCCTCTTCGACGGGCTGTTGGCGGCAGTGCAACTCCAACCCTCCTGGCTGGCCTTGGTCATCGGTGGTGCCTTCGGCAGCTCTCGCCACGCCGGACTCCGCCACTTTCCCAAGAAATTGAGGTGAAATCAGGGGGGCGTCCCTGGTAGATGTAGTGGAGGGGACCTTAGGAATGGGAACCAAAGAATGCCAGCATTTCAAGATCTGCCGAAGGCACCACCGATGACCACAAGGCCCACTTGGGACCTATCAGATCCGGTTGACAACTCCACGCACGAAAGGAACCCACCGTTCAATTCCGTGAATCCCGTCCAGCCCGCCACCGGCAAGATGCCGGTGCCACCAGGGCGGTGCCGCGGAGTGTAAAGCAAAAACGCGGGGATCTGATAGGTCCCGCCCACTTTCAACAGCTAGAAACGGGAGCGACCATGACACCGGGTTTCACAAAACACATGAAAAAGTCAGATTTGTTGTGCGCGGCAGGGGTTCTTCTGGGTCCAGGCTGGCATTTGTTCGGCCGGTGGCTCAGAATAGTGGAGCCCCCGGCGACGGATGGGCGCTGGCCAGCGCCCGGTCGGAGCGGAACACAACTCTAATAAAAACCATGCCGGACAATCATCAAGTGGCTCCTGGCAACAGATCGAGTTCTTATGCCCAATCTCGGAGTTTTGTCTAAAAGTGAGATCTTGAGGGTGTCCACGAGCTACCTTTCCCTGGGCGGACTCCTGGCAATCGTGCTTTACGTCCCGACTCCCAACAGGTTGGGACCCGGTGCAAACGCGGCTATCGGAGCTCTTCTTCTGGGCCTCTTCCTGTGGCTTCTTCAAAGCGGCAATCGGTGGGAACAAAAAGAGGGGCCGGGAGGGATTTCGGCGATCTTGGCCATCTGTCTGGTTTCCACGGTGGCGCTCCTGGCAGTGCAAGCGATCTTTCATCTTCCCATGGACGCCGAATATGCCGATATGTTGCCCCTAATCCAGAAGGCGCTGGACAGGCTCTGGCAAGGGGAATCTCCCTACCACGTCTACCAAATGCCCTGGCCACTTCCCTTGACGTTTCTTCCAGGGCTCTGGCTGAGCTACCTGCCTCCATGGCTCTTGGGGATTGATCTACGCTTTCTTGGGCTGCTTGCCACCATTGGGTTGGCAGGCAAACTGGCAGGCATGAGCGCCCGTCCCGGAGGAAACCTGCCACTTTTCGTGTTGTTGATTCTGGCGGCTAGCGCCAAATACAGTGGATTCTCGAGGATCGGGCACCTTTACTTGTATTGGTTCGTGCTTCTTCTCTTCGCTGACGCGATGGCAAAAGGGCGTAGGAAGGGTGCCTTCGTCTGGTTCGCGGCACTCCTGACCATGCGTCAGACAGCTCTCCTCCTTCTTCCTCCGGTGGCCTACCATTTTACGTTTCGAAAACCGGGTGATGGGAGCCAGGGAAACTTGCTCAGCGCCGTGAAGCCTCTGTTTCTAGTCGTTGGACTCCCCCTTCTTCTTCTCATGCCCTTTTTCGTCTGGGCGCCAAATTTGTTTGTCCAAGGAACCGTCGGGTGGTATTTGGAACTTCCCCAAAGAGTGTTCGAATATGATCCTCCTTTGGTCACAGGACAGCTCGGATTTGCCGGTCTTTTCTATGATTTGGAGATTCCAGGCCTCCTTTCCCTGCTGCGGATTGGCGCGGTTCTTGGCGTCTACATCTTGACTCGCCATCGGTGGAAAAAGGCACAAGGAGCCCTTGGAAGTGGAGCTTTGGCCCTTTTCGTTTTTGCCCTCTCTTCGGCACCTTGCTGGTGGTATAGCCTCTTTTCTCCCCTTCTGCTTCTTCTCCCCAACTTCCTTGGCCAGAGCGAAAAACGGCGGTGGCGGGGAACCATCGCGGGAGCAACTGCTGTTTGCGTTGCCCTGACTTGGATCATCGTCACCTGGCCCAACGTCGAGCGGTTGGATTTCGACTCATCCACTAGGCCAAGACTCCTGGAGGGATTCTATCCACCGGAAGGAAAACGCCGAAGTTTCGCCTGGGCGGAAGCCCCTCGAGCACGCCTTTCGATCCCTCGACTCCGACGGTTCGAGGGAAACCTGAGAGTGGTTCTCCAACCAGCGGCTGGCGTCGCGGGGGCGGGCGTCCAGATCGAGCTCAACGGCGAGCTTCTTGCGACATTCAATCTGAAGCCCGGGTGGAGAGTCTACAAGACCTATCTACCACCCGGTTCCTTGCTGCTGGGCAACAACAGCTTGGTCTTTCGGGGAAAGGCGGCCACGGGACGTGGCACACCCGATCCGAGACCCTTGGTCGTAGCCATTGACGAAGTCGTTCTCCTGCCCGCAACTCGAAATACCAACCCATGAGCTGTCCACCGTTTTTCTCAGTCCCGGATCCGGTGGCCGCTTTGGCGGCTCTCCACGTGGTTCGGCACTGGCTACCGTGAGGAATTCCGAAGGCCCCGGGCAATCACCTGCTGGGGTATCCACGCAAGGCAGGACAATGTCGCCGGGGGCCTTGGCCATCGTCTCGGCCATCCAGTAAAATTCGGGCACAGCGCCAGGGTCTCCGGCCCTGGTACCCGGCGGAGGCGGCCTCCGGACCTCCGCCGGGAGCGCTGGTTATGGCCTGCGGCCATCACGGAGAGTCGGCTCCGCCGACCACCGATGACCGCGATTTTTTCTCTAACCGGCTTCCTTCTCTTGGGCGGCGAAGTAGTGCTTCAGGCCCGTGGCTAGGCTGGTAAGATTTGGCTTCATGAGTCGCTGTATGAGTCCTTCGATGGCGGGAACCGCTCTGCTGGACAAAAACCGCGGTATGCCGGGAATCTGATCACCATGAATCTCAAGGTTCACGGTAACCTTGACCTCAGTCTTGCCCTCGCCGCCGGGCCGAAAACTGTTGGTCCCCTTGCAGGTATAGAGACCCGGAAGCCACGCGCCTTTCAGCTCATAATCAACGCTGTAATCGGCATCGTTCCACCATGCATGATCGGCCCACTTGGCGATGTCAGGGCTGACAAATTTTTTCACCAAGGAAGGAATCTCTATTTTTGCACGCCAGTTTCTTAGAATCTTCGGCCCTCGCTCGGTCTCCTCCCGTTCCACAAGCTCAATGGTATCGACATTTGGCAGGAACGGTACAATCTTGTCCATCTCGTCCCGCACAAGAACGTAAACTTCGTCAGCGGAATGCTCCACAATGTCACTACTTTCGATGTACATCCTGACCTCTGCAAAAGGGGTTAAATGAATCTTCACGCGAAGTTTGGGCATCCACGCAAAGCGGGACAGTTTGACGCGCCTTTTTTGCGCCGCGGTTATGGTCTGCGGCCATTGCCTCCGCTGCGCTCCGGCTCGCTCGGCGGTAGCCCGGGGACGTATGTGCCCGGGCCCCTGGCAAGGGCCTTCGCCCAGCATTCACCAGGGAGCACCTTTGCTTTCCCTGCCGGATGCCGCGCTTCGGGTATGCACCTAAGCCGGGACACACGACAAAACCAGAAAAAGACGCGCAGCGTACAAAAATGTGGGTCCAGGGAGCGAGCTCCCTGGCGGGTGCGGGGCAAAGCCCTGCCAGGGGTCTGGGGACGATGTCCCCAGACGACCGCCGAGCAGCGCGAGGCGCTGCCCGGACGATTGGCATTACCACAATCCATGAAGTGTCCCGCTTTACGTGGATACCCCCGCGCCTCCAAGCTCCGCCCCGGACCCACCGGGGGCACTCCTGCCTGGACCCTTCTTTGTACGCTGCGGGGTTTTTCTTTTGTTTTGTCTCGCCTTCAAGGCTGAAAAAAGTTTACTTCCCGTTTAGGGTTCCCCCGACGCACTGACCACCGAAGGGGACCTATCAAATCCCCGCGTTTTTGCTTTACACTCCGCGGCGCCGCCCTGGTGGCATCGGCATCTTGCCGGTGGCGGGCTGGACGGGATTCACGGAATTGAACGGTGGGTTCCTTTCGTGCGTGGACTTGTCAACCGGATCTGATAGGTCCCCATCGAAGGCTGCGTTCAGGGCAGAAGTTCAATTTTTTTCAGGCTCCAACCCGGAACTCTCATCACGTCTCTACCGCGGCAGCCGATCCATCGTTTCCACCGGCGTCCTCGTCGGCCAGCTCCTCGACGTAGCGCAAGACTACGCCTCCGGTGGGGCCTTCCTCCTCCTTGGTGAAAACGCGCCTCGGACCGCCTCGTGACGATTCGTGATGAGAGTTCCGAGTCTATGGATACCCCGGAGTTTCGACCTTACATCCAAAACTCCCTCAGACCTTTGCCTGTATCATACCTCAAGGACCAAAAAAACAAGACCGCTCCTCTTTTCTTGAACTTGCCTTCCGCTCCCGGCGTTTTCTCGGCGGGGCGCCATCAACGAAGTCCCCGGACGGGCTGAAACCCATGGGACCGATCACCGGCGGCCGCTTCGGCAGGTGGGACCGGTCATCGCTTTGGATGGCATCAAGACCCTCTCCAGGGAGCGCGAGCCCAGACCCCCTTTGTACGTCGCGGCTGGCGGGTGGCATGCCGACCGGAGGTGAGTCGGCTCCGCCGATCACCAATGACGACGGTCGAGGCTCTTCAAATGCTGGAGCAATCACTCCTCGTCCTCGAAGCCAGGCCACGGAGACCTGCTCTTCCGCGGGAGCCGCGGCGCCATCGCTGGAAAGTCTTCCCGAGTGGGTACCGGCCAGCAGAGATGGAAAATCTTGGAAACCATGGTCGTCGGCGCCGGCAAATGGGGGGGGCCGGAACCCCTTGGAGACAGATCTCGTGCCAAAGACCGAAACGATGAGCAAGGTTCTACTCAGGGGGTATCCAGCTAAGCCGGGACACGCAACAAAACCCAAAAAAGACGCGGAGCGTACAAAAACGTGGGTCCAGGGAGGTAACTCCCTGGTGGGTGCAGGGCGAAGCCCTGCCAGGGGATGGAATCCCCGGACGACCTACGGGTAACGCGCGGCGTGACCCGCCGAGCGACAGCGAGGCGTTGCCCG
>JAJRTK010000024.1 GCA_024278345.1 bacterium | reverse complement strand
GGAGCTGGCTCCCTGGCGTGGGTCTGGGAGCGGCGCTCCCAGCGGAGGTCCGGAGGCAGAGCCTCCGCCGGGTTCCAGGGCTGGAAGCCCTGGGGCGGCGTCTGAAATCTGCACCGTGGCCGGTACCATGACCGAGGCCGGTTTTGTGTGTCGGCCACGACAATCTGGAACACCAGAACAAAGCACCAGAGAGAGGCCAATGTAGAAAGCAATCTCAGCGGCAAGAAGCCGTCGCCAAGCAGATAGGCAAAACCCGCCGAAAGATAAGTATAGAGCGGTGTATAAAGATAGGGAATGAAATCCAAGTTTGGTGCGTTGTACAAAGAATGACCCGCCAAGAGATGGCGAACTTGCTCCAAACTCCCTCCTTCCATCCACTCCAGCTCGTAGGGGTAAGGGATCCGCTGGCTGGCAGCGAGCAGAAAAAAAACTGGATAGACGAGCGCAGCGGAGATCAGGGCGATCCTGGCCATGCGTCCAGGAAGATGGCGGGCCATGGCTGCTCCCCTTTCGGGTCGGTGATCAATTTTTTTCGATTCTATCATACCCGGAAATCAGGTGATGGGACGCCTCAACCCGGAGTTCTCATCACGGATCGTCACGAAGCGGTCGGGCGGGTTTCCATCAAGGACGAGGACGCTTAGAGTTGCGGTCCGCTCCCGGCGGCACGACCCGCGCCTGCGGCGCGAGTTTCCCCCGTTCGCCACCACTCGCCCTTTATCACCCTGGAACCATGCTTAGAGCCCTTAACACTCAAGGAAGCCAATCGAACCACCCCGAAGAATGAAAGAAAAGAGGCGCAGCGTCAAAAAAAGAGGCGCAGCGTCCATCCACGTGGGCTGGGATCCCGTTGCCCTTTGTTGCAACGGGAAGTTGAGCTGGCTCCCTGGTGGGTGCAGGCCAAAGCCCTGCCTGGGGACCGGGGAAGGAATCCCCGGACGACCGCCGAGCAGCACGCGGCGTTGCCCGCCGTGCGGAGCGCGGCGTTGCCCGTAAGCTAAGAAGACGAATGTCGGCTTGGCGTGTACTTTCACGGTAACACTCATGGAAACCAATCGAACCACCCCAGAAGCATGAAAGGCAGGACGCCGCGGCCTCCGATGTTTTAACCCCCCAATCTTTTCGCATGGAGGCCTTCTGGCCTCCATGCTGGCGTGTGCTTTCACGGCAAGACAGATGTCTGCTTTGTGTGTACTTTCACGGTAAGGCGTACCTCGACCGAAAATACCACCACGGATCTGCCGGGGTCTCCACTGGTGGCATCGTCGAGCGGCTCTAGGCGGTTTGAATGACTTACGCCTCTCCCCCTCTTTGGTGGAAACCCGGCTGCCCGCTACGATCTCCGGTGAAAGGTCCGAGTCATAGATGGGAACCTATCAAACCCGGTTTACAACTTCAGCATTGGGGGGGAGGCTCTTCTCTGACTCCGTGAAGCCCGGACGGCGCTGCACAGGCAAGATGCCTGTGCATACGGTTTTGGCGGGGAGAATTGTAAAGCAGAAACACGACGATTTGATGGGTCCCGTCCGAGTCAGAGATGACATGGACGGGTTTGGGGTGATCGTGTTATCGTGGTCCGGTATTTGTCCCGCCGGTCTCTTTTTTGGAGCGGAAGTGTGAACCGCGGAAAAGTCGTGGCATTGTTGAGCAGGATTCCCATCCTGCTAGAATTTTTGGGGGAGAATCCGTTCAAAGTGCGGGCTTTCCGGGGAGCAGTGCGTGCGCTCAAGGGACTTGATGAAGAACTTGAAGAGTTCGTAAAGCGCCGGGCACTGACATCGCTCAAAGGAATTGGCAAGAGCAGCGCCAAGACCATCGAAGAGATCCTGAAGACAGGTCGATCAACGGTTTACGAAGAGCTTTGCCAGCGATTGTCTCCCTTTGCTTTGGAGCTTTTGGAGATTCCCGGGCTTGGGCCAAAGAGGGCGCGGAAGATCGCGGGCAGTCTCTCTTTGGGGTCGCTGGATGAGTTGGAAGCCGCTTGTCGGGAGGGTCGGGTCGAGACGATCCCGGGGTTTGGGCCGAAAACCCAGGCTCGGCTTCTGAGTCAGCTCCGACTCTATGGTGAATGGCGGTGGAAAGCTCGTTA
Source organism: bacterium (assembly GCA_024278345.1). Lineage (GTDB taxonomy): Bacteria > CSSED10-310 > JAJRTK01 > JAJRTK01 > JAJRTK01 > JAJRTK01. The sequence continues at coordinate 11,600 of JAJRTK010000024.1, read as the reverse complement.
TCCCGAGGCGTTGGAGTTTGCTTTGGAGAAGCTGGCTCTCCTGTCAAGGTTTGCCGGGGTCCAGCGCGTGGAGCTTGCTGGGGAATTGAGGCGCAAGTGTTCCGTCATCGAATCGGTGGATCTCGTAGCAGCGGGAAAAGGCCAGGACATTCTCAATTCGTTGATCCGGCGTACAGCACCGGCGGAGGTCCTTTGGCGGAGTGAACAGGCTCTGGAGCTTCGCTTTGAAAGGGGGCCGAAGCTCTCTCTTCAGGTGTGCGAGCCACGGCTTTTCGGCGGAGTGTGGGCCCTGCAAACCGGATCGCGGGATCATCACCGGCAACTGGAAGCGTTGGCGCTTGATCGCGGCCTGGAGTTGGGGGAAGACAACGGCCTTCTTCGCGTTGGAAAGGGTGGAAGCGAGGTGATTCCTTGCCTAGAAGAGGAGGAGTTCTTTCAGGCGCTGGGTTTGGAGTGGATTCCCCCCGAACTCCGGGAGGGAAGAGGAGAGGTCGAGGCGGCGGCTGATGGGCGGCTTCCGGAGTTGGTGCAGCCAGAGGAGATTCGGGGGCTTGTTCACACCCACACCACCTGGTCGGATGGCGCGGCAACACTGGGAGCTATGGTGCGTCAGGCTGAAAAACGTGGCTTCGAGTATATTCTGATTTCGGATCACTCGAAGGCAGCGGCCTACGCAGGTGGTTTGGACGAAAAGGACTTGAAAGAGCAAGCTCTCGAAATCGCTAAGGTTCAGGAACGGGTTCCGGGTATTCGCATCCTCAAGGGATCGGAAGTCGATATACTTCAAGATGGGACCCTCGACTTCGATGATGTGGAGCTGGCTAAGCTCGACGTTGTCATTGCCAGTGTCCACAATCGGTTTAGTCAGTCGAAGGAGGAGATGACCACGAGGCTTGTTCGGGCGATAGAGAATCCTCACGTCGATATTCTAGGGCACCCTACGGGGCGTTTACTCCTGGAGCGGCCGCCCTACGGCATCGACTTGGAGCCGATCCTGGAAACGGCGGTCAAAACCGGAACAGCGCTGGAAATCAACGCGAGCCCGAAACGTCTCGACCTCGATTGGAAAGTCCTTCGCGAAGCCCGCAACCGCGGCGTACAATTTTGCATCTGTCCCGATGCCCACCATATCGATGCCATCGATTTCGTGAGCTACGGAATCGGAGTCGCTCGCAAAGGCTGGCTTGGACCAGCGGATATTTGGAATACCGGCGGCGTCGATGAATTTCTTCGGAACCTTGCTTGAATCGTTGAAGCTCCCGCGCGAGCTCCATCGCCGTTGTGCGAAGATCCTGCGAACTAACTGGAAGTCAATCGTGATCGCGAAAAGAATAGTTCTACCCCGCCGCCGCTTCAACCACGGAGTTCCCGCTGTCATCCTTGCCGCAGGCCAGGGTACGCGGCTGAGGAATGGCAACGGCGGCAATCTCAAGCCGCTGACAAAAATAGGAAGCTTGACCCTCCTTGAGCGTGACGTGGGGTCTTGCGAAGAAGCCGGTGTTGAAGAATGCCTGGTCGTCTGCGGATATGGTGCCGACCGCCTCGTGCCCCACGTCCGAGAGATCGACATGCGGTCAAAGCTCTCCGTTCGTGCCATCTTGAACCCCAATTGGATGGAGGGCAATGGCACGTCAGTCCTGGCGGCGCAGCCTTACGTTTCGACTCCCTTCTTGCTTTTAATGTGCGATCATATCTGCGATCCAGAGATCTTGCGGAGCCTGCTGTCCATCGATCCCTCACCAGCGACTCTCCTTGCCATCGATCGGCGGATCGACGAGGTGTTCGATTTACCCGATGCCACGAAAGTGCAGTGCAATTCAAACAAGATTCTGAAAATTGGCAAGGAACTGGGTTATTTCAACGCCATAGACACCGGTTTTTTCCTCTGCCGTCACAGTTTGTTCGATGCCCTCCGAATCGCACGGACCCAGGGTGACACCTCCTTGAGTGGCGGCATCCGGGAGCTGAGCCGCGTGGGCAAGATGAAGGCCATGGATATTGGGGTGAGGTGCTGGCTCGACGTCGATACACCGGAAAGCCTTGTCTACGCCGAGAGTCTAATTCTTTCCGGACTTTGCCCATCCTTCCGGAACGAGCTCGTCATGAAGGGCGCTTGAACCCCGTTTCCACCCCGAAATGTGTTGACTTGCATCTGAGCCATCCACCCATTTTTTTGGTTGTGAGACCCGTTGGTAAAGAGCCCGAAAACTGCTTTCTTTTCTCTTGGTTGAGTTCCGGTCGGGTCGGCGGCAGTCCGTCCGCCGCCCCTCCCCTATCATCGCCCTTCAACCGGTCTCCCTGACCCCAAGGCCTTTCTCCACCGGAACTTCGGCATCATCGCCCTCCAACCGGTCTCCCTGACCCCAAAGGCGTCCCGCGACCGCTTTTTCACCCCGAAAATTGTTGGCCTGTAGTCGTTTGGTTTTTTGGGGCTGTGGTCCGCTCCCATGGGCATGACCCGCGCCTGTGGCGCGAGTTTCCCTCCGTCCGCCGCTCCTCGCCTCTCATCGTCGGGTATCCACGCAAGGCGGGACAGAACAGAAAAAAAAGGAAAACGCGTAGCGTACAAAAACGTGGGTCCAGGGAGCGCGCTCCCTGGTGGGTGCAGGGCAAAGCCCTGCCAGGGGATGGAATCCCCGGACCACCTTCGAGTCACGCAAACGTGACCCGCCGAGCGATAGCGAGGCGTTGCCCGGACGCTTGCGATTCCACAGTCCCGGGAATGTCCCGCCTTGCGTGGATACCCCTCATCGTCCCAGGAGAGTGCTCCTTGCCCTCGTATCAGGATGTCGCAGGGGGACCTATCAGATCCGGTTGACAACATCACCGCTGGGGCGGGCCTCCTTCCCCGCTCCGTGCAGCCCGGAGGGCGCTACACCGGCAAGATGCCGGTGCCACCGTTTCGGCGAAGAAAATTGTAAAGCAAAAACAGGACAATTTGATAGGTCCCGTCGCGGGAATTGTGGGAGCACGCGGCTCAATCCCCTGGCGGCAGGCTCAATCCGCTGGCGGGCGGCACGGAGGCCCGTTCTTGTAACGCTGGAGCTCTCCCTCCAGTTTTTCCAGTTTCCCAGGGGCGTTTTTAGAGCGCTCCATGGACAAGATCACCTCTCTTTGAAGCGCAGTGGCTTCGGCGCACCGCCCGGCCTCGGCCAACGCCAAAACCAGTGTTTGGGCGTGAGGAAGGGTCTGCCGAGCCCGGTAGACACGGCGGGCCAGATCGAGCGCTCGCGGGCCGTCACGGAGATCGAGCCGGGGAACAGCGGCCAGAAGCCGCGCTAGAGCGTGTGCAATCCTCCCTTGGCTCGGCATTCGTTTGGAGGCCGATTCCAGGGTTTCTATCGCCTTCTGGAAGCGCGTTTGCCGGATCAGGATGCCGGCTTCGCCAAGGGGAGCATCTTCCAGGGTCGGGCTGAGCTTGGATACCGTGCGGTACTGTTCCACGGCCTCGTCAAGGCGCCCTGTTCGTGCCAGGAGACGGGAAAAATCGAGGCGTGCTTGGAGATCTTTGGGGTCCACACCAAGAGCTGCCTGAAAATGCGCCATGGCCTCTTCTTCGTCCCCGCGGCTTCCCAAGAGCCGGGCTAGGTTGTAGTGGGCCGTGCCGTTTTCGGGATCGAGCTTGAGGGCTCCGCGGAAAAGATCCATGGCGCCATCAGTTTCTCCCAGACTGGCCATGGCGGAGCCGAGATTCACGCGAGCCGGCACGCTGTTGGGATTTGCCGCGAGAGCCCACTGATACTGCTGGGCGGCTTCGTGGATTCGGCCCGCTTGGAAGGCGATCTTTCCACTCACCAGATGGACCTTTTCCCCACGGAGAAGATCGCGAAGGCCGTCGAGCAGCGGGTCTGAAGGCCGAACTCCCACGGTTCCCCGGAGCGCAATCTGTTTTCGGGCTTTCTTTAACTCTCCAGCTCCGCGGTAGGCCATGGCCAGAGGATAGTGGAGAAGATTGGCGGCGGGAACGATTTCCAGGGCATCGTGAAGCAACCGGGCGGCCCGCTCATACCGGTGGCGGGAAAGAGCAATCTGGCCCAGCCCCGCAAGAGCTGGCGCATTTTCTGGATCGAGCTTCAGCGCCTTCTCGAAGGCCTGCGCGGCTTCGGGAAGAAGGTCTTGAAGAAGGCGCATCCGGCCCAGATAGACCCAACAGGCGCCAGATCCCGGTTCAAGACGGCAAGCCCGCTTATAGAGTTCCAGCGCTCTATCGATCTCCCCGGACTGGCGCTCTACGCTGGCCAAAAGATAGAGCCATCGGAAGTCATTCGGCGCCAGCCGTCCGGCGTTCAGATAGCAGGATCGAGCCGCGTCGAAGAGCTCGTAAGCGTGATAGAGCTGTCCCATCAAGCCGAAGGCTTCGCTCTGTTCCCCGGAGTTCGCGCCGGCCTGACCAAGGACCTCCAGAAGAATGGTGCTGAGCTGCTCGATCTGCTCTTTCACCGCCGGTTCAAGATCCTCCAAATTGGGGTTCGGCACCGGCAAAAACATCGCGGATTCCGGTGGACCTGTTTCGTTGAAATCCGCGTTGGCAACGGGTTCCACAAGGTTTTCTTGACTTGGAATCAGGGTGGCTGCAGATTCTTGGGCCGTGGCTTGGATGAAGATTTGGCTCGCCGCGAAGAGAAAAAGAGTAAGAAAAATCGGGTATCCACGGTAAGTCTTTATTTCCATGCAGGTGAACCGCCTTGCTGAAGAAGGATGGCGCGGTCGATGGGCAGGTTTTTCCAAACCTCCATAACACCACCGAGCCAGTAGACACGGACCTCCGCCACCTGTCTCGCCGATCCAAGTCCAAAAAGCAACCGCGGATCGTTCGAAGAACAATAACCACCGTCAGTCCGTACGATTCGCATGAGCTTGAGGCCGCCGGGAAGACGGATTTCAACCCTGCTACCCAGGGCATCGCGACGGAGCGATTGCGGAGAGAGCAGAATCCTCAACCAGTGGTTCCGATTTCCCTGCTGGTTTTGGAGCAGGCGGATCCGACCGTTGGCATTGATGACAAGAAGATCCGTATCCCCGTCGTTGTCGATATCTCCGAAGACCGCTCCCCGACTTGTTTCGAGCCGTTGGAAAACGGAGCCGGCCCTGTGGCTGATTTCCTGGAAACCTCCGTGGCCGAGGTTTCGAAAGAGTTGATTTGGCTGGCCCAAAGGGAAGGGATCACCCGTGAGAGCCAGCTTCTGAAGAATCCTCACGGCTCCATTCAAGGTGATAAGGTCGAGCCATCCGTCGTTGTCATAGTCGATCCAGCCAGTGCCAAAAGCGGTGTACCGCACACTGGGGCTCGCGAGGCCAGCTTCAATGGTACGGTCTTCGAAGAGCGTCAGGCCCTGGTTGACGTAGAGCGTGTTCGTTTCCTGCATAAGATGAGTCAAAAATAGATCGAAGTCTCCGTCGTTATCGAAATCACCCGCATCGACGCCCATGCTGGCTTCCGGCGTGCCCGTTCGGTTGACAGCGGCTCCGGACAAGAGCGCCTCGTCCGTGAAGGTCCCGTTTTTGCCGTTCATCCAAAGCTGGTTCGAGTCGCCGTCATTGGCCACGTAGAGATCCAGCCAGCCGTCGCCATTGAAGTCAGATGCCACCACTCCAAGGCCAGCGCCATAGGCTCGGTCGATCCCCGCCGCCGAGGTCACATTTTCGAAACGGTCGCGGCCAAGGTTATGGAAAAGCACATCGGAAACCGGTTGAAACGCGTCGGGACCACAGAAATCACGAGCGCTGCTCCGGGAATAGCACCGAGGACTTTTCGAAACCTGGAAATCGACGTAGTTGACCACAAACAAGTCGAGCCAACCATCCCGATCATAATCGAAAAACGCAGCGCTCGTGCTCCAACGGGAATCATCGACACCAGCCGCCTTCGTCACCTCCGTAAAGGTCCCATCGCCATTGTTGCGAAAAAGGCTATTGCTCCCCACATTCGTCACGTAAAGATCGACATCTCCGTCGTTGTCATAATCCCCCGCCGCCACTCCCATCCCATATCCAACGGAGAGAATCTTGCTTTCATCGGTGACATCCACGAACCTGAGGCGCCCGGGGCCGGAGTCCGAAATCAGATCATTCCGGTACAATCGATCCCGGTGCCGAGATGACTGGCTTTCAGAAACCGTTTCATGTTTGAGTTTTTTTTGAGGATCGAGCCAGGTGCCCTGGACAAGATAGAGATCAAGATCGCCATCACCGTCATAATCGAACATTGCTCCACCCGCTCCCGTGACCTCCGGAAGGTAGTACTCTCCTGACATTCCATTGAAATGAACGAACTTCAAGCCTACCTTCGAAGTGACATCGATGAAAATCTCTTGGTTCGTGGTCTTTGGAGTGGCCTTTCCAGAAGCCGGAACAGACGGAGTTTCCCGGGGGAGTGACGGTGCTGGTGAGGGCGTAGTTTCCGAGAGCGCCTCCGTCCCGATCAAAACAGAGAAGAAGGACAAAACAAGAAATAGGATGTCCCGGGAATGATTCATCAGCTTTCACCGCAAGGAAAAGATGTGCGTTTGCAAAAAATAGGTACGCAGGCTTCTTTAAGGAACAGAAGGAGAAACTGCTCATGGCTTGGATCGATCGCATACCCCTGGGATTGCTCATCGCCATCGCTATCTGGATGGCGCTGGCTCCGTTCACTCCAGAGCCGCATCTTTGGGAAAAGCTCAAAATGCTGAAATCGGGCACCTTGACACGCCCCCTCGACATCTTTGACCTCTTTTTCCATAGCTTGCCCCTCGTACTCCTCGCTATCAAACTGATGCGCGTAAAGTCGTGATTTCTTATCTCTTTGGCAACTTTGCCAAAACAGACTGCCCGTTCCAAGCGGCGCCCGCCAAGGAAATCCGGAATGAGAATGCTCGACAAAAGCCCCATGACCATTACCGATATCGTCCACGGTTCTATCGTCATCGACGACATGACTCGGGAGCTCATCCAGACGCCCGAAATGCAGCGCCTGAACTTCATCCACCAGCTTGGAATGAGTTTTCACGTCTACCCTTGTGCTCACGGCATGCGGTTTGCCCATGCCCTTGGAGTTGGTACGACGGCCAAGAAGTTGGCGACTACGCTCGTCTTGGACAACGAAGATCTCGGCTTGGATCGCCCGGAACGGGAGCGACTCGTGCGGACGGCCAGCGCCGCGGGACTACTCCACGACATCTGCCACACGCCTTGGTCCCACACACTGGAACCTCTCTACATACGCAAGTATGGTACCGATCACATGGAGATCGTCAACAAGATGTTTTGCGGCGATGAAAAGATGCACCTCACGGGGGCCGGGACGATCCCGGGTATCTTGCGGCAGTACGACGTCGATCCAGTCATGGTGGCTGATCTCATCAACCAGAACTGTACCCAATATCCCTTCCTGCAACAGATGATTTTTGGCGAGGTCGATGCCGACACGCTAGACTATCTTCGCCGGGATTTCCTCTACAGTGGTGTTTCATTCGGACATATCGACATCGAGCGCCTCATGGGAACCATGATCATCCGGGATCAGCGGCTTTGTTTCCGTGCCAAGGGGCTCCAGGCTGTCCGAGATTTTCTCAACGCTCGCATCGAGATGTACAGCGCTGTCTACCTTCACAAGAAAACTCGGATCGCCGACCAAATGCTCTTGCGCATTGCCGAACGATCCATTCTTGAGCTGGGGGAATTCGACCACTTCGAGACCATGACCGACGATGAGCTGCTTTCAGGACTGGCCTACCAGAGTGGCGATCCCTGGGTCAGGGACCTTGCCCTCCGCCTCAAGTTCCGGCGCGACTTGTTCAAACGGGGCTGCTACATTGACGCCAGCTCCATGACTGAACGCGATGAAGAGCTGGTGGAAGCCGTCCTCACCCTTGGACCCACCACCGTCGATGTGCGGCATGCCTTAGAAGAAATGCTCTGCGAAGAAGCTGGCGTCAAGCCGGGCTACATTTTCGTCGACCTACCGGTGGAGGCGGCCAAGGTCTCTGAAAGCCGCTTTTGGGAGCTCGATATCCGCTTCGTTGACGAACGGGGTCGAATTTTTACCCTGGAGCAGATCGACAAACCGTTCGCCGACTACATTTCCAGAGCCAAGCCCACTCGTTCCGTCTTGTCGATTTACTGTCCCGAAGAAGACCGGTTGGGCGTTGCCAAGGCCTTTGAGGTGGTGGGAAGCAGATTGTTGTGCCAATGAGACTGACTCCGCGCTAAGAGCTCACAGGCGCGATGGAGGCCGAGAAAACTCCAACTTGACCCGACCGGAGGGAAGTAAGCCAGAAAGCCATTGCGCGTTTTTCGCCTGGTGTGGCAGGACGTCCAGCGAGAGTTCCAGGCTCGGGTTCCGGCGTGCAAGCCCTTCGATTTGCCAGGGCAAGGCGCCGTAAAGGGCATCTTGCACCTCGATTCGCGACGGCGTGAGATCCGGTTCGAGATCAAGGGCACGGGCGAGGGCCAGGCCACCAGTGAAGACGGCTCGGATGGTGAGATCGCGGGCAGTGAGCTGCTCAGCACCCATGAGGCGAGTGCAGGCATCCATCGCTTCCTCCAGCATGCCCGAAAGGCTTTCGCCAGGAGCTGCATGGAACCAGCGACAGCCCTCGGGCCGAAGCTCGCCGCTTGGCACGATCCAAAGAGTTGGCCGGGATGGTTGGATTTCCGCCACAAGCTCGAGATGGTCGCGGAGCTCTCCATCTTCGGACCCCAAAAAGATCGCCACATCGATTTGGGTGTTGGTTCGGAGCCATACGGCGGCATCATCGGGCCGGAGGCCACGAACCAGAAGCGCGACAGGCCGGCGGGCATTTCCGGCCAGACGTAGCACCGAGGCCAGTCCGGCTCCGGCTCCAAGGAAGAGGTCGGCCCTCCGAAGCTCGCTACCTCGAAGACTGTTTTCGGGCAGATAGAGCTCGCGGACGCTGGCGGCTCGGCTCATCAACCTTTGGGCCTTTTCGGACAGCTTCACGCCCGCAGCTCCAGTTGCTAGGCGCTCGATCTGAGCTGCCCGGCCAAAGGCCGCGCCGATCCGATCACCAAAATGTGCGTGGAGCAGCTCTACGGCCTCGGCGCAATCCATGGGACCGCCGCTCCGAAGGTGTTGGCGGAGGAGCTCGGCGAAGCTCCAAGGGGCTTGACTGGAAAGACGGGCCATTCTGCTCCTCGTGGGATCCGCTTTGGGTGATCTGCCCCAGCCCGATGGCTGGTGCCAGAGTTGGGTTTTGTCGAACCTTCAATTGTTTTTATACTGGTTCTGCTTCGAGTCCGCTGAGGCGGTATTTTTGGGGAATAGTGGGAAAGATCATCATGAATGAAAAAGTCCATGGCGACAATCACCGGTGATGGGAATTTATTTGCCACGAAAGATTCGCCCCGCCGCAGGACTCTTATTGCTACTGATCTTACTGGCAATGGGCTATGTGGCGCTCTATCCGGTTTCGGTGACCCAGGGGTTGGCGCCGCGGCCCATGAGTTTGCTCTACGGATACGAGCCTTTCCGTTTTCGCCGGCTTCCGCCAGATTTTCTTCCGGCAGCGCCGATCCTGTTTGACGAGGTGACGCAATTTGCTCCCTGGGAGGAACTGACCCGTAGGGAGCTTCTGGCTGGCCGCGTACCATTGTGGAATCCCTACCAGTTTTGTGGGGCACCTCATTTGGCGGCTTCCCAGCCAGCGGTCTTCAGTCCCCTTGGACTTCTGGCGCTTCCAGGCACCGCATGGGCTCGGCACTTGGGCCGCTTTGCGGGGTTTGTCGTCGCTGGGATCGGCGCGTGGCTTTGGCTAGCCTGTTTCGGGTTAGGTCAGGCCAGCCGGTGTTTCGGCGGGGTGTCGTTTGCCTTCTGTGGGTTCTTGACGTCGTGGGCTGGACATCCCCATTTCATGTCGGCGGTTTGGCTGCCCTGGATCCTTTTGGGTGTGGAGTGGATGGATGGGTCGGGAATGTCGCGGTGTGCTGGATTTCGGTGGCTTCGACGAAGCGTTCGCCCGGAATTCCTCCTTGCCGGAGGAACGGCGCTGAGCCTTTTGGGCGGGCACGTGGAGACGAGCTTTCATCTGGGGTTCATCGCGTTGCTCTACGCGGTGTTGCGCCATGGACCTCAGGCGGGGCAGGCGCGGCTGAGACAGGTTTTCCGCGTGGGCCTGGCAGTTGCGGCGGGAGGTTTATTGGCCGCTGTGGTGGTGTTGCCCTTCTTAGAATACTTGCTGGAAAGCTCTGCTCTGGCTGCGCGGTCGGCCGGTGTTGAGCTACCGCGTGGCTTGCCATGGAAAGGGTTGGCGGCGCTGGTGGTGCCGGAGATTTGGGGTGGCTGGTCGTTTGGGACGTTCCTGCTAGAAAGAGGGAATCTCCCTGAAATCTCATCGGGTTACGTGGGCGTCGTGGCCTTGGCACTGGTTCCTTCTGCCTGGGGTTCTCGGATCTGGAGGCCCGCGGTCTGGATTGTCTTCGCTTCGCTCTCGCTCGGATGGGAGCCCTGGCCAGTGGGCGAAGTCGTTCGCTGGGTGCCCGGCTTGGGGCTGGCCTACAATGGGCGGCTATTGCTGGCTGTCGCCTTGATGGTTTCGGCGCTGGGAGCGGTGGGGCTTGAGCTGGCCATCAGAGAACGGACTGTTCCATGGAAGGGTTTTGCCGGCGTGGCCGTAGTGGTAGGAATGCTGGTGGGATTCCGAGCGATCTCGGGGGATGGCTTGAGCCCGAGGGAGGTGGTTGGGCTTCTTCAGGTTCCGTTGCTCTCTCTTTTGGCCTGTGTCGGACTCCTAGTTTTGCTATGCCGCGACCGATGGAGCAGAGGGGGGTTCATCCCGCTGATCGTGGCGGCAGTTGTTCCCGCGCTGCGCCTGGGAAGTGGTATTCATGGTGGAGCGCCGGTGGACCGGATGTGGCCAGAATTGGGGAAGGCTGTTGGTCAAATGACTCCTGGGGGTCCCGGAAGTGCCGAACGATTCTTGGGCTTTGGACGCCTGGCGTTTCCACCGGAGTTGGCGACGGTCTATCGCTTGCGGGACGTTCGGGGCTACGATGCCATGACTCCTCGCCGCCTTGAGGAGCTTCTGGGGCGGGTTGACCCATGGGTCCAGAAAGAAGGGAGACTGGGGATTTTCCGGCTCCGAAGCCTAGCTACCTGGTCGGGAGTTTACGATTTTTTGGCCGTTCGCCTGGTCTATGGCGGTCGTGGAACAACTTGGCGGGTGCCGGGCTTCCGCCCCTTGGGCAAGGGTTTTTGGGCCAGGGACTCAGGAAGGAGCCGTGCGACTTTCACAAGTCGAGCCCTCTTCTTCCCGGATGAGGAGGAGCTTATCGGTTACGTGGCCTCGGACAATTTCGATCCGCGGGTGCCAGGGTTCTTGGGCGAGCCACCGAAGTGGCTTTTGGGGAGGTCGGAAGCCTCCCGGGAGCAGGCTGAGGTACGCATTCTAAAAGACCAGCCGGGGCATCTTCTTTTGGAGGTGACCGCCCCCGAACAAGGGTGGCTGGTTTTGGCCGATACAAGTTTTCCCGGGTGGCAAGCCACCATTGATGGCAAGCCTGCGGTCACTCTGGTGGCCAACTACGCCTTTCGGGCCGTGGAGCTGGGAGCGGGAGCCCATCGCGTTCAATGGATTTACCATCCAGACTCCTTCGTGATAGGT
>JAJRTK010000423.1 GCA_024278345.1 bacterium | reverse complement strand
CTTGCCATCGTGGCGCATACTCCCGCTGACATCCAGAAGCACGGCGATATCCAGCGGGTCCTTGAGGGTCGTTCGAAAACTCAGGATCTCCTGCTTTTTGCCGCCCACATAAAGGGCGAAATCCTTTTTTTCCAATCCCGTTCGGTAGCGTCCGCGACGGTCGCGAACAGATGCCGTCAAGGAGACGACGTTGACATCCACCGTCACGCTGAAACCGGTATTGATGATCTCGTCGGACCGGTTGTCCCCTTTCTCAAGCGACGGATGGAACTGGGCGGCGGTCAGTTTCGGGAGCAACAGCCCAACGACGGCGGCGGCCATGAATGCCAGGGAAACAGCAGTCTGTGTGCGATGGGTGGCTTTCAACATGACAGGGAGCTTACCGGATCGTTCCCGGTGCAACAAACCGGATGCTTTGGCGTCGGTCGCTGCTCGGTGGACGGAGGAGCCTGCTCAATTTGACACGCTGACCGCATTCCAGAGATGCTGAAAGGTTCACCGGACGAAACGGGGGTGGTTGAGCCAGGTGGTTTGGAGGAGATGAGCGTGACTTGGGGTGCCCATCGTTTGCGGGGCTGGTTGTCAGGAATGCGTAGCCGCCGGAAGGAGGCGGATCTTCGTCATCGCGCCCTCCGCATTCTCGACAGGGGAGACGGCCGGATCGAGGAAAGGAAGTTTGGCGGCGACTCCCATTACCGGCCTCTAAACGGTTGCGCTTACCTCTATTTCCAGGTGCCGCTGGAACTTCTTGGGACCCCGCTTTACGTGGAAATTGAGTATTTGGGCGATGCTCACGGGAGGTTCGCGCTCCAGTATCCCTCAAGCCTAAAAACGGGGCTCGAAGGGGATTACTTGGAGGCGCGCCAGCATTGGAGCGGCAATGCCGGGGAACTACATTTGCGCCGCTGCCGCTATTTCTTGGAGGACTTCGATCCGAGTAAAACCCAGAACTACGGTGCCCATTTCCGTTTGTACCATCCCTCGGACGACTGGATTCGGGATGTTCGCGTCTCGCCAGAGCCCTGGCCGGAGATGGATGGGTTTCCCTTTTCGCTGGAGAGAGCGGAGCCTAGGAAGAGCCCGGGCCGGTTCCACAAGATCCAGTGGCTCTTCTTGGAATTGACCAATCTATGCAATTTCTCCTGCACTTTTTGTCCCGACGAGATCATGACTCGGCGGCGCGGATGGATGAAAACCGCGGATGTTTTGGCCCTTCTGGATCAGATAGCGGAGCATCGGGAGTGGCTTGGCCCCGTGCATCCCATCAAGCTCCATCAGATGGGCGAGCCCATGATCCACCGCGACATCGTGCCCATTGTGGCTCACGCGGAACGGTTGGGGCTTGGAGTCGAACTCAATACCAACGCCAGCCTCCTAAAATCATCGCTCGTGGAGGGCCTTTATAAGGCCGGTCTGAACAGTTTCGTTCTCAGCTATTTGAACCATACGCCACAGGCTTTCGGAACCCGGAAGGTCAAGAACAAAAAGCTCACCTTCCAGGAGTATCGGGCGGGAGTGGAAGCAGCCATTGAAACGAAGTTTCGCCTGGGGTCGGAGACGCGGATTCAGCTCCACCTCGCCAACGCCAGTGCGGCAGCGGCATTTCCCCAACTGATCTCCGGGGAATCCGAAGCGCGGGCCGAGCTGGAGAGCTGGCTGGAGTTTGGACGTCGGTTGGAACAAGAAGTTGGATTGGAGCCGAGCGGCCTCGATGCCCGGCGAATTTTGGAGGGAGGGATCCTGGATCGGGACGAGCTGGGGAGCTGTGTGGAGTTGCTTCCCGGTGTCTCGCTCCTTTGGAAGCGGATCCATTCCTGGGGGCACGCTTTGCCGGGTGAAGCGAAGGAGCCGGGGCCTGCCTATTGCGTCGTTCCCTACGAGCAGTTCGTGATCCAGCACAATGGCGATATTTCCGTCTGCTGTACTGATTTTGACGGGGGACTGGTGGTGGGCAATCTTTTTGAAGAGGGTATCGAAAAAATCTGGCGCGGGAAGCGGCTTTTGGAGCTCCGGCGGGAGATGTTCGCGGGCCGGCTTTCCAACCCCGTATGCCGGAAGTGCCGCGGCTGGGATTGAGATTCTCGAGGGGCTTCCGCTGGGGACAATCCGAGCCAATCGCTTTCTTTCCAACCATGATTGAGCCCCTTGGAGGGATCGATGTCGGAGAATGCCCCAACGGACAAGGACAGGGTTGGGTCGGAAGGTCAAGAAGCGCCAGCCACCGGCGGGAATGGGCCGGATGGACAAGGGCGGCCGGGGCGTCATCTGGCGATCATCGGTGGCCTTGTCTTGCTCCTAGTCATGGTGACGGCATTGCAGGGATACCTGAACCGGTTGGATGTCCCCAGTTTCGTTCTCCACGCAGCTTTCAACTTGAACCTCGTCCTTTTGCTGGTGGTGCTGGTGCTGCTGGGCCGGAATCTGTTCAAGTTGGCGCAGCTTCGCCGAGCCCCGGGAGTCGGCGGGGGACTGAAGATTCGCCTGGTCATCTATTCGCTGGCGCTGATGTTGCCCATTACGCTGATGGCGGGGCTCAGTGCCTCGGAAACGATGATCTTCGTCGTGGAAAAGCTGTTCGACCCAAGGATCGACCGAATGCTGGATGATGCTCTTTCCGTGCCGGGAGCCGCACTGGGCTATGTTGAATCAAGGACCCAGATGGCGGCGAAACTCTTGGCTGAGGCCGCCGAACCATGGCCTGGAAAGAAGCGCTGGGCGCGTGAAGTGGCCCGTCTTGGCCTGGCGGGTGCCATTTTTCGCCGACCTGGCCTGGCCGACCTCGTGGTACGAGGGCCTGAGGCGGACGCCTGGGAGCCGCCCTCCGCAATGGCGGGCCCCGAGGCCGAATGGACCACTGGAGAGGATGGCGCGGGCTTTTGCCATGCCGCTGTTGCCCTTCCGTCCGGTGGAGGAGAGGTCGTGGCCTCTTCCGCCTTTCCGCTGCCCCTAGATCAGCTCACGAGCTCGCTCGCTCGCCAGGTGGCGGACTACAAGGAGCAAAAACGTCTCCGAATTCCGTCAAGAAAAATCTATGTACTGGCACTGGGCATTTTTGCCGGTGTCGCTCTTTTTTCCGCGGTCTGGGTTGCCTATAAGGTCGCTCACACCGTGAGCGAGCCTTTGAGCCGCCTGGCCCACGCGGCCCGGGATATTGCCCTTGGCCGGGACGACTTGCGCAGCGAAGATCCCACCTCCGGCCTGAAGGGCCCGGCGGAGCTCGGCGTGCTCATCGCTTCTTTCCAGGAGATGCGGGCGAACCTGCGTCGAAATCGGCAGGTGATTGCCAAGACGACTGCCGCCCTCAAGGAACGGAATCTGGAGCTGGAGGACTACCAAAACAGGATCCAGACGATCTTGCGGGATATTTCCGCCGGCGTCTTGGCTGTCGATGGGGAAGGCCGGGTCATGCTCATCAACGAGCAAGCCCGAGAGATTCTGGATCTGGAGTTGCCCGAAAGGGGAGAAAATCTTAGGGAAGACCTCTTTGAAGGTGCCCGTCGGCGCTTGTGGGAAATGCTTCTCCAGGTTCGAGAGGGCGGCGGTCGGGCCGGGCCGACCGAGGTGCATCTGCCTGGCCCGGAGGGAAATCGCATCCTCTCGGCTTCCGTAAGTCCCCTGGAGACCGGGTCGCGTTCCGCTGTTCTGGTCGCCGAAGACCTCACCGACCTCATCCGTGCCCAGCGTCTAGCCGCCTGGCGGGAAGTTGCGCGGCGCGTTGCCCACGAGGTGAAGAACCCGCTCACCCCCATTCAGCTTTCGGCCCAGAGGCTCCGCAGGAGGGCGTCGGAGATGGCCGATCAGGGATTTCGCCGCTTGGTCACCGAATGCACGGGCACCATCATTGAGGAAGTGGCCTCCATGCGCCGGCTGGTGGAGGATTTTTCTCAGTTCGCCCGCCTTTCCAGGGCCCGGCCGGTTCCCGCGGACCTCAACCGCCTGGTTCAGGCCGTCGCTTCCCTCTTTCGAACCGGAGGCCCCGAGGCAGGAGAGAAGGAAGCCTTCATCGAACTAGATCTGGCG
>JAJRTK010000422.1 GCA_024278345.1 bacterium | reverse complement strand
TTTCTTCGCCGAAACGGTGGCACCGGCATCTTGCCGGTGTAGCGCCCTCCGGGCTGCACGGAGCCGGGAAGGAGGCCCGCCCCAGCGGTGAAGTTGTCAACCGGATCTGATAGGTCCCCCGCACAGCTCCCATACAGATAGGTGGATCAAACGATGAACAAGGCCGGAGTGGAGCCAGAGCTGGCTCCGCTCCATTTGTTTCAGGTGGGGGAGATCGCCATGAGTCCGGGTGTCTTGGTGCTTGAGAGAGGATTGGGGGTTCGCTCTCTTTTTTGCTGGCTGCCACGGTATTTTGCTTGTGCGGTGACTCCTAGTAGAGTCTACGGAGGTTCTTTCTTCAGCAAGCTGAATGTGGTGGTAAGATTCATGGCGAGCGAGACCCCGAAGCGGATCGGTCCATGGCTGGTGCAGGAGTTCCTTGGCGAGGGCGGTGCCGGTGTTGTGTACCGCTGCCGGCACGGGGAAACAGGTGTACGAGCGGCAGTCAAAACGGTGCGTCTGGCCCGGGAGGGACTGCTGTCGAGTATGCGCCGGGAGATCCGGGCGTTGGCTCGCCTTCGGCATCCTGGCGTCGTGAGGATCTTTGGGGAAGGGATAGAAGACGGGTTGCCTTGGTACGCCATGGAGCTCATCGAGGGCGAATCTCTTTATGATTGGTGTGCTTCGGCCGAGGCGGACGCCGATTATCCCAACACGATCTTGACGGTGATTCTGAGGCTTTGCGCCCCACTGGCATTTCTTCACGGCGAGGGGATCATCCACCGCGATCTGAAGCCGGGGAACGTGATGGTCCGGCCCAACGGCTTGCCGGTGATCATGGATTTTGGATTGATCTCCCGCCTGAGTCGGGATGTGAGCCGCGAGTCGCTTGAGATGGGCGGCGTGGTGATGGGGACGCTGGGTTACATCGCTCCTGAGCAGCTTCGCGGAGAGTTCGTCGATGCCCGCGCCGATCTTTATTCGCTGGGCTGTATCCTTTACGAGCTCTTGACCGGGAACCCGCCCTTTGACGACAGCGATGATCGCGAACTCGTGAGGATGCACCTCGAGGACGAGCCGGCCCCCTTGGCAGAGTGGATTGCCGGATTGCCGCCGGAACTCGACGCGCTGGTCCTGAGGCTCTTGGAGAAGAATCCCCGGGACCGGTTTGGATATGCCGGAGATGTGGCCGCGGTTCTGGAGCGTCTTGGAGCCGAGATGGCCCCGAGGATGGAGGGTCCCAAGCCGCGAGACTACCTCTACCGGCCGGGATTTGCCGGCCGTGAGAACCTCCTGAACTCCATGGACCAAAGGGTTGGTTACCTCGAGCTTGGAACGGGTTCTCTGGTTCTGGTGGGCGGCGAGAGTGGTTTGGGGAAGACTCGCCTCATCATGGAGGTGGCCCGGCGGTCCCGGAGGCGGTTATTTCAGGTTTTCATGGGGGAGTGTTTTTCCCTTTCAGCTTCCGCGGAGGGAGGAGAGCAGCAGGTGGAGGGCGAGCCGCTCCACCCGCTGCGGCCGATGCTCCAGGGGCTTGCTGATCGCTGTAGAGAGCTGGGTCGGGAGGCGACGAAGAAGCTCCTTGGAACGCGGGGGAAGCTTCTGGCCATGTACGAGCCGGCGCTTTTCCACTTGCCGGGAATCCAGGACGAGCCCGATCCGGTGGCACTCCCCTTGTCGGCGGCCCGGAATCGCCTTTTCTCCTTCCTTTCACGGACTTTGGCGGCTCTTGCGGCGGAGAAACCGGTTCTGCTCGTCCTTGATGACCTTCAGTGGGCCGACGAGCTGACCTTGGGGTTCTTGGAGTGGATGCTGGAGACCGGGGAGCTTCGGCGGATGCCTGTCTTGCTCCTGGGGGCCTATCGAACCGAAGAGGTCGATTCCGCTCTGGCCCGCATTCTCCATGGGACTCAGGTGAATAAGATCGAGCTCGACCGCCTGGACGGGGAGGCCATCGGCTCCATGGTTGGCGATATGCTGGCCCTTTCGTCTCCCCCTCGCCGGTTTGTCCGCTTCCTGGCACGCCAGTCGGAGGGCAACCCTTTTTTCGTGGCGGAATATATCAGAGCGGCCGTGGCCCGGGGGATCTTGTGGCGGGACGAGTCGGGTTGTTGGCAGATTTCCGAGGAGAGCGGTGGCGGGGCTTCGGAGGCCGACTACGAGAGCCTGCCCTTTCCCGGATCGCTTCGCGAGCTGGTTCAGCAGCGTTTGGAACGGCTCTCTTCCGCGGCTCGAAGAGCGGTGGAGGTCGCCGCGGTCATGGGTGAAGAGGTCAGTTTCGCCCTTGTCTCCCAGGTGGCGGAAAGCCAGGGACTTGCCATCAACCGATCCGTCCAAGAGCTCCTAGCTCGGCAGGTTCTGGAAGAGCCATCGCCGGGACGGCTCCGATTCGTTCACGGAAAAGTCCGCGAGATCGCTTACCAGAAAATGGAGGCCCGGCGTCGGCAGGAATTGCACCAAGCCACCGCAACGGCCATCGAAGAGCGGTTTGGATCGGCACACCAAGAGCACCTGGCGCTTTTGGGTTACCATTGGAAGCGAGCCGGGTATGTGCCTAGGGCCCGCGGCTGCTATTTGGCCGGGGCTCAGCGTGCAGTGGCGCAGTACGCCTATTCGGAGGCGGAGCGCTTATTCCAGGCCTATTTCGATCTTGTGGACGATCCGACGCCGGAGAGTGTCCGCGCGAGAAACGAGCTTGGAAGCCGCGTGCTTCTCATGCTTCACAGGAGCGCTGCCGCGGAGGCCCAGCATCGGCAGGCCCTGGCGGAGGCTCGGCTGATTGAGGATCGGCAGGCTGAGGGTGAGAGCCAGTTGGGACTTGCCTCAGCCCAGAAAGAGATCGGGCGCTTCATTGATGCGAGAGTCTCTTGCGAGCGAGCCCTGGTGACCTTTCGCGAGCATGAAGACTGGCATAACGTGGGGTTAGCTCTCCGGGTTATGGCGATGGTCTATTGGGCGCGAGGGCGGCTCAACAAGACCAGCATGATCTTCGAACAGGCTCTTTTGGTTCACCGAAAAGTGGGCGATCGGTGGAATGAATCGGAGTCGCTTTATGGCATGGCAGTCCTGGCGCGGCGGATTCGTGGGAAGTTCGACGAGGCGGAACAACTGGTCCAGTCGTCGGAGATCATCGCTTGGGAGCTTGGGAATCCGCTTCTCGTTGCCAAATGTTTGTGTGAGCACGGGCATCTCGCCCTGGCGCGGGGCCGGGCAGGTCAAAAGCTCTTGGAGGAAGCCAAGCACCTGGCCTCTACGACTCACGTGGGGCCAGAAGATGAAGTGTCGCAGGCCATT
This sequence comes from bacterium, assembly GCA_024278345.1. Lineage (GTDB taxonomy): Bacteria > CSSED10-310 > JAJRTK01 > JAJRTK01 > JAJRTK01 > JAJRTK01. Next base: position 4,110 of record JAJRTK010000422.1, on the reverse strand, counting down.
GCCCGGCTGGAGCGGGCGCAGCGAGCTTTTGAGCGCGGGGGGTCCCTTTTTCGGGGAGAGTGCAAGGCGGACCTTCCGGCAAGCCACCAACAATGGATCTTTCAACCTCCCCCGAAACAGCGGCCAGGGTAGTCCTATGAGCGTGCAGTGACAGGCGAGTGGCGCGCAACGGATGTGAGCGACGTGAGCGGAAGGCAACACAAAAAAGAAATGTCGGTTTGATTTTGGATCGTCCGTGAGATGGAGGAGAGCTGGGCCATTGCCAGGAGCTTTCCGCAACCTGACGACAGGAGATGGTGGTGAGCATGGGAACGATGGTGTCCCGTATCGGATCTTACGAGATTCTGGAGACACTGGGGAGTGGTGGCATCGGGATCGTCTATCGGGCACGCCACGAACAGACGGGCAGAATCGTGGCCCTGAAGACTGTTCGGATCCCTCGAGAAGGGCTTTTGGCAAACATCCGCCGGGAGATCCAGACTCTGCTTCGCTATCGGCATCCGGGGATTGTGCGGGTGCTGGACGAGGGAGTGGAGCAGGGGTTGCCCTGGTACGCCATGGAGTTGGTGGAGGGCGCCCCGCTTTTGGACCACTGTGCTTCGTTGCGGAGGCAATCTCGCCAGCGGAAATCTTGGCAGGGGTGGCTTGGCAAGGGCCAGGCGTCAGAAGGCCTGCGGCAAATCTTGACGGTTTTGCGCCGGCTGTGCGCTTCATTGGCCTACCTTCATGGCGAGGGTCTTGTTCACCGGGATCTCAAACCGGACAATGTCATGGTCCGGAAGAACGGCTTTCCCATTTTGATGGACTTTGGGCTGATCGCGCATTTTGCGGGCGAAGAGAGCCGAGAAGAGCTCGACGTGGGCGGCGTCGTCATGGGGACCGTGGGTTACATGGCGCCGGAGCAGTTGCGGGGAGAGTATGTGGATGCCAGGGCCGATCTCTATGCCCTGGGCTGCATCCTATACGAGATATTGACGGGGCAGCCTCCTTTCGTGGGAGAGACGGAGAGGGACGTGCTCCAGGCACATTTGGAGGCAGAGGCGGTTCCTCCGTCGAGGCTGGCGGATGATGTGCCGCCAAAGCTCGAGGACTTGGTGCTCCGGCTTCTGGCGAAGTCTCCGCGGAGCCGGGTCGGCCACGCCAACAGCGTGGCAGCGGTTCTTGTGGAGCTTGGAGGGGCGGATCGCCTTCCCAAGGACTACCCCAGGCCAAGGGACTACCTCTATCGACCGGCATTGGCCGGTCGGGACGGAGAGATCGAAGAGGTAGAGAAATCGACTTCGATTCTGGATGGCGGTATGGGGGCGTTGGTTCTAGTGGGTGGGGAAAGCGGCGTCGGTAAGACCCGATTTGCCATGGAAATCGCGCTCAGAGCGCGAAGGAAAGGGCACTCCGTGCTCACGGGCGAAGGGCTGCCTCTGTCGGGATCCGCGGGAGGCAACCGAGAGGTTCAGGGTGGCCCGCTTCATCCTCTTCGGGGTGTGTTGCAGCTTTTGGCCGACCGCTGCCGGGAGCGCGGTCCCGAAGAAACCAAACGCCTTTTGGGCGTGCGAGGACGAGTACTGGCTCTCTATGAGCCCGCATTGGCCGCTTTGCCAGAGCTAGAGAACTACCCGCCCCCCGCTCAGATCAGACCGGAGGCGATGCGCCTTCGCCTGTTTGGATACTTGTGTGAGGTTTTGGAAATCCTTGCGCGGGATCACGCGACCCTTCTCATCCTGGATGACCTCCAATGGGCCGACGAGCTGACGCTGGGATTCCTGGAGTATTGGCAACGTGTGGGGGGCGGAAGAGCTCCGTTGGTCATCTTTGGAACCTATCGGAACGAGGCGATTCAAGGGCCGCTGGACAAGCTTGTGGGGATGTCCGGCGTCCGCAAACTGACGCTGGAGCGGCTTGCTCCGGAGGCCATCCATTCGATGGTTTGTGACATGCTCGCCCTGGAAGAGGCTCCTGAGGCTCTTGTTTCCTTTTTGTCGCGCCAATCGGAGGGCAATCCGTTCTTCGTGGCCGAATACCTCCGGATGACCATCTCTGAAGGGTTGCTCTTTCGCGACGAGATGGGCCGCTGGAAAGTGATGGATGACACTAGCGAGAGAGCTTCCGAAAAGGACTATGAGGCGCTGCCGTTGCCCGGTTCCCTGAGGGAGCTGGTGAGCCGGCGGCTGGAGGGGCTGGACGAAGCCGCTCGGGCTGTGGTGGAGGTCGCCGCGGTCGTTGGCCTCGAAATGGAGGTGGCCATCCTGGAAGAGGTCCTGGCCAGGGAGCGTCCCAGCCTGTTGGCCGGCCTCAAGGAGCTTTTCGCCAGACATATCCTGGAGTCGGCGAGCAAGACGGCTCAGCTTTCCGGGGGCTCAAGTGACACCAGGCCGGGCTTGCTGGAGCTCCGTTTCGTCCACGACAAGTTCCGGAAGGTGGCCTACGAACAGATTTCTCCGCGGCGCCGCCTCAAGCTTCACCGCGCCGTTGCTCAGGCTATCGAGAAAGTCAACGCTGACTCCGTTCACAGTCATCCGGCTGAGCTGGGCTACCATTGGCAGCGATGCGGAGGGCTGGAGAAGGCGCGGGACTACTATGCGTCGGCGGCACGAGAGGCGGTAGAGCGCTCGGCGCAGGTGGAGGCGGAACGTCTCTATCGCGCCTGCCTGGACCTCTTCGACGAGGATGAGCCTGAGCTCCAAAGCATCGGCGTTCTCAACGATTTCGCCGCGAAGGTCTTGTCGGTGACTGGAAGGAACCAGGAGGCCGAGGGACTCCATCGCCTAGCCCTCGATGAGGCCAGGTTGCTTCGAGAGCCTTTCGCGGAAGCGCGGAGCCTCCAGGGTCTAGCCACGACGCAGCGGGTGACGGGGCGGATGAGTGATGCCAGGGCATCTTGCGAACGGGCGTTGGCCATCTACCGCAGGATCGGCAGCCGGCGTTGGGAGGGGATTGCTTTGGCCCAGCTCGCCTTCATCCACCGGGATCAGGGACTGGTGGAGCAGGCACAGTCCTTCTTCGAAGATGCTTTGACCATCCACCACGAGGTTCAAGATTCCGGGTCTTCGGGGCGAACACTGGGGAACTTGGCCCAAATTTATTGGCAGCAGGGTTTTCTGAACGAGGCCAGGGGGTTTTGTCACAAGGCGCGCTCCATCCACCGCGAGGTGGGAAATCGTCGGGGAGAGGGAAACTGTCTGAACGTTCTGGGCGGTCTTCTTTTGGAACAGGGCGACGTGCCGAAGGCTCGTGACTGCCTGGAAGAGGCGCTGGCGATTCACCGGGAGCTGGGCGACCGGTTCGCGGAGCCCGCTTCCTTGGTTGGCTTGGCCGCCTTGGAGCGGAAGGGTTTTGGGAATATCGACAAGGCCGCTAGCCTCATAGAGAAGGCCGAGTCCATGGTTCGGCAGCTCGGCGACGTTTTCGGTCTGGCACAATGCCTCTGCGAGCGCGGTCACCAGGAGCTGTTTCACGGCCGCTCCGGAAACGCTTTTCTCAAGGAGGCCAAGGACGCCATTTCTTCCAGTAGAATTTTGAAATCAGAGGGCTTTGGCCGCGACGTGGAGCATCTTGCGAAAGCTGTCCAATGGACTGAAACCAAGGGCAGTCTTTTCCGTGGAGAGCGGATTGATGACTACTCCGAGGGACTCTGGACCTGGCTTGCCAAGAACGGGCATCTCACGGTCAAGGCCGCCAGGGTGCGGCCGCCAAAGCTCAACACCTGAACTCCACGCAACACTCATGGAGCCCAATCGAACCGCCCCGGAAGCATGAAAGAAACGACGCGGAGCGTCGTACATAAACGTGGGTCCAGCAACTGTCTTGAATGTCAACTCCTCCATCAGGTTGTCTGCAGTTCGGCGCCGCAACGGTCAAGGCCTGTTCATGGGCCGCCGGGGCGGTGCCGTAGCCTGGCTCGATGGTCTGCGTCCCTTTCAGGGCGCAGCCCACGATCCAGGCCCAAGCTTGGTCTTGCGGATGACCTCCCAGCCTTGTTGATGCGAGCTCGCCAGGCGGCTCAGGCAACTGTTCGGGTTCGTCATGGGACAAGATACCAGGGAGCAATTGCTCCCTGGTGGGTGCAGGGCAAAGCCCTGCCTGGGGCCGGATGCCGAGCGGAGCGAGACGCGG
>JAJRTK010000421.1 GCA_024278345.1 bacterium | reverse complement strand
TGGTCCGGGGACTCCGTCCCCGGTCCCCTGGCAGGGCTTCGCCCCGCACCCACCAGGGAGCTAGCTCCCTGGACCCACATTTTTTGTACGCTTCACATTTTCCTTTTTTTTCCTGTTCTGTCCCGCCTTGCGTGGATGCCCCCAAGTGATTGAGTTGAGCGCTCCCGCTTCTCCTGCGCCAACCCATCCCATGAAAAGTAGACCTGTTCGCAGTTCACCGCGTCATTTACTACCGGTTTTTCTTAGGAAAAAGCGAGCCTATCCAAGGAGGGAGGCGTGGCTCAACAAGGTAAGCCGAATGTCCGGCGCATTCTGTCGGTTCTGGCCGAGCTCAGTGCGAAACGGGCAACGGGAACGCTCCGATTCGAACCTCAGTCAGGGGACCAAAAATCCTCCTGGGAAGTGGCCTTCCTTTTTCGCGATGGCGAGCTCCTCTTCGCCAGCTCCAACCGCCCAGGGGAAAGGCTCGGCGAGTTTCTTGTGCGCCGCGAAATCCTGACTCCGGAGGAAGCACAAGCTGCCCTGACTGAAAGTCAACAGTTGGGTTGTCTGTTTCACGCCCACCTTGTGGAAGCGCGGTTTCTTGACTTCGAGACGCTGCAGGAACTCTTGTACCAGCGTACCGAAGAGCTCTTGAATAACATCCTGGAAGCCGACGACGGCCGGATCGTTTTCGTTCCCCATTTGGATACGGAGCCGAATCTCGACGTGCCTCACGTCGATGAACAGCTCTTCGCTCGCCTTCTGCGCCGGCGGAAGCAGTGGCCGAAGATTTACAATCTCTTCTTTCGCCAGAATCTGGTCTTGGCACTGGTTCCCGGTGTGGAAGAAACCGAGCCCTACCAGGAGCTGTCACATCCCGAGCGCCTTCTTCTCTCCCTCCTAGATGGCCACCGCCCTGTGCGGGAAATCATGGAGTACCGGAAGAATCGCCTCGATCTCATGATTCAGTTGGTGCGCTACCTGAAGGACGGCCTCGTCTACATCGCCCATCGGTCCGACGCTCCGGAGTCACCAACGGAACGAGTGGAGCCCTTGGCCATTCCCCTGGAGCCCACGGGCAATGAAGCGGAAAACTCCTTTGTGGACTTCCTTTCCGCTGCCGTGGAGAGTTCCGAGGGTCTTTCCACGCTGCGGGATTTGGAAACCGAGTTTTCGCAGCTCTTTGACCAATTCGTGGAAGAAGACGCCTCCGCCTCGGAACCGCAAGATCTTGATCGGATTGCGGCACTCCTGGCTTCTGAAGATGACCGACCGCCCGTGGAGGAATTCTTTGAACAACCGCCAGAGGTCATCGGAGAAGAAGTCTCCGGCCTCATCGACCAGCTCATCCGGCCGGACGGGGAAGAAAATGGGGCGGACCCCGGGGATCCCGAACCGTTGGCAGGCGCGGAGGAGTCCGGCGTCCAGGCTCCCGCAATCCCCGAAGAGCTAGACGACACGCCCACGCTGAAACTCTCAGCCGCCGCGACTCCCCCGGGCCCTGGCGAGATCCTCGATCAAGAAGCTCCTGAGCCCCCGCCCCAAGAACCCGCTCCGGACAGTGATAAGCCGGCGGATGAGGACTCTAAAGAACCTTCCATGGCAACGCCGCTTTCCGAGGAAACAGCGGAACCCCTGACAACAGAATCTCCCGATGCTGACGCCGTGGCGGAGGACGACGGTGAGGTCGAAGCCGAACCGCCAATCGCGACATTCGATCTGGCTCAGGAGCTTGAGGAATACCTTGCCTACGAAGAATCCGCCGAGGCAGCCTCGGAAACCGCACGGCCAGCGAGTCAAGAGAGTACCGAAACTCCAAGCCCCGAGAGACCGGAAGACTCCCCTTCGCCGGCACTGCTCCCGGAAAGCGCGGAGCGGCCATTCCTCCATGCCCCAACCACACCCAAGGAAACCCTCCAGGAAACGACGGAACTAGAATCGGCACCTTCGGAAGAAAGCGGCGATTCCCCGCATCCAGTCCCGCCCGACACCGCGCCAAGGGCCGAAACGGGAGAGAGGGGAGAGGAACTGACTCTCGCTGGGACCCACTCAGCAAGCGAAGCGGGAGAGCAGGGCGAAGAATCGGCCCGTGAAACTCCTCCCACCGCCAAGGAAGAGTTACCTGCTAAAGGTCCGGCTCAACCGGTGTCCACGGCAGCCACGAAAGAGAAAAAGCCTGACGGCTCCGCCCACCAAAATCGCCGACCTCCCAAGCGGCAGCGGAAAGCGACGACAGCCGTGGACGCCATGGACGAGCTCTCCAAGCTCTACAAGAAAACAGGCGCTCCCGGCGGCATGAGGCCGAAAAGAAGGAGAAAGAAAAAAAGATCCAAGGGATTACAGGATGCCAGCGCGCCAGAGTTGGCACGCCTCTATGAGGAGCTCGGCCTCTCCAAGCCCAAGAAAACGGCCCACAAGAAAAAGGATCACTAGCCCAAGACTCCCGGCACGAATCCACGGCAAACTCTGGTGGAGACCGGGTGTGGCTCCGGGCCCCGGGCAGTGGATGGCGAGTAGCGGGTGGCGGCCGCCGCCCGATGGGAGCGGAAGGCAACCCAAAGAAAAAAAGCGGTTTTCTCGGATTGCACCCTTCAAGAGTCCCTGGTCCAAGGTTTCGCCTAAGGAAGACCGCCCCGGAACCGGGATCATCGGTGTTTGGTGGGATTCAAGAATTCCTCACACGCTTGTGCCATGACACCCCGGGGAGCAGGACAGCCAGTCCATGCCTCCAGTGAAAGCGCAGCCTGCTCCACGAGCATCCCTCTGCCGTCCAAAACCTGGCAGCCCGCTCCCGTGGCTCGGGCAAGAAGCCGCGTGACAGTGGGATTGTACACAAGGTCGCAGACCACCAGGTGATTGGGAATCGGCAAGTCGTCGGGCCAAGGGGATCTCTTGACGTCGGGCCACATTCCCACCGGAGTCGCGTGGACAAGAACGCTTTCCTGTTCCCCGATTCTATCGAGGTTCCGGAAGGAATGGACCGTCCCTTGAGCTTCGGGATTGTGGGTTCTCAATTCGTGCATCATCTTGAGAGCGCGATGGGGCCGTCGAGCGAAGAGCACGGGGATGGCGCCTGTCTGGGCAAGGGCACAAACGACAGCCCGAGCCGCTCCTCCAGACCCAAGGACGGCGACGCGCCGGGAACGCAGGTCCGGCACCAGCGTGGAAAGCGACACCAAGAATCCCTGGGCATCCGTGTTGTCCCCCAGCAACGTCCCATTTTTCTTTCTGACAATGAGATTCACGGCACCCATGGCCTTGGCAACTGGGGAAAGCTCGTCGAGGAGATGGACTATCGCTTCCTTATGGGGCAGGGTGACGTTGGCACCGGCAAACCTCATGGCGCGGATTCTCTCCACGGCCGCCCGAAGTTCGCCTGGCTCGACGGCAAGCGGTAGATAGCGCCAATTCAGCCCCATTGATTGTAGGGCGGCGTTGTGCATGGCCGGCGACGCCGAATGCTCCACGGGCCACCCGATGATCCCTACCAAGCGGGTCTCACCGTCGAACCTGCTTTTCATGGGTTTTCCCTCCCGCACTTGCCATGAAACCAACTCCGAGAGAGAATCTACCGTCAACCGGCTGACTTTTGAAACAGCTCGGCCTCACCTCTCCCCACTTTCTTCCCCGGTAAACCGAATGCGATATGAACTGGCCATTGCCATACGCTATCTCCGAGGGAAGCGAAAGCAAACTTCGGTCACGGTGGTCACGGCCATTGCCATTCTTGGAGTGACACTGGGCGTCGCTGCTCTTATCATCGTTCTGGCGGTGATGAACGGCTTCCAAAACGAGCTCCGGGATCGCATTTTAGGCACCAACGCCCACATCGTGGTCTTCGACCGCGCCGATCAGCCTATCGCGGACTATGCCGAGCTCCTGGCCAAGATTCGAGGGGTCCACGGAGTGAAAGAGGCTTCGCCTTTTATCATCTCCAAGGCCATGGCCCGCCATGGGCGGAGAAGCGAGGGATTGGTGCTCAAGGGAATCGATCCGACGCGAGCACCTAGAGTCCTCACCCTGAACCAGGATCTCATCAAGGGCAGCATTGAACCCTTGAAAGCCCCCATCGCCCAGACCAGCAGGGGTCCTGTCCACGGAATACTGTTGGGAAAGCTCCTGGCCGAGACCCTCGATGCGAAAGTGGGTGACAGGATCGAGCTCATGATCCCCGGAACTCAATCCGAGGGAACGGAGCGGAAGGCAATCCTGGGCTATTTTGAGGTCTCCGGCATCTTTGAGTCCCGGATGCACGAGTACGATTCACTCTGGAGCTATGTCTCTATTAAGGCTGCCCAGAGATTCCTGGGAATTGGCCACCGCGTCACCGGCCTGGAGGTGAGCGTCTACGATATCTGGCAAAGCGACCGTATCGAGCGCGAGATCGCGTCAACCCTTGGCCATCGCACCTGGACTCAGGACTGGCAATCGATGAACTCCATGTTCTTCAATGCCCTGGAACTTCAAAAATGGGCACTCTTCATCATCCTCTGCCTCATCGTTCTGGTAGCGGCCTTCAATGTCGTCTCGACCCTAACTCTCATGGTGATGGAGAAGCGCCGCGACATCGGGATTCTCAAGGCGATTGGCGCCACGCGAAGCGGGCTCCGCCGAATCTTTCTCTACCAGGGCATCATTATTGGTACCATGGGAACCGCCCTCGGCGCCGCCCTTGGAACCGCAATCAGCATCATCGCCGACGCATTCCAACTCATCAAGATCGAGGGGGAAATCTATTATATCAGTTACTTGCCGCTCCAGCTCTCCGCATCGGACCTGGCGTTGGTCGCGGGAGCCTCGCTCATTATCTCCTTTGTCACGACCCTGCTCCCATCGTTCAAAGCGGCCGGGCTCGATCCCGTAGAGGCCATTCGTTACGAGTAGCAGCCTCTTTTTCTGGTGGTCTCCCCCACCCGCAGGGCATGAATCAACAAGAGCGCTTTTCTTTCGTTGGGTTGGAGGATCGATCATCCTTGCTTCCATGCTCTGGTTCTCTCCCTAGATTCTAGATTCTCGTCCGTCGCAAGCTCTCGGTAAGTCATTGAAGAATTCGGATCCACGCCCTCCGTGGAGCACCGGCAAGGAATCTAATGATTTCATTCCGTGATCGGTTATTCCACCTGAAAAGTTCCTTTGAGCCGGAGATTCCTTGGAATCACGGATTGCTGGAAATCGATCTCGGGGTACTCGTAGGGCTGCTCAGATGAGTCAATGATCCCATTGCTGTTGGAGTCGGATCGGAGCATGTTCGGCAGTTCGGGAACGGGGGCTCCGCTCTCCATCACAATGGAGACCACGACCCTTGTGAGAACCTCCTCCAGGCGGCTGTTGATCGCTCCGTCCTTGTTGGTATCGACGCCTGTAGAGACCTCCGAATAGTCCACTCTCTTGGGGAAACCGGTGGGTGGCGTCTGTCCGGCCATGTCGTCTCGAACCCAGGCCTTCATTTCGGCGATGGACAACTGCCCGTCCCGGTTGAGGTCGCCCCAGAGCATCTCCACCGGCTTGCCACCCGACGTGTCTCCGAAATATCCCCAGTACTGGAACAATGGCTGCGGCACGGTGCCGTTGGG
>JAJRTK010000420.1 GCA_024278345.1 bacterium | reverse complement strand
CTCTCCAGACGAAACTGGCAATTCCCTATGTTGTAGTATACACTAGCCACAAATTTGGAATCAACATCGCCCAAAGCCCCCTGAAACTTCCCCAAGGCACCCTGGTAGTTCCCCAAGCGGTAGAGCAAGACACCTAGATCGTAGAGGAGCAGCTTGGAATCCGGCCTCTTGTCAAGAGCCTGTTCAAGGCGCTGCTGCGCCTCGACAAACTTATCTTCTCCGTAAAGAGTCTCCGCCTCCTGAACCAACTCCCTCAATTCCGGCTCCCAATTCGTGGCGGCCGACGCTACTTTCACTGAAGCGATCAACAGGGCCCCCCAGAAAAAATAGGTCCATCTCACGCCTGCGTTTCTCTTGGGAAATCGGAAGATTGTCGTCCAGGATTCCGGATGCGAGTTTCGAGTCAAGCTCATTGGAATCTACCTCTCCAGTCTTCCCGCACACGGCGGCGCACCCCGAGCACCGGCTCAAGAGCAAGAAAGAGAATGGCAAACAAGAGGACCATGGGAAACTGTTCATCGTATACGGTTCGAAGGCGCTCTCCCCGATGCTTGCCCTCCAGGGCCCCGATCTCGTCGAAGACCGCCGACAAAGCACTCTCGCCAGCTTCCACGTGGAAATAACGCCCCCCGGTCACTTCGGCAATTCGTTGGAGGGTTGAGACATCCAACTTTGAAAGCACGATTTCGCCTTCCGAGTTTTTCTTGTATTTCCCCTCCTCTCCGCTTTCGTCCGGTACAGGAGAACCCAACGTAGAACCGAAACCTATCGTGTAGATCCTCATCCCCTCGCGAGCAGCGCGTTGAGCGGCTTCCGATACTTTGCCCGAATGATCCTCGCCGTCCGTCAACAAAACCAGGACTCCGCCACCATCCTTCCCGGCAAAGACTTTTTTCCGAGCCAAATCGATTGCCGCCGAAATGTTCGTCCCGGGAAGCGGGATCAGGGATTCGTCGATGACTTGGAGAAATACCCTCGCCGCACCATAATCCACTGTCAACGGACACTGTAGAAAAGCCGCCCCGGCAAAGGCAATGAGCGCAATCCGCTCGCCCCGCAGCCCATCGAGAAGCCGGCGGATCTCGAGTTTGGCAACCTGTAACCGGGTTGGAGCAACATCCGAAGCCAACATGCTTCGACTGGTGTCCACGGCAATGCAGAGATCGACGCCTTTTTGTTCTACTCTCTCCAGGCGAATTCCGGTCTGGGGCCGGGCTACAGCCAGTGCCGCAAAAGCCAACGCCAGAGAAATCAACACCAGCTTGAGCAGCTTCCGCCGGCCGGAAGCAGGGGAAACAAGTCTCTGCCGCATCGATTTCGAGACGACCCGCTCGATGCGCCGATCATGGAGACGATACGCCCGCCACACCAGAACCCAATAGGATGGCACCAACAGGAGCAACAGGATCATTTTCGGCTCGGCAAAATGCATCGTTCAGCCTTCATCTTTTCAAGGCAGTACTCGATATCGTCCGTGGGACAGGAGGAGCTCAATCATCAACAGGATGACGCCCAATCCAAGGGGCCATTTCATCAGCTCTTCGTACTGGGCATAGACCTCATACTCGAATTCCGTCCTCTCCAAGGCATCGATTTCGTCAAAGATTGCCTGAAACTTCTGACGATCCGTCGCTCTATAAAACCGGCCCCCAGTTTTTTTTGCGATCTTCTTGAGTAGCTCCTCGTCGGGCTCCATCGGTACATCAGATCGTACATACCTCTTACGGCCAGTCCAGTCTTGCACCAGAACAGGCGGATACCGATCCTTGCCCACGCCTATCGTATAGACGCGAATACCCAATGAGCTAGCCATCTGAGCCGCGGTGACAGGATCGATCTTGCCGACATTATTTCGCCCATCCGTCACAAGAATCACCACGCGGCTGGAAGCATCAGAATCCTTCAACCGGTTGAGTGAATTGGCCAACCCCATCCCAATGGCCGTTCCGTCTTGTGATGACAATTTTGGATCTACCTGTTGAAGAAGCTCCGTCAATACCCGGTAATCAAGGGTTAGAGGACATTGGGTAAAACTTTTTCCCGCAAAAACCACCAACCCAATGCGATCCCCCACTCGACCTTCGATAAAGCGCTCCATCACCTCAATGGCTACATTGAGGCGATTCTTTGGCTGGAAATCAGCGGCTTCCATCGATCCCGAGATATCCAGGGCAAGAACAATGTCGATACCTTCTCCCCGCAGCTTCTGCTCCGTACTCACAAGCTGGGGACGGGCTGCGGCCACGACGAAAAGGAACACTGCTGTAAGCCGTAACCATGGCGGCAGCCACACCCAAGAGCCGCCCGCCAAGCACGCCGCTCTTCGGGCTCTGGCGACGACTGAAAACTGTAGGCTCGGCAATGACGCCTTGAAACGAGGATGAAAATAACGCAGAGCCAAGAGCGGCAAAGAGAGCGTCAAAAGAAAGAAGATGGGATGGGCAAACCTCACCGCTCAGCCTCCTTCCGGCTCGTGGGATCTCCCTTTTTGGCCAACGCCGCCCTCCGGCGCTCCTCTTCCAGTAACCGCTGGTCACGCTCGACGACTTCCACAACCAAGGCTCGGGCGACCTGGAGATCCTCAAACGCCGCGGAGCCGCTAATGCGGAACTTAGCGAACTTCACCAAATCCATCCGCTCAAGGAGCTGGTAAAGCCGAAACGTCCAGTTCACGCCAAACAGGTTTGGCTCGAAATGCCGTTTGATCTCCTGGGTCGTCTGCTCCATGACTGGCATGCGATACCGTTCCTCAAGATAGTGCCGCAAAGCCCCGGAAAGGTCCACGTAGAAGGCCTCAACAGAACGCGCTGAGTCCAGTTCCCGCTGCTCCAATGCCTTCAAACGTCGCAGAGCAATCTCGTGGGGCGGAAAGGCGCCACCCCCGAACCCACGGGAATTTCGCAAGCGGAACCACCACCAGAGGAAGCTGGCGAACAAGAGTGCCCCCAAAACTCCCCAATAAAGCCTAGCGCTTCCCGCCTGTTCAGGCGGCGGCGGCAAAAAACCCTTGAGGGGGCGGAGCTCTCCCGGCGAAGATTGGAGAGTCGCCAGAAAAGAGGCTACTTGGATCTCCACGGCAGCCGCTTCAACCAAAACTTCCTTACCATCCGGAAGCGTGACGGCGACCTTGACCGGACCGACCTTGAAACTGCCAGCCCGACGGCACCAGAGGTGGTAAGAGGCCACCACCTGGATTCCACCCTCCTTCTCCTCTCGAGAAGACTCGAAAGATGCCAACTCAAACGGTGCTTCCCACGGCAAGGTCTCCGGAAGGCGAACCAAACTCCCCGCCGGCACCATGATCCGAAGCTCCACCTCGAAATCCTCGACGGTCTCAATCTCGTTCTTTTTGACCAGGAGCTCCGCCGACGGCTGTGCGGGATGCTCCCCGCCAATGCCAAGGCTCGCAAAAAAGAAAAATAGACTCAACAGGAAGAAACCTGACGTGGAGCGTCCCCGTAAGCGACAGCAAATCCCAGCCATCATCGGCGACGCTCCATGGGGGAGTTGCCACGTCTCAGCCCCTTGCCAAGGCATCCATTCCCCTCGCTTCATTGTCGTCGTCTCCATCGATGACTCCCCAAAAACAGCACTCTTTGGAAACCCTGATGCCCTATAGTACGTTCCCGCCGCCGCCCTCGGTTCATCACAAACGTGCCGTCGCTCGCAAGCGCTTTCTGAAAAAACCGATAAGGGGCGCCACATAGCTTTCCCCCGTGCAAAGCTCGATGGCATCGATCCCCATCCTCTGCAAAAGCTGCTCCCGCTCCCTTTTCTCTCCCTCAGCCTCTTGGCGAAAAAACTCTCGGAAACGACGATCCGAGCTATCGACAACCAGTGTTTCTCCCGACTCTGGATCTTCGAGACAAATGAGTCCCGCAGCCGGCATCTCGCCTTCCCTTGGATCGGTAATCGAGATCGCCACAATATCGTGCCGTTTTGACGCGATCCGGAGCTCTTTCTCGTAGGTCGGCGCCAAAAAATCCGAAACCACAAAAACAATAGACCTCCGGCGAAAGACCCGGTTGAGGTAATTCAAAGCTCCGGCAATATCCGTACCGCGCCCCGCTGGCTGGAGGTAGAGCAGCTCTCGAATCACCCGCAGCACGTGCTTGCGGCCTTTCTTCGGGGGAATGAACTTCTCGATACGGTCCGTGAAGATGACCAGCCCGACGCGGTCGTTGTTCTTGATGGCGGAAAAGGCCAGGACGGCACAGACCTCCGCGGCCAGCTCCCCCTTCATCTGGTTAGCCGATCCAAAACGACCGGAGGCACTGGCATCAACCACGAAGATGACTGTCAACTCTCTTTCTTCGTCGAAGACTTTGACAAAGGGATTCCCCATTCGAGCCGAGACGTTCCAATCCACCGTCCGGATATCATCTCCAACGGAGTATTCCCGCACCTCGGCGAATTCCATCCCCCGACCTTTGAAAATGGAGTGATACTCACCGGCCATCATGTCGTTGACGAGGCGGCGGGTGGAAATCTCTATCTTCTTTATTTTTTTAAAGATTTCCTTGGGGAGCATCGAACTTGCACACTCTTTTCAAGTGGCCGACCGTCAGGAGCGAGCTCGAGAGCACCGGAACTCCTTTGGCGACAGCACCAAACCGTAAAACAAAAGGCCCTTCATGCCACCTGTTCAGCTAGGGAACCTCGACGGCATCAAAAATCTGCTGGATCACTTGCTCAGGCCCAATCTCTTCAGCCTCCGCTTCATATGTCAAAATGACACGATGGCGAAAAACATCCTCGGCAACCGCCTTGATGTCCTCGGGAATGACGTAGCCCCGGCGACGCAAGAACGCATGAGCCTTTGCCGCTTGAGCCAGGTAAATTGAGGCCCGCGGCGAAGCGCCATATTCAATGAGGTTGTCAATGGGGAGCCCGTAGTCGCTAGGGCTCCTCGTGGCACTGACGAGGTCGATGATATAACCTTTGAGCTTGTCGTCAAGATAGATCTTGCGAACGACACCCCGAGCCTTCTCGATCCGCTCCGGCGTGATGACATCTCGGATCTCCGGGATTTCCTCGGCGGTCATGCGGTCAAGAATGAGCCGCTCCTCCGCTTTGGTGGGATAGCCGATGGTCACTTTCAGCATGAAGCGATCAACCTGCGCCTCGGGAAGAGGATAAGTCCCTTCCTGCTCCACGGGATTCTGTGTTGCAAGGACCAGAAAAGGCTCCTCCAGAGGATAGGTGCGGTCGCCGATGGTGACCTGCTTTTCCTGCATCGCCTCAAGGAGGGCTGATTGGACTTTCGCGGGAGCCCGATTGATCTCGTCGGCAAGAACGAAATTCGCGAATATCGGGCCTTTTCGGGGCACGAATTCGCTGGTCTTCTGGTTGAAAATCAGGGTGCCAAGAATATCGGCGGGAAGCATGTCAGGCGTAAATTGAATTCTCTGGAACGATGCCTTGACACTGGATGCCAACGATTTGATCGTCAGCGTTTTCGCCAGCCCAGGAACGCCTTCGAGCAACACATGGCCACCGGTTACCAAACCGATGAGCAGACGCTCCACCATCCTCTTCTGCCCGACGATAACTCGTCCGATCTCCGCCATGAGATCCGTGACAAAAGCTGACTCCGCCTCGACCTGACGATGCACCTCTTCCATCGAATCTGCCATTTTACCGCCCCACTTCCCATGAGTATGATGTCGCGAGATCGCCCTTCAAGCCACGGCCACAAGTTCTGGAGGCAGGAGTTCGGCGAGACCAAGCCCTCATCATACAAGTTCCAGAGGCAGGAGCACGCCGAGACCAAGCCCCAACGATAAAAGCCTGGAGAATCGCCGGGCTTTCCTTCTTGTTGCGTTCCGCTCAGGCCACTCGCGGCCGCTCCCGTCCCTCGCATGGTGCGCTGGCCCTGACGAACCACCACCGACAAGAAAAAGCCGGTTGGCAAGACGCCACGAGACAACATGAACAGAATCCCGCGAAACCGGTTCCACACAACCGCCTAGACGACTCAAACAGAGCCACCTCAAGGGCTCAATCCCGAGAATGGCCAAGAAAGAAAAAAAGAGGCCGCACAAAAAAGCTACGCCAAAAAGGAAAGGCGGGCCAAGACCCGCCCTTGAGAGCGAAAGTTTACTCGATAATCCCAAGAATATCGTCTTCGCGCATGATCAAGAACTCTTCGTCCCCAACCTTAACCTCATTGCCAGCATACTTGCCGAACAGAATCCGATCACCTTCCTTGACTTCTGGCGCACGACGCTTCCCACCGTCATCCCATCGACCTGGACCCACGGCGATAACCTCACCCTGTTGGGGCTTCTCTTTCGCGGTATCGGGGATGATAATGTTGCCCTTGCGGACCTCTTCTTCTTCGATGCGCTTAACCAAAACTCTCTCACCTAATGGTCGAATCTTCATTCTCTTCTCCTCCAAAATCCACTGCGTTCATCCAACCTTCACTTCGAAGGCACGCCCCGCCAAGAAGCAAGTGCAATGCCAAAACAAAAAAAACCATTAAAACCCAAACCTTACCCGCCACGCGGCCAGAGCGCCCCACAGAATCACGCCAAAATGGCGCGACTCAGGAAAGTCCGCGAGGAAAGGGCGCCAAAATGGCGCGACGCACGGCCTCTCCTCTTCCAACCCCAACTCATTCCGAAAGTCTGGGGTGATCCCAAGCTGGGGAGGAGCTTTGGACAGGAAAAGGACGAGGCCATTGGAGAGGTCTGGCTGGCTTCCGACCACCCCAAGGCTCGAACACCCGTAGCCAAAGGCCCCCTTGCCGGGCTCACCATCGGAGAGGCTCTGAAGGAGCTGGATAGCCCCTTTCCCGGAGTGGGCAAGGACGGGAGTTTTCCACTCTTGATCAAGATCCTCAAGAGCCGCCACGCACTTTCGGTTCAAGTGCATCCCGACGACGAAATGGCCCAACTGCTAGAAGGGGATGTCAACGGGAAGACGGAAGCCTGGTTTATTTTGGCCTCCGAGGGCGGGCATGTTGGACTCGGGTTCACTGGCCAACCGAAGCAACGAAACGCTCAATTCCTTGGAAGCACTGAGCTCCTCGGCGCACTCCGGCGGCTCGAGGTTCAGCCCAATGACTTCTTGCTTGTTCCGGGGAGGGAGATCCATTACGTTGGTTCTGGTGTCACCCTTCTTGAGGTACAACAGACATCTGATCGAACCTATCGGATTCACGACTGGCAGAGACAGGGCAGGGATCTGCACCTGGAGAAAGCTGCCCAAGCCCTGTGCTGGACGCCCCGAAAAGATGGCGAACTCCTGACTCGGAACGCTCGACGCCCAGATTTTGGAGCCTCGTGCCCTTTTAGTATGGAACGACTCTGCATCAATAGCCAGAAAGAGCGATTAGAGGTAGGAGGCCCGTCCCTCCTGGTTCCTGTAGACCCGGGATCTCTTCTGCATTGGCCGGGCGGGACCGAAGATCTGCTTCCCTGGCGGTGCTGGCTGATTCCCGGGGAGCTTCAAGTGGTGATTACGAATCGATCTAGAAGTTCCCTTCTCCTTGTGAAAAGCCAAAGCCGGCAGCTCATTGACAAGGCCACAAGAGAGATTTAGCCTATCCTCTTCTACTGGAGGAGCAGCATGCGCGGCGACAACAGCTTGCAAGAAAAGAAAACCAAGATTCTTATCAAGAAGGCGAAAACCTACCTTGAACGAAGTCAGCCAGGCGAGGCGCTCCGGGTATTTCGCCAAGTCCTGGACCTCGATCCGGAGCACGAACAAGTCCAACTTTGGATCAAAAAGCTCGAGGGCCGGCTCCGAAAACGGAGGAGTTCTCACGACGCTTTCCCGCCCCCCAAAATAGAGCCCTCGGCCTCGACCCGCCCGAAACCCTCCGGGAAATCGAGAGCTGATGGGTCCAGCGGGGAACTTAGGCTGCCCAAAAAGCCGGCGTGCATTCCCGCCGCAGCCAGCGGGAGAGGCTCGGCGACACCGAGCCAGAGTGGGGATGAGGCCTCGGAACTAGGGGCCGCCTCCAAGGAATCACCCGGCGACTGGGGGCGAATGAAGCCGGCGGCTATGCACTCCAGTGGCCCTAGCCCAAGAGAGGCGTGCCAAGCCTCGAGGTCTAGGCGGCCTCCGCGCCGCCGGATGGTGCGGGATGAAGAGCTTGATCTCGAGGATCCGGAAATTGCCGCGCTTCTCTCCGGTGCTGCCCGAGGCGGTTTCTTCATGAGGCATCAAGCTGGCTTTCTGGGACTCGCCATTCTATTGGTCACCGCGATTCTTGCCATCGTCTTCCACTTCCACTCCCACTCCTTCCGCATGAAGCTGAAGTCCGATTCCCCCATCCTAGTCATGGAACAGGGCCGATATTTTTTCGTGGGTTGGGACTGGCCTCGCGATGTCCCCGTTGGCTACGACCAGAAATGGCAAGGGCGCTTGGACAATCCGGAGCTCCTTGAAGAACTCCGCCGAGGCAAGGTTTTCCTCTCTGGGGCCGAGGTTGAGGCATTCATGCTAGACATCTATACGACCCTGGCGGCCAAAGCGCGGAAAGAAGAGAAGATCGAATCGCTCTCAGAAGCCCTCTACTACTACAAGCAAGGGCACCGGATCTATGAAGAGATATTTCGGCAGAGTGGGATCATGCCTCCACAAGAACTGGAGTTTCGGAAGAAGATGTCGGAAACGATGACCCGCTTGGCGGAGCTACAGATAGAGCAACGGGAAATCCAGGCTGCCCGGGAAAGCTATAAACAGCTTCTCCAATACTCGCCAATGGATCGAGAAGCCGAAATGAAGCTAGCCCGTCTTTCACTGGAGCCAAAGCAGCCTTAGCTCAGGACATTGGAACAACTGATCTAGCGGTACAAGCTGCATTTAGGGGTGAGGAAGGGCGAGGGGCGCGCAACGGATGTGAGCGACGGGAGCGGAAGGCAACCCAAAGAAGAATAAGCCTATTTGCTGTGACTCCGTCTGGAAAGCGATAGAATCATTTGCTTTTAGGGGGTTCTCCACTGACCAACATGCTGCAATTCGCTTTTCGGGAAATTGTATTTGACCGTCTGCTTCTTCTTTGGATCGCCACGAGTTTCGTTCTTTTTCTTGTAAGCGGGAAGCGCGGAAGAGACAGTTCCTTTCGGAACCTGAGCCGCGGAAGCCTGATGGCCAGCGGAGGAACCTACTTTTTGTGGCGTCTTTATCTGCGGTTCATGGCATTCTCCCCCGTCACGGGCCGCCACGGGCTTGTGGAGCTCTCCTCGCTTTTCATCGTCCTTGGGAGTGCTGTTGGGATAGGCATCATGGTGGGTCTGGTTCTTGGGGGAGGGCGGGAAAATCGATCTTGAAGACCGTACCACGCCCCATTTCGCTCTTCACCTGGATGGTGCAGCCATGTTCATCGAGGGTTTTCTTTGCGATGGCGAGGCCTAATCCGGTTCCATGGTCCTTCGTGGAAAAGTAGGGTTCGAAGAGCCGCGCTTGGATTTCTTCGGATATTCCACTCCCAGAGTCTTCCACGCGGAGACGGATCATGCGCTTGGAGTCTTGATCTACTGGCCGCGTACTCATGCGAATCACGCCTTTTTTTTCGATGGCATGCACGGCGTTCTGGATGAGGTTGACAAGGGTTCTTGAAATGGCTTCCTGGTCGAGGTTGCATCGTGTATTCTGGTCCGTGAGATCGAGGTCGAGTTGGATTCTGTCTGGGAGGCCTTCGGAAAAGACGGCCACGGCGGATTTCACTACGCTATTGAGGTCGCATGGTTCGAGCTTTGGCTCGGGAAGACGGGCAAAGCGAGAAAACTCGGTGGCGATTCTCTGGAGCGACTTGACTTGTTCGACGATGGTGTCGCTACACCGGTAGAAGAGGGGGCCGAAGTTGGGAGATCCCTCGTCCCAGACCTGCCTCAAGTGCTGGATGGACAGTAGGATTGGGGTTAAGGGGTTCTTGATCTCGTGGGCGACCCTCCGTGCGGCTTCGGCCCAGGCGGCCAAGCGCTGACTCCGAGCGAGCTCGGTGCGTTGCTTTTTGAGTCTGGCTACCATGGAGTCAAAGGCAGTGACAAGATGGCCGATCTCGTCATCGCTCCGGGGAATGAGCCGAACATCGAGGTTTCCGGAGGCAACGGTTGACGTGGCCTTCATGAGATCAGAGAGGGGCCGTGAAAGGCGCCCTGCCAGCCAGGTTGCCACGAATGTGGAGAGCAAGAAGCCGAAAAAAGCGATGAGAAAGATGAGCATCCCCATGTCCCGGAGCTCCGCAACCAATTCCTCGCGAGCGGAAAGATCGATGGAAACCGCCAGGAAGCCGCTTGGTCGTCCGGAGCGGCTGAAGCAGGTTCTGAAGGTTGTGAATGTCCTGTATTGTTCCCGCTGCTTCCGGATCACCGTATGTACCTCTCCGCTATGGACCCCCATGAGGTAGAAGGCCTCGGGATGAATCCTCCTCGAGGGGCTTCGGAGCTGTAAGTAAGGCCAGCGGGATGATGCCTGGAGGAACCCATCGGGGGAATAGAGCTCGACCTCATACCCCAAGCTCTGGCGGGCCTTGAGAAGAAGCTGATCGGTCAGGCGCGCAAAGAGGCGGAGGGACAAGACCAAGGCGCCTTGGATAGAAGGCTGTTCGCCGGAAACTGGTAAAACGACAAGCTGAACGGCTCTTCCCCTGGAGCTTGCGAAGGTTGCCACAGGCTCTCCAAGCTGAAGGACTTCGCGAACAATAGCAGTGAGTTCCGCATCTGTAGGTCGGTTGGTAGGGGCGGCGCTTTCGACGACGATCCCGTTGGAATCGTAAAGCACCCACCACAAAATGGGTTCACGGCCAAGAACTCGCCGCATCTCCTGTGGCAGGTGAGGCCGGGTGGGCGCCGAAGTGGTCTTCGAGGAGGGCTCATAAGAAGTCCCATCGAAACGTCCTACAAGAGATTGGGCAAGATCCAGTCCGGCGTCGAGAACCATTGATTGGGCAGCCCTGGAAACTTGTGACCCGCGCTCTTTGATCCCTCGTTCCAAGCGATCCTGGAGGATCGTTCGGTACACGGGAGAGATGATGAGGACGGGAATCAGGCTGGTGAAGAGACATCCGGCAAAGATCTTGTCGGCAAAGCTCAAGACCACCCCTACGTCCTCCCCGGGGGACAAGATCTTCAACAAGAAGCTCCCTGCCAATAAAAGGAAGACGACACAAGCCGCGGAAGAGACGGCGGCCCAAAGGAAGTTGTAGAGGCGCTTCAGAAAGGTCGGCCGCCGGAGCAGAACCGCCAGGTGATCGAACTCTGGGGTTCCCTCCACCGGAAGCAGCTTCACATCATAAATCCGACCCCCGACCTGCCTGGGTCCTTCGGTGATGGGGGGTCTCAAGGGAGGATCCGAGGGATCGATGGGGGCGCCGTCTTCCAGCTCCACAAGCAATATCTTGCTGCCCTCGAAAAGACCCGGAGGAAGTTCCACAAACTCACCGGTGATGAGAGACATCCCTACATATCCCACCAACACTCCGCCGCAATGTACGGGAGAACCGACATATTGAACGGTATGATCCTTGAGCGGCACGGTTTTTGACGTGGGCCTCCGTCTTTGGAGCAACTCCCCGATGAACGATTGCTCCACCAGGTCGTAATCCTGAACGTACGTATAAAAACTACTGGCCCTGGTGCCATCAGCAAGAAGCAAGAAAAGCGACGATTCCGCTGACGGCAACCGGGACAAACCCGATTCGATCCAGTACAGCGCCGAGAGGCGACGAAGGAGCTCATCATTTTCACGGGCGAGATCGGTGCAGAGGCTGGTCCGCTCCAGGAAGTCATTGAGCTGTCTTTCCATGAATTTGCCGCGAATCGGCCGAGGACTCTGGACCAGAGAGAGTGCTACCGCCACGGCCTTGCCATGGCGAGCCTCCCTTGCTGAACCTTCCACCAAAGGAAAATAACTCACCGTGGTGGCAAAGCCCCAGGACAAACCAACGAGAGCCGCGGGCAACAAGCGAAAACGCATCCTGGAAAATCGGCTCCCCGCCCACGGAGAAGCCAAGGTCACAAGCCCCAGCGCCCAAGCGGCGGTCCAGACTTCGGCTCCTAAAGCCAGGGAAACGACACTACTTGCAAGAAGCACAGCCCAGCGAACCGGGGAACGAAAGCGATTCAACAATCCAGCCACCAACACCAAGACAATGGACTGACCGGCAAGGACCACAAAGTGTCCCATCATCCGCAGTCTGACAGCGCTCACCGCGATGGGACCCCAGGTTTCGATGGGAGTCCTGCTGACGAAATCGCCGACCAAATGATCCCCCACGGTGGCCCAGCAGACAAAAAGAGCCCCCCCCGCACCGGCGGATAATCCGGAAGCCCACGCCCCTTTCGGCTCTGACACGTTGAAGCAAATGGAAATCCAAATCGACCAGACGGCCAAGGTCAGCACAATCGCGCCTCGAAACGCCAAGCGCACGGACAACTCCGGGACCTCTCCCCACCCCCATCTTAGGCCTCGGAAAAACTCTGGTGCCGGAAAGAACAACATGACGCAAGCGGCGGTGAGCAGAAGAGCATCAGCCACGGCTCTGCGTCGATGGAGGCGCTGGAGACCTCTCCCCCAAACGAGCGCCGAAAAAACCACCAGGAGCCCCACCATCAACTTCCAAAACCACCACCGAACCGTCGATAGGCTAGAGATGCGCATCAGCGGAAAGCCCTGGTTACCGGCTTTGAGGAGCAGTTTCCCCAGAGAGCGGCCTGGCTTCGCCACAAGGGCGACCTCCGCCTGCCAATCCGAAGCAGCTCCTAAAAAACGCACGGCTTCGCGCCGAGGAATGAAAATGACTTGCCAGCCGGCTGGGGGCTCCAGAAGCTCCACAAGGCTCTGAAAGTCCGTCTCCTCGCCAAGCAGCCCCGTTTTTCGCACCACCAGATCCACAGAGACATGGCCATTGGCCTGAGTGCGGCCAGGAAGCGGAACGACGGTTTTGATGGCGGAAAGCGCAAGATCTTCAACGTAGAAGGTGGCGCCCTCGCGAACCAGGTCCAGGTCTACATCAAAACTCTCCACAGTCGCTCCAGCCCATGCGAGCAGCTCGCGGCTAGGACCCAGGACCGACACTCCAAGAGCGTGTTCAAGGTGCCGGAGGCGCGCTGGCGGCTCAAGATCCAGTAACACGGGAAAAATCTGGAGTCGCGCCGCCGCCTCGGACAAAGTGCCTGCTCCATAACCCTCCAAGGCCTCTTGAAGCAGACTGTTTTCAGCAACTTGCTTCGCCCAGTCCGCTAGATCCCCCTCCAAGAGGGAAAACCTCTCTTGAAGACCCCGTGCGACACCTGCCGTGGTCTGTTGCGACGTCGAGAAAAACGGCTGGACAGTCCGCGCCCCCCACGGCGAAACCACGGAAAAAGCCACTAACAAAAAACCCAGCGAGAGCTGATCCCGATTGTGTCGCCACCAAAACCACAGAAGACTACAGGCCAAGGCGCCCAACAAGGCGGGTACCTGCCAGGAGGTCGAGTCCTTAGCCAGCCAATTCGCAAAACAGAGTGCCACCAAGGCGAGATGGCCGATTCGGTCTTCCGCGTCCCAACTCCAGGCCATCGCCCTCCGAACCTCCCGACCGCCCAGCGGCGCCACCATCAGATTTGGGTCGCGAGCCACATGCCGCCATAAAAACTCCCACCAAACACCAAGGCAAACAAGAACAACCAGATAAAGAGTCTTTTGAGAGCGTTCAAGAGAAACTTGAGCATGGTTCCACCTGGGACTGACTGATTTGCCCCCTGAAGGAGAAGTCCTACGAGCCCGGCAGCACGGGAAGAGCACCGCCGCCACCGATGCTCCCACTCAGCCGCGATGGGGTAAGAGCCTGTAAAATAGACTCCCGCCCCTCAGATCGCAGCCTCCGATGATCAGGGAGTCAGGGAAAGCCAACACGGGAAGTAGAATTCTTACAGGTTCCAAGGGGAATCAATGAAGAAGAACTCAGGAAGCCTTTTCGTAGACCATAATCGGTTTCTTTTGTTCCGCAACGACTTCCTCGTTGATGACACACTCTCTGATGTTTCTTTCCGACGGCAAGTCGAACATAATGTCCAACATGATCGACTCAAGAATGGAGCGCAACCCGCGGGCGCCAGTCTCCCGTTTGATCGCCTTTTTGGCAATAGATCGGAGGGCATCTTCCGTGAATTGAAGGCGCACTTTTTCGAACTCGAACAACTTTTTGTATTGCTTGATCAGAGCGTTTTTCGGCTCTGTTAAAACGCGAACCAGAGCCCCCTCATCGAGCTCATCCAATGTCGCGATAATGGGGAGCCGCCCGATGAATTCTGGAATCAAGCCGAACTTTAAAAGATCCTCGGGTTCGACTTGGCGCAACACTTCGCCAATGTTGCGATCTTCCCGTGACTTGATGTCGGCTCGGAATCCAACACTCTTGCGCCCAATCCGTCGCCCAATGATCTGTTCCAACCCAGAAAAGGCGCCACCACAGATGAAGAGTATGTTCGTCGTATTGACGGCAATGTAGTCCTGCTGGGGATGTTTCCTGCCCCCTTGTGGGGGAACGTTGGCAACCGTACCCTCGATGATCTTGAGTAACGCTTGTTGAACGCCTTCACCTGAGACGTCTCGTGTGATGGAGACATTCTCTGATTTCCGGGCAATTTTGTCGATTTCGTCGATGTAGACAATCCCTTTTTCCGCTCGTTCCACATTGTTGTCCGCGGACTGGAGCAGCTTCAGAATGATGGTTTCGACATCTTCCCCAACATAGCCGGCTTCCGTGAGAGTCGTCGCGTCCGCCATGGCAAATGGAACGTCCAAAATCTTGGCCAGCGTTTGGGCGACGAGGGTCTTTCCGCAACCAGAAGGGCCAAGGAGCAGGACGTTCGATTTTTGGAGTTCCACCTCGGGGTCGTCTCGCATGGTCTGGATGCGTTTATAATGGTTGTAAACAGCTACAGACAGAGTTTTTTTAGCCTTTTCTTGTCCGATGACGTACTCGTCAATTCGCTGCTTGATCTCCCGGGGCTTGAGGAGTTCCTTTCGTCGAGATCTCTCGTGCTCGGTAATTCCGGGAACCGTTTGATTGACGATATCAATGCACAAAAGGATGCATTCATCGCAGATGTAGACCTTCGGCCCCGCAATGAGCTTGCGCACGTCCTCGTGATTTTTCCCACAAAAGGAACACCGGAGTTCCTCGGTTCGCCGTCGACTCATGGATTCCGCCCGATCAAATGGGTTTACTTTGTGCCTTTTCACGTCCCTGGCAACGTCTATATTATTCGATCCTGCCCCGCTCGGTGTCAAGACGCTTACCCAGGATTTCTTTCCACGGATGGCACCCAAGCGGGTCCAGGCGAGTTCCCGCCAAGGAAAAAGAAGAGGGAACCCAGGGGCGTCGTGAGGAGGGTTTCAAACCCGCCTCACCACCGTCGAGGATCCGGAGCTAGATGCTCATGGCACCGATGAATCTAGCTCAGCTCGCTTCCTTTTCCGCCAATTTCCGCTGAACAATCTTGTCCTGCAGAAGCGCTGGCACCTGATCGTAGCGACAAAACTCCAAAGAGAACGTTCCGCGCCCCCCAGTCATGGACTGCAAATCCGGCGCATAGCGCTGCACCTCAGCCAAAGGGACTTCGGCGCGAATTCGCTGCTTACGCCCAACCGCCTCCATTCCCAGAACGCGGCCCCGTCTGGAATTCAAGTCCCCCATGATATCTCCGGCTTTCTCCTCCGGAGCCACCACTTCCAGAATCATAATCGGCTCCAAGAGGACAGGTTTGGCCTTGAGAGCACCTTCCTTGAAAGCCTGCCGCCCGGCGATCTGAAAAGCAATGTCCTTAGAGTCCACCGGATGGTATTTCCCATCATAGAGCTCGACCCGTACATCCACCACGGGAAATCCAGCCAGCACGCCTTCTTTCATCTTGTCGAGGACGCCCTTCTTGACACTGGGAATGTACTGCGCGGGGATCACACCACCGACAATCTTGTCGATGAATTCAAAACCCTCTCCCCGATTTGGCATGATGCGAATCGCACATTCGCCAAATTGCCCGGCTCCCCCAGTCTGCTTTTTATGGCGATAACGAATGTCCGCCTTGCCTGCAAGGGTTTCCAGATAGGGAATTTTCGGAAGCTTCAAGGTCGCTTCGACGCCAAATTTTCTCTTCAGACGACCAAGAGCGACCTCGATATGCTGCTGGCCCATGCCACTGAGGATGAGCTGCTTCGTCTGCTCTTCACGGCTAAACTCCAGAGTGGGATCTTCTTCACAAAGCCGTTTGATAGAGCTGGTGATCTTTTCTTCGTCACCTCTGCTCTTAGGTTCGATTGCAAATGACATCAATCTGGGCAGTGGGGGCAAGGATTCGTAGCAGATGGGATCGGACGCATCGCAGAGAGTGTCTCCCGTTCCCGTCGCCTTGAGCTTGGCAACTGCCGCAATGTCCCCGGCTACGACCTGGGGAACCGACTTACTTTCCTTCCCCTGTAGCAGGAGCAAATGCCCCACGCGCTCGGAGGTGGTCCGGGTAGAGTTGTACGTCGAGGAATCACTCTGGAGGCTCCCGGAAAACACACGAAAAAGAGTGATCTTCCCCGCATAGGGGTCGGCGATGGTCTTGAATACATAGGCCGAGAACGGCGCAACACCTGAGCGGGGCCGGGTCAACGAATCTCCCGATGGCGACTTGCCTTGGCAGTCATCCCCGACCACGGGGGAGGGCACATTCTCCAGAACATAACGGAGAAGCAAGTCGGTTCCGATGTTCTTTGTGGCGGAACCACACAAGACCGGAAAAAGAGAACCATCCAACACACCTTTGCGGAGAGCCTCTCTGAGCTCCTCATGGGCGACAGTCTCCCCTTCCAGGTATTTTTCCAAGAGCTCGTCGTCCACTTCGACAACAGCCTCCACCAAACTTTCCCGGAAACTTTCGGCCTGACTTTTTAGTTCTTCTGGAATTTCACCTGTTTGGCTCTTCCCACTCTCGACGGCGTAATGCGCCTTCATGGAAAAAAGATCGATGACCCCCTGGAACTCCCCTTCCTTGCCGATGGGAATCGCGAGGGGAACAAAGCCATCACCAAACGTGTCCTTGAGGGAAGCAAGGGCTCTGTCGAAGTCTGCTCGTTCTCGGTCCAGCTTGTTGATGAATGCCAGGCGAACCACACCAAAATCGCGGGCCCATTCCCAAGTTTTCTCCGTATAAACCTCGACTCCGGAAACGCCACAAACTGCCAGCACCGCACCTTCGACGACCCGGAGAGCCGCACGAGCATCGGCAACGAAGTCGCCGAATCCAGGTGTATCGACAATATTCACCTTCATTTTGCCAGACTCGGCATAGCAGGGCGTCAGACTGATGGACAGTCTTTTCTGAATCTCATCCTCATCGTAGTCGGTTACCGTGGTACCATCGTCAATCCGTCCGAGACGATTGACCATGCCGGCATTGTAAAGCACAGCCGAAGCCAAAGAGGTCTTGCCCGCCGACCCATGGCCGACCAATGCCACGTTCCTAAGATGATCACTGCTATAATCGGTCATCGAAAACTCCTTGAACACCCCGCCAGCCTCAGGCTAACATGACTCAACTCACGAAGCCGCAGCCCGGCCACAATGCATGATGGCTAACACAAAGGCCCAAGCACTGCAACATCCGATGGTTCTCCCGCTTGCCAGGAACAAACGCCTCCGCTAGCATGTTGTTGGAAGTACGGAGTTCCCTACCATGCCTAGCACCCTCGATGATCGCAATCCTATCCTGCTCCAGGCCAGAGACCCGGTATTGGCTCTCTTGCTGAGTCTTTTTCCCGGAGGAGGGCAAATTTACAACGGCCATCTGGGAAAAGCGTTACTGGTGATCATCACCTACCCCATGTCGCTTCCCCTTGCCCTCTATGACGCGTACAACTCAGCGAAGGTCCACAACAGAGTCCTCGCCTTGGCCGAGCGCGGTTCCAAGCGATTCCTGGCGGAGTCTACGGATTCCCGGGAAGAAGAATCACCACTGCTCGTCATGGAAAATGCGCAGTTGTCCCGTGGGCACAACTCCCCAATCCGCAGCGGGCTTTATGCTATTTTTGGTTTTTTGCTGACGATGGCCGGGGCCGCTACGGGAAGTCTCATGGTTCTTCTGTTGGGGGCTGGAATGGTGGCGTTGGGAGCTGTGGGGAGCATCTCGGCAAAAGGCAAGAAAAGCGCTAGACGAAGAAGCCACATCGAAACTGGGGAGCCTCCAGAAGTCGGCATCATCAAGTTGGCATCGCACCACGGAGGCCGACTCACTCTTGGCCGCGTGGTTCAAGCTACGGGGATGAGCCTTGGCGATGCCGAGGCGATTCTAGAGTCCCTTGCCATGGCCGGACAGGTCGAACTCTCAGTCCAAGAAGATGGTGGCATCATTTACGAATTCGCCGATCTCTTGCGCCTCCCGGCCACGGGATCCGCACGGGTGGCCGTAGAAAAAAGCATCCTGCGCCATGCTCAAGTCAACCGAGGCCAAGTCACCCTGGGCCGACTCGCGCTCGATTGTCCTCACGCCGTCTCAGAGTTGAAAGCTGTTTTGACCGATTTCTGCCACACAGGAATCGCAAAGAAGGAGACTTCAGCCACAAAGACCCTCTACTGGTTTCCAGAGTTCGTGGAGTCTCCCAGCCCTCGCGAATAGAGCCCGTCATGCTCCCCTGACTCTCTGAACGAATTGCCCGGCACGCGTGTCAACCCTCAGAAGATCCCCCTCATCGATATGGAACGGCACCTGGATGGTCGCGCCGGTTTCCAATGTCGCGGGTTTTGTTCCGCCGGAGGCCGTGTCGCCCTTGACGCCGGGATCAGTCTGGGCCACCTTGATCTCCACAAAGTTGGGAAGATCGGCGGAGATTGCTTGCCCCTGATAGAATAGGATCTGGACGATCGTATTCTCCGGCATGAACTTTTCGACTCCCCCAAGCTGCGCTACCGTCAAAAAGGTCTGTTCGTAGGTTTCGTTGTCCATGAAATGGTATTGGTCACCATCCCTATAGAGGAACTGCATCTCTTTTTCTTCGAGATCTGGTTTCCCCAGCTTCTCGCCTGACCGGAAATTGTTTTCCAGGACTCCACCTGTTCTGAGATTCCTCATTTTCGTTCGGGTGAACTGGTTGCCTTTTCCGGGTTTCACGTGCTGGAATTCAACGATTACGTAAGGCTCGCCACGGACCTCGATCTTGAGGCCATTCCTAAAATCAGAAGTATCGTACACCGTCATTCAACTCGCCCTCAGGTCTCCTGGGTTCTTTCTTGTCTTGGATTGCTGGCGTGGATTTGGTCCTGAAACCGTTCATGGACAGCCCGAAGGGCAAGATCGTACCCCATGGCACCAAAACCGCAAATCTGCCCCCACGCCAGACGCGCCACGTGGGAAACATGCCGAAAAGGCTCACGGGCATGAATATTGCTCAGATGCACTTCGATGACAAGAGCACCGGAGGCATCCAAAGCATCCGCGATGGCTATGGAAGTGTGAGTGTACCCCCCTAGATTCACAACAAGGCAATCCACGTCAGCTTGTTGGATGGCGTCAATGATGGCGCCCTCATGGTTGGACTGGAAAAAAACGATATCCAGACTCAGAAGCCGTGCGGTCTTCCGCATTTGCTCCAGAAGCTCAGCATAACTGAGCCGCCCGTAATGCTCGGGATCACGCCGCTCCAGTAGATTCAGGTTCGGGCCGTTGATCACCAGCACCCGGGGCCGATTCCCCACCAACGTCATCCTCACAATTCAGCACGAAGCGTATAGGCAGCCCGCTTCAGATAGAAGTGCCCCTGGCCGATGAATGCACCGGCTCCCAGAACTAATACCAAGCAATATCCGTCCGGGAGCGAGTGGCAAAGCAACGTTACCTCCTCTGTCCCCAGTGAGAGCTCGCGGATGTTGCCGTATTCAAGATGCTGCACCACACTCCGCGCCCGGTTGAGGACCATGTTGAGCTCGGCGCTCAGGGAGTCGAAATCAACGCTGGCCGAATCATCGCAGTAGCTGTCGATGGTCAAACCTTCCTCATCGACCAAACTGGCTGCATGGGCAGACTGAACTCGATCCACAAGCTCCCTCAGGCGCCCACCGATGGAGTTCACCGTTTCAACTGGCATGAAAAAGCTCCCAATAGCTCGCCAATCACCCCACCAACAAGGCGAGACCCCGCTGACGCTTGACTGACTCAATTCCCGCCAGCCAGCCCAGAAGAGCTCCCTCCGGCGTTAGTACGGCCAAAGAACCGCCCTGGATCTCGGCCAATTTTTGGCGGATTCCCACGTCATTCGGGTTCACCAGAAGCATCGCCTCCAACATCTCCCCCGCCTCGGTGACCAGTCCCTGATCCAGATAAAGATCCACCAACGCCAACGTCTGGATGGGTGCCGTTTCCGGAAGCTCCACAACTCGACGCTGCCCATCAGCTTGGCCAAAGGCATCATCCACCGCCAGAGTGACCTCGGCAGCCGGAACAGCCACTTCATCGGAGGATTCAGCGGCAATCCCCTCCGCGGACTCCTAGAATGAGAACTCCGCGACTTCCGCCAAAGAGAGAGACGCATCGCCGGCACGCTGCTCGCTCATGGAAACCTGAACTGGAACCGAGTCCGGGAAGGCACCGGGAAAAACTTCCTGAAGGATGACCTCCCGGGTGAGCTCCACCGGGGAACCCATGAAGTGAGCCAAGGCGAAAGATTCTTCAAACGTCGTGGGATCCGAAGAACCAGGTTGTCGAGAAACAGAGGACATGGGACCTCACAACATCACACCGTGACCATGCACAAAAGGGAGGCGTACCTCCCTTTCATGCGGGACTCCCGCCGGCACGCCCTTAGGGGCAAAAGGCCAACGGCAAGCGGTTTACATTAGAACCTACTCACTCATGGAAGCGGTTGCCCGCTTTTTGCCGGTGCAAGGAGCTAGCCTGCAAGAAGAATCAAGGCGGGGGTCAGATGCACTTGCAACCCCTTGGCCTACTCAGGCCCAGCAAACCGATGATCGCAAGGCTGGCATCGGTATCCAAGACGCATTCGTTGAGGCCCGCCCCATTGAACGTCGCCACCATTTCCAGTGTGACACTGCAGACGTCAGTGGTTCCGCCGGGACACTTATTATTCTCCAGGATTGAATCGCAGGATGGCTTGTCGGCATCGCAGTAGCGCTTGAACTTCACCGTCGTGCGGGCTCGCCCCGAGGAATCACAAAGGCTCTTGTTCTGGATCTCTACGCCGCTGGTGGGAACCGTCGACCAGGAAACACCGGAACATCCGGAGACCGGATCTCCACGCCCACTGACGAACTCGGCGGTGACTGAAATCGAATCATCGACGTCATTTGGAGCGGAGCGCAAAGATGCTAGCCCAACTTGCCAGATGATGCTGGAGTTAATGGTCTGGAAGATCTGGCCATTGACCAGGAAAAAGGCACCGATGGTGTTGGATTCGTTGTCGTCCTTGTACAGGTGTGGCAGCACGGGAGACTGGAGCAACGTCGAGGCGAAGCCCTCGGAATTGGTGGAAAGCCCCTTGGAAAAAGCCCCCGCAGTCACCGTTTGCGGCGTCGTACACGCGGTATACAGGCGCCCCCATTCGCTGTAGAAGAGCACCGGCACGTTTGGCACGGGCTTCCCTTCCACCAGGATTTGCGCCACGATGGTTGTGTGGGTCACGCCATCGGCTGGGACGTTGAAGGGCAACAGTTCCACCGAAAGTGTAATTTGCGTGGGATCGATGACGACGCTTGGATCGACGGGAAGGTTGTTTTCACTGCCTTCATCCAGCGAGCAAGCGGCCACGAGTGCTCCAAGCAAGAGGGCAAAAACTAGCGTCGAGCGGATGCTGAGCCAGTTCATCATGGGAGTTGTCTTTGACTTCATCGCCTTCCTGCTCCTTTCAAGCCTTGCATTTCCGGCAGAAGGTCACCTTGAACTGGAACTTCAGTTCAATGCCATCCCCGACGAGGTTTTCCCCGTACATGTGAACAGTCGCCAGAGTTTGAATGGTGGGATACCCGGTTTCAAGCTCCACGCCGAAGTTCTGTAGATCTCCCAGCGGCGGCACATATTTCTGCTCTGGCCGAAGCACCAACAAGGTCACCGTACTCGTTGCGTTGATGGGCAGCCTTTGTGTCAACCGCACACCAAACGTGGAAGGCACGGCAGTTCCTCCGTCCGTCCGCTCGAAAGAAACCGTGTAAGTCTTCAGAAGTACGTCGTAGAGTTCATTGGAAGCGACGTCCGTAGTATCGCGAACCGGATCGTTCGTGATGGAGATGTCGGCTTCGTCGTTAAGGGTAACCGCCACCTCGGAAACGATTCCGTCAGCGGACAGAAAGGCCCCGCCGTCTCCTTTCAGGATGCCGTTAAAAATGAGATGTGAAAGCGCTTTCGTGTTGCCTAAATCCGAGCAGCTCACCAGTCCCAAGCCCAACCCAGCGAGAGTTACCGCCGTGACCACGACCTGCAGGGAAAACTTAATTGAACGCATGAGATTCCCTCCTTCCCCACGAATCATGGATTGCTGGACTCCGGCGTGCCGTCTCTGTTGCCTTCTTTTTCATAGGCCTCAAAGACCAGGCTCCGCCGTTCGACCGTCTCATCCCCAACGATTGTGGGCGTGATGAAGATGAGTTAATCCGTGTAATCATTCGTCACGGAATTGTTCTTAAACAGGTTTCCCAGAAACGGAATTTTGTGGAACCAGGGAACTCGCGTCTGGGAAGTACCTTCGACGCTAGAGTTCAATCCGCCCACGACAAAAGTGTCTCCGTCTCGGACCAATACTTCGGTCCTGAGACTGTTGGTGGCAATGACAGGCCCCGCTTCCACCGTGAACGCGCTGGGGAAATTGTTGCTGAGCTGCACTTTGAGCTTGATGAAGCCATCGGATGTGACGTGTGGCGTCACCCTGATGCTCGTCGTCGCCGACTGGAAGACGATGGTGCCCACCGCGACTCCGCCCGTAATCGTCGTGCTGACATAGGGAATGTTCACGCCACTGGAAAGGTTTGCCGCGACATTGTCCGACGTCGTCACTTGAGGCGTGGAGATGGTCTTCGTCAACCCGACAGCCTCTGACGCGCCCAGGATCGCATTGATGTTCACGCTGTCGAGAACATTGCCGAAATCAAAGGCCACGGTGCCGGTGCCACCACCTGGTACTGAGATCCCAAAAGTCGAGGAAATGTCGTTTGGAAAGTTCAAACCCGTGTCATTGCCCAGGCGCGGGGAAGCCTCCAAGGTCCCGCCCCACTCAATCCCAAGGTCACGAGTGAAGTTTTTGTTCGCCCGAACAATTTGCGCGCTGATGGAGATCTGCTTCGTTCTCACGTCCAGGATCTCAACCATTCGCTTGGCTTTGTCGATATTTTGCTGCACATCCCGGATCATCAGGGTGTTCGTTCGCGCATCGCTGAGGATCTTGCCCCGCCTGGAAAGTTGTGGCTTCAACATTCGCAGGAGCTGTTTCGGGTTGGCGTAGTTGACGTAGACAATCTCCGTATTGAGAGGTTCGGACACAAGACGAGCCTCTCTGAGCCGTTGTTGATCACGGATTTCACGGCGCAACGTTTTAAGCGGAGCCACTCGCAGAATGTTCTGCTCGATGGTGAACCCCAATCCCTGGTTCTTGAGGATGATGATGAAAGCCTGATCCCAAGGAACGTCTCTGAGTTTCGCTGTCACCCGTCCCCGCACCCCGCGGTCGATGAGAATGTTCATTTGCGTGAGATCCGAAAAGACGCGTAAGAGCTCAACAATATCGACTTTTTTGACGTCGAAGCTGATGGGGCGGCCACTGAATCGGGTGGAAGAGGCATCCATGCCACTCAAGACATCGATACCCGCGGGGGAGTCTGCCTGAGCCAGCGTGATGAACTCATTGGCCTTCCCCGCTGCCACGAGGGAATCTCCCACGGTGCGGGCTTCTTCCAGCTCGCGATAGTCGATCCAGACTTCTTCCGCGACGGGCTTGACCACGGAAGCCACGAGCTCATCAGCAAGTTTCTCTTCGCTGGTGGCTGTCACACCGTCAACGGCCGGAGACGTATCCAAAGGGCTGGTGAGTGACAAAGCTGGAGCCACGTGGTCTTCGAGAGGCTCGCTCGCGACCATCTCCTCGCCGAGACTTTCTGGAGTCTCCGCCACGGGATCCGCGACAGAATTGGCCGAAAGGTCGATGGACTCGGCTACCTGCACAAAAGCCACGGAGTCAGCCCGTGGTTCAACATTCAGAACATCCAAGCTCAAGCCGGAGGAATCCTCTACTTTCTCCGCTGCCGGAAGTTCCGCGCTATCCGTTGCCTCGCTCAGGCTGGGGGCCCCCCCGTAAAACGACACAAGTAGTCCACCGTCGGATGGCGCGAGTTGGTAAGCCACGTCATCGCGAAGAAAAAACTCCAAGCGAACGCTCTTTCCGTGGCGACCGTAGAATGGTTTTCCCTCGAC
This sequence comes from bacterium, assembly GCA_024278345.1. Taxonomy (GTDB): domain Bacteria; phylum CSSED10-310; class JAJRTK01; order JAJRTK01; family JAJRTK01; genus JAJRTK01. Next base: position 10,781 of record JAJRTK010000420.1, on the reverse strand, counting down.
CTTCTGGATATAGGCATCTAGGGATGGGAGATGACTCAAGTCACTCTCGGTAAGCGATGTTTGCTCAAAATCGATCGCCAACCGCAGAGGTTCGTTTAAGAGGTAAGCTGTGTAGTGGGGACGACCCTCGGTTTGAACGAGAACCTCAGTTCCACCGGCAATAGAATGCGCATCGACTCCCGTAATGAGAGTCGGCGCATCCGATGCCGCCACCACATGAACTACTGCAAGAAACGCCAATGCAAAACCAAATCGTACGAGTCGGTTTAGGCGCAACCATCGGGCCCCTGGAAACACGTTCACTCCCTCCCCTGTTGTGTCTGGTACAAACTCACGGATCGACAATGAACCGGAGCTCCAACAATCTGCTTAGCCCTAAGGGCAAAACGGAAGCTGAAACGTTCCATCAAGAACCTCCGTCAGCGATCTTCAACCGTTTATTTCTCTTCTTCTTGTGCAACAATTTCTCTCGGCGAATGGGCGGCCGGGGCTGCCCAAGCTCGTTAAAGTCCTCCTGTTTAAAAACCACCTTGTTTCTTTCGATGGCGATCAAGACTCCATCGTAAAAACGTTGATTGACTTTCGCATGGTAGAGCTGCTTGTCCGACCCCAGCAACAAGGCGACATTCCCGAGGCCTCCCATGAGGATGCCCTGGAGAACGACCCGGTTGATGTCCATTCCTGGAAGGCCTTCGGCGCGAGGACCTCTTTTCGTGCCGCTCGGCGCAATCACTTCGTCGAAGATGTTTCGGCCACCTTGGTCGAACTGTTCTCCACCTTCGAGCAGAGCGGGGTTGGTTTCGAGATCCTGAGGAACCTCGCCAGGAGCCGTTTCCTTCTCCGGAGAGTCTCCCAACGGATCGGCGGTTTGTTGAGCATAAAGCTGACCGCCCCAAAACAGGGACAGCGCCAGAGCCGCGAACCCAAGTATTTTTTTCACTTCGTTGCTCCTATCCATGGCGTCTCTCACTAGAAAGTCAGTTTACCGCCTGCACCCTTGACACCGGAACTCTCATCAAGTCCCTACTGGGGAATGCCCCATACATTTCCACCGTCATCCTCATCGGTCGATCCAAGAACGTCACGCACGGGTGAGTTGAAAACCCCACCCTATGTATCCGACGCCTCCGGTGGGGCTTTTCTGGTCCTTGATGGAAACGCGCCCCACCGGGCGGTCACGATCCACGAGGAGATATCCAGGTTTGGGAGTACAGTTGATTATACCCAACTTTTCTTCGCAAGTGGTCTATTTTTTTCCAGCGACAAACCAAAACACCTGCACTTTCATGGAGATATTGAGCGACCGCTTAGACACGTTCATCACGATATCCGTCAGATTGATAATTCTCTCTTCCTTGGCGACTTTTTCCACGAAACCGGCCAAATCCTTGTAGGTACCCTTGAGTCTCAGACTGACAGGCTGGATACCGTAAAAGCCCTTCTTCCGTCTGCGGCCCGGATCAAAAACCTTGACGTCCAAGTTGGACTGTAATGCCAAGCTTTCCACCTGCCGGACCAGCCTGTCCAAGGCGCTTTCTTGAGGAAGGATTGAGATGGTCTGTTGGAGCTTGTCTTCTAGCTTCCGAATCTCCAGAGACAGCTTTCCGTAATTCCTTTCGGCAGCCTCTCCCACGCGGATCTTTCCGTCAAGCTTGCCGATCCGGACCTGCAGCCTCTTCATGCTCTCGTTGGCGGGCTTTTCGAGAAAATACCAATAACTACCCGCCATGATGGCGAGCAGCACGACCGTTGCCCCCCAAATGGGCTTCCAATCCAGATTCTTGATGTCATCGATCCCGGCCATTCCACGACCTCCCTAGAAGAAAACCAGCCCTTCACTTTCCATCGACAGAAGCGAAGCCTAGCGGCGCCTGCGCCGACCTCTTTTCTTTTTCTTCTTCTTTTTGGCTTTCTTGGCATGCCTCTCTGGGTCAGCGATAAATCTGGCAGTCATGATAAATGTATAAATCTTGTGGCCTCGCTTCGTTGTGACCCTGGACTTCTTGTAGTCAATATTGGAAAAGAATTTCGATTTCTTGAGATTTTCCAGCAAATCACCGACGGCGCTGAGAGTGACACCAAGTCCGTTGAGCGTCACTCTATTCCTCACCAACTTGACCTGCGTCACCCAGACAGAACGCGGGATCCGATTCTGAAGCTCGGCGAGTAAACGAAGCGGCCCCTTCTGATTCTCCTTTAGGGTTTGGATCGTCTCGAGCTTGCGTTCCAATCTTTTTTTGGTCTTCCTAAAGGTCTTGACCCCTTTGATGAACTTCTGGAGCTCCTTGACTCTTGCCGTCTTTTCCTTGGCCTTGGATCTCTTTGCGGCCAGCGCGGTTTGGACAATGCTGTTTCTCAGGTAGACGGCCCCTCCGCCAATGAGCAAGAGGACCAATGCCAAGGCCAAATGCGTGTAAGCTTTGGGAATCTGGACCTTGGTTTCCACGGGAAGTAGATTGATTCGGATCATGGCTCGCGATCCCCTATCGTTCGAATGGCCAACCCGACAGCCACCGCGCACATCGGTGCCGCCTGCTGCATGAACTCGGGCGGAAACCGCCGCTCGCTATACGGTATAGCAAGAAACGGATTGCCTATCTCCACCTGCAAGTTCAAGCGCGAAGCCAGGAAAGCATCGATTCCAGGTATCAATGCACACCCACCAGTGAGGATGACTTTGTCGATGGATTCAGACGAATTGGTCGTCCAAAAGAAGTCGAAGGAGCGCTGAATCTCCATGGAGAGGTCCTCCGTAACGGAGTTCAGAATATCGAGGACCGTCCGCGTGGAAACCCCCTCGACCTCTTCGCCCATCTTCAGGGCCTCTGCCTGGTCAAAACTGACGTTGAGTTCCTTCTGGATGGCATCTGTATAAGTATTGCCGCCAGTCCGAACGTACCTCGAAAGTGCATGTTTGCCATTGGCCAGAAGCACGACGTTCATCAAGCTCGCGCCGATGTCGATGAGAGCGACGGTATCGCGAGATTCTTCGCCATAGTTGACGAAATACTGGTTTTCTATGGCAAACCCGTCCACATCGACAACGCGTGCTCGGAGTCCAGCCTGCCCGATAAGCCCCAAGTATTCGTTGATCTTCTCTTTCTTGACGGCCGCCACGACGACATCCATGTCGCCGTCTTCCTGCCCCTCGTTGAGGATAGCGAAATCAAGATGCACGTCGTCGATGTCGGGAATGTGGGGCTCCGCCTCCCAACGGATCGATTCCTGCAAATCTTGCGACGATTGATAGGGTATCGGGATCTTCTTCACGATCACGGCATTGCCACTCATGCTGATCGCCACATCCTTCACCTTAATGCGGTTCTGGCTGAACAGCTTCGTGATGGCATCGACCACGACCGCGGCGTCCAAAATCGAGCGATCAACAATGACCTCTGGCGGTAGTGGCTCAATTCCCAGGCTCTCAAGGGAATAGCCCTTCGCCGATTTTTTGAGCACGACCGCCTTGACCGAACTCGTCCCTATATCCAACCCTACGAGGCGTTTACCTTTGGACCCGAACATTCATCCACCTTATTGGGCACGAGAAAAGCCACGCCGCGACCCTCGGGGTAGAGTATAAACCGCCCAGAATCCCCCCGTCAAGGAACGTCACATGTTGACAAGGTTTTTCCATATATGATCCCCGCTGGGCCTGCCAGCAAGACAACAGACTCCTTTTTCCTTCGCTTCGCCCCCCAACTATTTCCGTTGTTTCAGCCCCCCACCTTGACCCTTTGCGTACTCTTCAGAGCCACGAATCGACCGGGTTTCCACCGCGTTTCCGCAGCCCGGCGACTTCCACCGGAAGCCAGAACAGCTCATGGCATTCCCAAGAGCGATTTCGGGCACGAAACCCCTCTGAAGATGCACTCCTTATTTCATACCATAAAATAGGGGTTCAAGGCTCCAAAATTGCTTCGCCGTCCAACTCAGCCGGCGGATTGATTCCGAACAATCCAAGGATCGTCGGCGCGATATCCACGATATTCGCCGTGGTCTTCCCCAATTTCCGGTTGCTCACGAGAAATCCACTTGTCGTTTTGGCATCGACGCTACAATGGTCTCCGCTCCATTTTTGGTCGTTGACGACAAGGACTCCGGGAGGAATCGCGCCCAACGCGGTCTGCCAGCTGACTCGATAGCCTTCGGCAAAGCCCACGATGAGGTCGGGAGCGTTTCCCACCTCGGGACCAAAATAGACTTTCGCCGTATCGTAGACGTTATCCACCACGTTGGCCCCAAATTCTGGGTCGATGAGAGCTTTGAGGCCATCGCTGATGTCACGTTTCACTCGATCATATTCTTCCCCCGGCGCAACAATCCCCCGCGACTCCCGGCCCTGCAGATTGATGAAGATCAAACCGAGCCCCAGGGAATAAGCCTGAGTCCGACTCCAATCGACATTCAAGAAGAAATTCTTCTGCGTATAGAGATCCCGAAGGTTCATCCGGTGCCCGGCTTGACCCTTCAGAAACAAGAATCCATTTTCCGCGAGCCAGGTATTGATATTGAGGCCAGTCCGGAACGAATGGAAGCCGTGGTCGGAGCAGATAAATAGAATCGTGTCCGGCCCGAGCAATGCTCGAACCTTGCCAATGGTTTCGTCCATTCTCTGGTAGATTCGCCGGATGGTCGTCCCGTATTTCTCCACCAGTTTCGGGTCATAGAGGGAATGCTTGGGATCGATGAGGCGCCAGAACATGTGCTGCGTTCGGTCGGGTGCGGAGAAGACGGAGATAAAAAGAGACCAAGGCTTGTTCTTCAAGGTATATAGGGTGATTGCCTCGCGTTTCTCTATGATCTCCATTTGGTCTTCAATATAGGCCTTCTCGTCAATTTTGAGTTCCTTGAGCGCCGCTGATTCAGCCGCCCATCCGCGAGTCTTGTAAAGCCCCACCTCAGAGGCTAGCTCGGCGGTGAAGCCAGAGGGGTAAGAAATGGGGAGTGGGGGATTCCTGGGGTCGAACTCGATGGGGCTCATGTAGATCCTGACCTGGTCGCCGATTTCCCGCGGATAGAACTTGCAGATTCCGTAGATGGAGATAAGAGGCGTCACTTGGAAACGAACGTCAAGCCAGTTGCTCCAGGTTCCTTCAAGGACGGTTTGCCGCTGTCCCTGCAACTGGATGACAACAGATTTGGAAGAGATATCGACCTCAAACTTGAGGGGGACCTCGATATACCGATGGTCCTCCAATTCCCGCAATCGCTCTTTGAGGGAGTTCTTTTCATCCCGCAGCGCCGACGAGTCCGAAGAATCTTTCCTCAGTTTTTTCTCGATCTCCCGCAGGCGCTTCCGGCTCTCCTTCTTCTCTTGTCGGACCACGGGATCCCACGGTCCGATGATCTTGGTTTCGGCCCGGCCTTCACGGAGGGTAAGCCCAGTCACTTTCCCTCCGAACTCGGTGTCCTCTGCCTTCTCGCTGGCAACATCGGTGGAATAGAAGTGATAAGTGGCCTGCGTGCCGCGAATATCCGGGGTCGTCAGGCCAGAGGTCATGTAGCCGCCGGGCAGTTCGATGGGCGGAAAGATCACGGGCGCCTGAAGGATGATCGTTCTGATTCCGGAATCGGCAATGGTCTTCCAAAAGGGAGTTCCCTTCATCAAGCTGATGGCCCGGGGCAGGCGCCAGGGAAATAAGCTGAACAAGAATTCCGGCTCAACTTTATCCACGGTTGCGATATTCGGGAAATAGGTCTTTGGGCTACGCCTAAGAAAGTCGAAGATTCCGTGTTTTCCTGGATTCGTGCCAGTGTGGAACGAAGCCCAGGCCACCGGTGATTCCGGCGGACAGGTCGTCCCAAGATCCATCAGTGTTCCCTGCTTCTGGAGCTCCGCCAGATTGGGGAGCACCCCCTCGCCGATGAACTGCCTGACAAGATCGGGATCCACTCCATCGAAGCCAAGAATGACGACTTTCCGGTTGGTTTCCCTGAACTTCGGACCACAGTTACTCAATGCCACGAGCAGCCCAATGGCCACCCACCCGAACCGCTTCATGCAGTACTCCTGAGTTCTGTAAACACTCTTAGCAGGCACCTCTACCAGATGCATGGCAAGGTTTTCTTCCATCGATGAGAACTAGCCCCGTAGGACTGGGTTCCTCCTGCTTGAGAACTTCTTTGTTCATCATGTTTGGACCAAGCTTGTCCACTGCTCCCCTTTGCCCCGAACCTCTCGCCGCAAGTTTTCCACGACCCGAGATGCACCGTTCCCAGTGGTTCATGAGCAGCCAGAAACTCTCAAGAAAGAGGAAAACTAGGCCGTCCCCTTTCCTTGGGGCATGCAGTTGGAAGCCCCTCTTCTCCACTTTGTGTAGAGTTCCGCTCCCATCGGGCGCCGTCCGACGCCCGCTCCTCGCCACTTACGCCCCTCTTACCATGGACTGCCCGAAACCTCCCACCAAGGACCTCGGCCTCCCGAGCCTCCCCCCCCTGGATCGGTTCAGCCGGAGACCAGGACCCTGAGTGCTCCCGGCACCAGGCTGAATCGGACGGGCAGCTCGCCCACCGGTTCTCCGTCGATCCCCAAGCAGACTTTCTGCCCATTGGCACTCCTGACCTCCAGGGAGCGTAGGCGATAATGCTCCACACGGTCTGTTTCGTAGATAGTCCCGTCGTATAAGCTTCGAAGTGCGCCAGCCAACCGCCAGAGGGGGGCGCCCCGAACGACGACGACCTCGAAAAGGCCATCGTCCAAGGATGCCGTGGGAGCAATCTGCATCCCCCCCCCAAAAAAGCGGCCATTTGCCACCGACACGTTCAAGATGGTCCGCCGAAACTCGACGTCCCCGGACCGCAGCACGACTTCCTTAGGCCGAAAAGTCGCCAGGGCGGCGACGGACGCGGCCAAATAGGCCAATTTCCCCGAAAGGAACTTCGACATCTCCCGGACTTTTTTGTCCACAATTCCCTCGAGCCCCAAACTGGCGATATTCAAAAAATAGCGGCAGCTTCTTTCCGCCTGTAGCGCCAAGAACTCGATTTTGCCGACATCCACTACCTTCTGGCGGCCCTCGGAAAAAATCCTCAAGGCCTCCGATGAGTTGGAGGGAATGCCCAGGCTCCTCGCCAGATCGCTCCCGGTACCCGCCGGCAAGATCCCCAGGGTCAACTGCTCCGGGCGGCCCGGAACCCGCATCACTCCGTTAACGACTTCGTTGACGGTGCCATCGCCACCAACGACGACGATCAATTTGACATTCCGTTGGGCCGCCCGTCGGGCAAGAGAAACGGCATCCCCCTCTCCGCCGGTGAGAACCACATCAATCTCCCCCAAATACTGTTCCAGCTCGCACCGAAGCCGAGGCCAACGCTTCCCTGTCTTTCCACCAGCGGATTGGGGGTTCACGATGCAAACTGGCAATTTGTCATCAAACACCAGGCCTTCCTCCACTCTTTCCTTCGGCACCACAAGACCAGCAAGCCCCGCCGGCGTTTCTCGAAACCGGTGCCGACGCAAACACCCCGAACTCCGCTATCCCACTACCCCTGGCCGCAGAATGCAAATTCCCGAAGGGTCACATTTCTTTCTCCGGAGCCCTGGCGGGAGACTCTCGGGTTTCACCCCATTTTAGGGGACAAGGCTCCGTCCATGGGGAAATGGGGCGATGGGCGCGAACGGCCGTGAGCGACGAGAGCGGAAGACAACGCAAAAGAAGAGCTTGGAGGTTCCTCGTCCGGCAAGAAAAAGGAGGAGAGCGAAACTCAGAGGCAAGAGCTTGCCGCTAGCGGGAGGCTTCGCTAATGTGCTTTGCCATGTTTAGTTCGCTGCCGATCCTCCAAAGCTAGGGAAGAAAAAAAATGGCCCGTATCGACGCCCCCAAGACGGATCGAAAGGCTCTTCCCAAGCCTCCGAAGCCCTCTGGCCTCACGCAAGAGGAAGCCACTCTCCTCCGCTCCGCCCTCGAAGATCTGGAACAGGCGACGCTTTCGGACCTCAAGAAAACGTCGGGCACTCCCGCGTCCAGGTTTTTGACGAAACTCGATTTTCTAGGGAAAGTCTGGAATATCGAAGTTGATTTCTACCGGGAGGAGGGGAATAGGCGTAGCGAAGCGTGGTATCGGCATTTCGAAGAGATCAACCGGCGCTGGAACATCCGGTACGCGCCACCGCGGGTGTCGGGGCCCGACGATGAAGAGGCCCACGCCCGGCTCCTTGCCCGGCTCCATCGCGTCGAAGCGGCTCAATCGATGGCGCTGGACTACGAACCCACGAGCCATCGCCGGCTATTGGGACGTCCTATCGTCTGGCTCAAGAGGTTGTTTTCTCACCTCCTGGAACCCTATCTTGAACGCGTCCTGGAGCTTATCCACACGGAAAGCACGAAGCGCCTGGAATTCCAGGAGATCTCCGCCGCGCTCCACCGCGAGACCATCCAGACCCTTCTTTTCAAGCGCCAGGCAGATTTCAATGCCGAGGTCGTTCGCCTGCTGAACGAACTCACGCATTACGTTTTGTTCGTGCGGCAGAAACGGTTCAACCAAGAGACCAAGGCGTTATTGGAAGGCATACCGGTCCAACTGGAGCAATTGTACGAATCGCTCACTCAACGCCTCGATCTCATGGAAGAAACGGTGGCAGCCAGCAGGGTGGGGTCTCAAAAGCCGTCGGATGTCGAGGGCCTCCTTTTGCGCCTGGAACAGCTTTTGTCGGATCTCAAACGAGACGCGGGCCAGGAAGGCGCTCCGCCGAAGCCGCAAGATGGGCTGGATCACCTCCGGGACCACAGGTACCACGAGTTCGAGGATCTTTTCCGCGGCAGCCGTGAAGAGATCATACGCCGCCAGCGGCGTTACATCGGGTATTTCTTCGGGTGTCAAAGAGTTGTGGACCTCGGCTGTGGCCGCGGCGAATTCCTGGAGCTCTGCAATTGTTTCGGGGTGGGAGCGGTGGGAATCGATATCAACTCGGAAATGATCCGGATTTGTCGGGAGCGGGAACTGGAGGCGACGGAAGCAGACATCATTTCGTGGTTATCGGCGCAACCGGACGGCTCTCTTGACGGGATCTTCTCGGCACAAGTCATCGAGCACCTTGAGAAGGATCTTCTCATCGAGCTGTTGAGACTCTCCCGCCTGAAGCTCAAGCCGGGAAGCTATCTGATCCTGGAAACGCTGAACACGGACAACCTCGTGGTGGGGGCCAGCCGTTTCTACGCCGATATCACCCACGTTCGACCCATTCCCTCCTCCACGCTGGAATTCCTTGCCAAGAGTCTTGATTTCCGCGAGACCTTCGTCCTTTACTCTTCTCCGGTTCCCGACGGAGCGAAGCTGGAACAGGTTCCCATCGAATCGAGTAGCGGCGAAGAGCGGTGGAAGTGGGAGATCATCAACGGCAACTTCGCCAAGCTCAACGAGCTCCTCTTCACCTACCAAGACTACGCGCTCGTCGCCAGACGCCCCCCGTCCCAAGCCGGGGAATCCTTGCCGTGAGCCGCCCAAAAAGGATCTGCATCTGCACCGTCCAGTCTCCGTTCATTCGCGGGGGCGCCGAGATTCTCGCGGCGGCTCTCACGCACCAGCTCCGGAGGTTTGGCTTCGAGACCGAGCTCATTCAGTTTCCCTTCGTCTCCTATCCCAAGCGCAATCTTCTCCAGAGCGCTTTGAACTACCGGCTCCTGGATCTGGCGGCTCCGGTGCTGCCCAAAATCGATCTCTGTATCCCCCTCAAATTTCCGGCTTATGCCATCCGTCATCCGCTCAAGATTCCCTGGCTCCTTCACCAGTTCCGGGATGTGTACGATGTATTCGACAGCGACTATTACCACTTTACGAGCTCCAGGGAAGACGTGGAGCTCCGGGAAGCCATCGTCGAAATCGATAATATAACGCTCCGGGAATGCCGCCACATTTATACGATCTCTGGGAATGTCTCCCGCCGCCTCATGCGGTACAACGGGATTCTCTCTCGGCCTCTCTATCCGCCGCCCACGGACCCTGAACGATACCGGCCCGGCCCCTTTGGCGACTACATTTTGTCCGTAGGCCGCCTCGAAGCCATCAAGCGCGTGGATCTGCTGGTCCGGGCCATGCAGTTCGCCCCTGGGGGGCTCCGATGCCTCATCGTGGGAGAGGGCTCTCAGCGCGATCTCTTGGCGCGCCTCATCGAGGATCTGGAGCTGACGGATCGAGTCACCCTCCTGGGACGAGTGGAGGACAAGGATCTCGTCACCCTTTTTTCCGAGTGTCGCGCTGTTTACTATGCGCCCTTTGACGAGGATTACGGATACGTCACCATCGAGGCATTTCTTTCCGGGAAACCGGTCTTGACCTGCAGCGACTCTGGAGGGCCACTTGAATTCGTGGAGGATCGCTGCAATGGCTGGATCGTCGAACCCGATGCAAAAGAAGTGGGAAATGTGCTTCAAACACTCCAAGCCCCAAAAAACAAGCTTGAAGAGATGGGCCGGGAAGGACTGAAGTCGGTTCGTGAAATCACCTGGGAAAGGGTAGCGGATTGCTTCCGGCAGTTTCTAGCCTAGAAATCGACAAGCACGCCCTGCCCACCGTAGGCCCGGATCTCTCATCACGAATCCAAGGAAGGCGGGCGGGTTTCCACCAAGGATGAGGAGAGCAGGACGGCCCCGGTCATCACCAAGGACGAGGAGAGCGGGACACCGGAGGCGTAGTGCGCAATTACGGCCTCGGTCATGGTACCGGCCACCCGAAAAAAGCGCGCAGCGCACAAAGATGTGGGTCCAGGGAGCTGGCTCCCTGGCGTGGGTCTGGGAGCGGCGCTCCCAGCGGAGGTCCGGAGGCAGAGCCTCCGCCGG